>JBJXGP010000177.1:0-13488 GCA_046160425.1 Planctomycetaceae bacterium
CTGAGGCGGAAAAGAATCTGACGAATTTTATCCAGCGCCAATCCGTCGCTGTCATCAATACCCTTGCACTGATCATGTACGCCGGGAGAGGCGACTTTCCCTTCGCCGATTTCCTGGAACAATACCAGGAGATAAGTGACACGTTCGACACCCCTGAAAGTGCCGTCGTTCAGATGACAGATAAGAATGTGCTCGACGAGTATTTAGAGGAAGGACTGAGGTTGCTGGAAGTGGCTGGGATTGACGTGGACACACTGCTCGACTGATAGTGAGGGCAGTCAAGTGATTCTGAATTCCGCAACGACCTGAAAAGACTGAGTGCTTTTCCGCGCGCAGAGTAACCACCGCTTGCGCTCCGATTTGACCGGGGTGGATGCTGACATCGTTTACGGAAGACCTCTCCTCGCCCCGCGCGACCCGCAGGGGTTTTCTGTCGATCCTTTCATTCCGTTCTCCCCACTAGCGATGTCTCGCAGTGTTTCCCCGGCAGCGTGCCACACGGAAGAGGAACTTACCATGCATCCGCGAAAACAATTCATCGTCCCCGCACTTCTGGCAATGGTCTACGGTCTTCAATCGATGGCCGCGGCGGCTGAGGACGAACAAAAGGGGCCGATTGAAATCGGTTCACAACTGCAACTGATGTGGGATGACTTGCTGATCGAATCGATGACGGGCCTCGAACTCAAGCTGCATTCGCCGCGGCCTGCGGAAATCGTCCTCCGCAGGGATCAGCCCTGGGAAGATTCGACGATGTACGATCCGACCGTCATCAAGGACGGCGATTTGTACCGTATGTGGTACCGCACAAACTTTAACTCGGCTCCGCTTTACACCGGCTACGCCGAGAGCAAAGACGGCGTGAACTGGACCAAACCGCAGCTCGGTCTCTTTGATTTCAAAGGTTCGAAAGAGAACAACATCGTCTGGAGCAGCGGCGAGGATCGCAAGTTGGGATACGTGCTCTCTGTCTTCAAGGATGAGAATCCCGCCGCCAAACCGGACGAACGTTACAAAGGGGTCTCGACGATCGCCGGCGGCGAGGGGGCGGGGATGTACGGACTCGTTTCTCCGGATGGCATTCATTGGAAAAGATTAAAAAATACACCCATGCTCACGGGAGGCGAATTCGATGCGCATAACATCGTCTTGTGGGACTCCGCACGGCAGCAATATCTCGCCTACCCACGGGGATTCTTGAACGGCATACGTCACATTCGCCGGGCTTCTTCCACAGATTTCACGACGTGGACGCCGCTCGAATTCATTGATCTGGGGCCGGGCGATATCGAACATCTCTACAAGAACGCGGCGACGCCGTATTATCGTCGACCGGATATTCTGCTGATGTTCCCCAAGCGATTTATGGAAAGCCGTAAGCCCGACCCGAAATGGATCGTGACCGGGGTCTCGGACATCGTGTTCATGTTCAGTCGCGATACGGTGCATTGGGATCGGCGGTTTCGCGAGGCGTTCATTCGCCCGGGACTCGACAAGCAGAACTGGCACGACCGGGCGATTGAAGCGGGGCCATCGCTGGTTCCGACCGGGCCGGGAGAAATGTCGCTCTATTATTTCGAGCATTACCGAACCGACGACGTGCTGATCCGCCGCGGCGTCTTGCGCGAGGATGGCATCGCTTCGGTTCACGCCAAATTTAGCGGGGGTGAATTCGTCACGCATCCGCTGATTTTCGCGGAGAATCGGTTGACGATCAATTACTCGACCTCGGCTGCGGGCAGCGTACAGATCGAGCTGCAGGATGCAGACGGCCAACCGATCGAGGGATACACGCTTGCCGACAGCGGCGAGATATTTGGTGACGACACGGATCACGTCGTCCATTGGAAAGGGAGCGCCAACGTCGGTTCGCTCGCGGGGAAACCGATTCGACTGAAGGTCGTGATGAAAGACGCCGATTTATTCAGCTTTCGATTTGAAGCCGCTCAGAAGTAGGTCCGATATTTTTTCCAAAATTGCTGAAATCACGGCTTTGTGAATTGCTCAAATATGGAAAAGTGTTAGTTTGGGTAATTGCCGCGTTGCAAGTGCTTGTCGATGTTTATTTTTGTAACGCAAGTTTGAAGATTGCTACTCCGGTTGGCGTGCATGGTGTTCGTCGGCTCGATGGCCAAAATCCAAAGCGATTTGGGGAAGATTCATGATTCGTGTGCGCTCAGTTTGTTGGATGGTGACGCTGTCATTATTGTCGGGCCTCTCCGCCAAAGCGGATTTGATCACGCCCATTGAGTCGCAAACCAACGTGATATTGGATGGGGAGTTGCATAACGATACCACAGCAACTTCAGATTCCGATCATCAGGAAGACGTAGATACCCAGGGGGGAACGCTCGATCCCTTATCGAGTTCGACATCGTTGAGTGTTTCAATCCCTGATATGTCCATTGATGCCCAGGGATTCGTCAGCGCCACGTGGTCGAGTGCCACCAGCGGACACGTCGACTTCAACGACGTCGGCTGGGCCGTGAGTAACACAACTCCCGGCGGCTCCTTCACGGGAGGCACCTGGAATGTCTCTACCTTATGGGATTATCGCTTCACCGGGCCCGATGCCCCGTTCACACTGACGGTGAATTACGATATTTTTCCCATTCTATCGTCCGGTGCCGGTGGCGCTTTTGACGGCCACGGCTTTACGATTGAGAGGTACGTTTTTATAGATCCTTGGATTTACGCGCAAGATGGCCTCTATAACGTTTCCGGATCGAGCGGAACATGGCAGACCACCTTTCCCACACTCGCCGGGATCTATGGCGTACGCATCTACGGCTACAGCGGGGCCACTGGAGGCGTGTTTACTGCTGCAGATTTCTTAGCGAATGGAACCTTCGACTGGTCGATCAGCGAAGCAACCGCCGTCCCCGAACCCTCATCGCTGGCTTTGCTCGGGACGGGCGTACTGGGGTTGATTGCCATTCGTCGGCGACAGAAGACTCGCCGCGGTTAGAGTGGCCCGCTCGCTGTCACACGCTCGACCTCAGGCCAGCGATGATTTTGCGGATCGAGTAATCGCGTCGGACTGAAATACTCCGGTGGGTAATCGTCGAGTTCGTCGGTCTTGCCGAGAATGCGATTCACGATGCAGCGGCCTGCATTGAACGAGACCGCCGTTCCCGAACCGGCCATGCCGCCGATGATGTATTGGCGATATCCATCCATCACACCGACGATCGGAAATTCATCGGGAGTGTAACTGACGGTCCCGCTCCATTCGTTGGTGATGTGGTACCGATACGGTCCGTAATAACTCTCCATCTCCCCCAGCAGAAACTTGGTGATGAAACGCGACGGCTGAATGATCCCCGCTTCGCGATCGGGAACGCGCGTGGCGTCCGAACCGATGAGAACCGCATCGTCGTGTCTGGCGAAAAACGCGCGGGTCCCGCTGATGCCGACGTGCGGCTTGATGTTCTCAGGCCCGCCGAGACCGCTGGCCGCCTGTGTCTGTGTCGGAAGAATCCGGTCGTGAAACTGCGGATGTAGCAACGGCGTGTAGGCTTCGGTCGCGTTGACGACATGATCTGCGTCGATGACTCCCCGCGATGTATGCACGCGGTAACCGTCGCCGTTGCGTTCGACTTTGAAGACTTTTGTCCGCGAGTAGAACTCGACCCGCCCCGATTGCATCGCACTGGTGAGCAACGACCAGACCCACTTTGCAGGATGAAACGAAGCGGCGGCAATCGAAAAGCCGGCGTTGTGTTTGACCTTCATGCCCGAGAGCCGTTCGACCTCCTCCGGAGTGATCGTGGTCCAATCGGTCATGCCGGTTTCTTGCGCCATGCGGACCGAATCGGCCAGCGACTGCTGCTGATCGGCGTCGCGCGCCTGCACCCAGCCTGCGCGGGCGTATTCGCAATCGAGGCCATTGGATTTGATCGTCTGCTCGACGAGGTCGCCATTGCGATACGCGGCTTTGCTGTAGGCGATGCCGAATTGCCGGGCGAGTTGGTCGCGATCTGCAGGTGAGAGATCGGGACGGACTTCATGCAGATGCTTGAGGACGGTCCCATAGACCATGTAGCAATACCGACCCATGACGACAAGTCCTTCGTTCCGACCCGACGAACCGCTCGCGGCGTCTCCCATGTCGAGGACGGCCATCTTGAGACTGCCGTCGGCGGGAGCATATCGTCCCCAATGGTAGGCGAGCGACCCGCCGGTAAACCCGGCACCGATAACGACGACATGCACGTGCGCGGGAAGTTTCGTTTCAGGGTGTGCTTTCCACGGATGATTTTCCAGCGGATTCCCCTGCATCAGCCAGAAGGGAGTGCGCGAAACGGTGGGAGCAAACGTGGTCGTCATCAGGGAATCGGGAATCCGGCACCACATCTGTGTGAGAGCCCATCCCACAAAACTGATGTATCGACCGAGAAGCGACTTTCCCGGATACATCGTATCAATCCACGTGCCGGCGGAGCGAAAGTCGTGCTTGCGCAGTCCCAGTAACAGCCCGAAGAAGACGCGAATGCGAAACAGCAAAGAAGCCGATGGCGGTTGAGGAGATGTCTCGGGCATAAAACTGACGCCTTGATGCCAAACATAACGGTCGAAGTCACACACGTCATGCCGACGAAGATACGGCTGCTCATGTATAATGTCCAGCAGGGATCAGATGAATCCGCGCGGGACCTTTGATAAGCTTTATCGTCGCAATCCATGAAAGTCGGCACGGAAGAGATTCATTTCACGAGGAAACCGGCGAGATGATCACGGTCTGGTACTTGCAGATGTTCGCCCACAACGGAGTCGTGGTTGATCCTCCGCGCGCGGGGGTGTCGGTGCTGCACGTCCGCCATCCGACGACCGAATATTACCGCTTCCTTTACGAGGCGGTGGGTGACGACTACGACTGGATCAGCAAGAAAAAACTGACCGATGAACAACTCGCCGAACGTTTGGCCAATCCGCTGGTTGAAGTGCATGTTCTCGGCGTCAATGACATTCCCGCCGGCTTCGCCGAACTCGATCGAAATATCGATGGCGAGATCGAGATGGTGCAGTTCGGACTGGTGCGGGATTTTATCGGACAAGGGTTGGGGAAATATTTCCTCCAGAAAATGATCGACACGGCATGGAACTACAATCCCCGGCGATTCTGGCTGCATACGTGCTCGAAAGATCATCCCGCCGCGATGCCCAATTATCAGCAGGCCGGATTTGCGCTGTACCACTCGGAAGTGAAAGCTTGATGCTCGAGTATTTTCAAACCCAAGGAAGTGATTGACGATTATGTCGCTCCGACAAGAGTTGCAAGCTCGATTGTGCGGTTGTTATGTCACGATTCCGACGCAGTTTCGCGACGATGATCTGGAATTGAATCTGCCGGGCATCGAACGGCATGTGCGTTTTCTGCTGGAAGGAGGAGTGACCGAAGGGACGGGCGTGATGCTGGCCGGTGGAGCCGCCGGCGATTTCTCGACGATGAGCCTGGCCGAACGGTTTCAAGTCGCCGATGCCGTCATCAAGGCCGCCAATAGAAAAGTCCCCGTTGCGATGGGGGCACAAACGACGAATACCCGCGAACTGATCGAATTGGCCCGAACGGCACAGCGATTGGGGGCGAGCTTCATTCAGGTCTCTCCTCCGTTTTACTTTTCGCATACCGAAGGCGATTTTTGGGAATACGTTCTTGCCGCTTCACGTGCGGCCCCCGAAGTCGGCATCATCGTTTACAACACGTACTGGACCAGTCTCGGGGTCTCGGCGAGCCTGGTCGATCGGTTGCTCGAATTGCCAAACGTCGTGGGACTGAAGTGGAGCTCTCCCGATAAAGGCTTCATGGAGTTCGAATCGGCCGTCTCGCGATTCTCCGGCCGGATGTCGGTCATCGACAATCAATGCCGGTTTGTCAGCAGCCATATCCTCGGCGCGCGGAGCATCGAACTGCATATCTGCAACCATTGGCCGCAATTCGGAGTCCATTTGTGGCAGTTGCTCGAGTCTGGTCAATATGTGGAAGCTCAACGCGAAATGGTCAAAGTGATCATGCCGTTCATGGAGTTATGGGCCGAGATGGAACACGTCACGAGCGGCGACGGTTATCTCGATAAGCTCTGCATGGAGCTGGTGGGGCTCGATTCGAGCCGCTGCCGTCCCCCGACGCGCGACATTCGTGAGCAATTCCGGGCGAAAGCAAGGCGAATGCTGATCGCCTGCGGCACGCCGAACATCCCGGAAAGACATTGAATGCCGGTATGTGCCTACCTGTCAATCCGAAGGACGATTTCAGTTTGACACGCTTGACATTGATTGCCAAAAACGGCAGACTCATTGATTGAGTTTTCCCACCTTGGAGCCCCTGAAATTGCTCACCTTCCGACGACTCCACCCCAACTCAGTCAATTGACGGTCGGGCAACTTCCAAGAGACCCTGACACAACCGGTTGTACCCGCAAAATGGTCTGAAGATTTGCAGAAAATCACGCAGTACAGAGGTTGTGTTAGAATTATTAAGTGTGTATCGCGTGCTGTTCAAAGCCGTGAAGTATAACGTTAGAACGATTGGATGAATTCAATCCCATAAGCGTCAAGATGGCGTGCCCCCAGGAGCAAACGCATGTTACGATCGAATATCAAGCGCCGCGTCGGTTTTACTCTCATCGAACTGCTGGTGGTCATCGCCATTATCGCGGTTCTGATCGCTTTGCTCTTGCCGGCTGTCCAGCAGGCCCGGGAAGCGGCCCGTAGAACTCAATGCAGAAACAACTTGAAACAGATCGGATTGGCCCTGCACAATTACGAAAGCTCGTTTCTGGTTTTTCCTCCCAGCAGCACCAGCGGCATCGCCAGGGGGGTGTGGAATTATCCGGCGAGCGGCCCCACGGATCCGGCAATTCATCTGCACAGCTTTGCCAGCCTGATTCTGCCCTATATCGATCAGGCCAACCTCTACAACAACATCAACTACAACGTTTCGTCTCTCAGTCCGGCGAATCGGACGATGGCAGCGACGATCGTGAATTCGTACTTCTGCCCCAGTTACACTGGCCCTCGCTTCTCGAAAGATCCTCTGTACGTTACCACGGTCGGATTCGATCAGTTCGCGATTCGCAATTACGTGGCATTGGGAGCCAAAAGAGTCCTCGGACTGGCCGGTGCGGAACCCCCTGAAGGTACGCTGTACCCCGGATCAAAAACCGGTTTCAAGGATATCACCGACGGAACATCGAATACGATTTTCATCGCGGAAACTCGCGAGGAAAACGCCGTCTGGATCGACGGCACGACCGCCACGGTCGTGGCCCGGTGGACCGATCTCACCAGTCCCGTTTATGCCGGCAATACGGTATCGATCAACTATACACCTTATTTCCCGGGGGGCATCTTCCCCAATTCGATCGGCCAGTTGTATGGCCCATCGAGCATGCATGAAGGGGGCGCTCATCACTTGCTGGGTGACGGGGCCGTTCGATTCATTTCGGAAAGCCTCGACGTCAATGTCTACGATGCGCTCGTCTCGCGGTCGGGCGGCGAAGTCATCGGCGAATTCTAATCATCGTGGCCACGACAACGAACTGATCTCACAACAGCATGCAGTGGCTAATCTTGCATGCTGTTGATTTTTCCGTTTTGCTCGAAATAGCCCGCATCGAAATCCTGCCGACTCATTGACTTCAGGAGGCGCCATGTACCCTGTGAAACCATGTGACCCGTTAAGACGCTGCGGTATACTGCTCGCTTGTGTCGCCCTTCTCTGGACCTGCGCTCAAGCCGATGTGCAGTCGGCCGAAAAGCAGGCGCCAAAGATCGCATCTCGCCCGGCGACGCTGCTGGGAAACACGGGCATCTCGGTCAATGGACGAATTCATCCGCATGCCCTTCCCACCGACTATTACATCGAGTTCGGCCCGACGTCGTCATACGGGAGCAGAACCGACGCCAAGCCGTTGCCTCCCCGGCTGGGTGCCTACTACTACGAAAGCTGGGACGAAGGCTGGAACGGCTGGAGAAGCTGGGACTCGCAACATCAGCATTTTAAGGAGGGGGGCGCCTCGCGGGGTCACATCCGCTATAACGCCATTCAGAGGGATGACCACAATCACGACGACGCAATCGGCACGGTGCATCTCGCAAAATACATGTATCCCGGACGATTCACTCCGATACCCTCGGCATTCTTAGCCGCCGGCGATCCCGATTTTCGAGATGCGATCGTGCGCATTTCTGTGCGCGGGAACGACTGGCAACCGCACGGGACCGAAGTTGTCTGGTGGTCGCAGAATCAGATCAATCCCGAAGTCAATCCCGATGACGGGACGCTTAGCCCCGATTACAAGCACTCGAACTGGGCCTATACGGGCTACAATCTCACCGAACTTCTTCAATCGGGAAAATGGGAACATGCCGAGTATCGCTTGAACAACGATACCAACGACTGGACATACGCCGGCAACAACAATGACGCACCGCGTTACGATGCCTATCGCTCGATCGATGAGATACAAAAGCATCTGAATCTCGACTTTTTTCACATGGTGGTCTTTGTCGATCCCGCGAATCGCCCCACCGGTTCAATCGATTTCGATGAGCTTGTAATCGGTTACCGGAACTATTCGTTGCTGACTCCCGCCAATGGCGGACGTCTGGTCAAATCTCCCGATGGTTCCGACGATGATCCCGCCACACTGACGGATGGATGGAGATTCGGTCTGCAGCATATGTGGAAGAGCGCAACGAATCCGGCCGCTCCGCAGGAATTCACGTATGCATTCGAAACACCGATCGTGATCGAATCCGTGCAGATTCATCAGCATCCCGAATGGCCCGCAAAGGAGATCGAAGTGCTTACCTCTGCAGACGGTCAAACGTGGCAGCCATTGCTCGAAGGTTCGCTCGCCGAGACTGTTCCCGAAGGACCAAACTTTAATTTCCTTCTCAAACGGCACCTGAATGCCACTGCGGTTCAGGCTAAGATTCGCATTCTTTCCGGCCATCGAGCCGAACACTGGGGATTGGGCGAAATCGAATTCTTCGGCGCGGGAGCCGAGATGCAGACCGACGACGATTGGTATAACGTCACTCACGACCTCACCGAACTGCCGACGGGGGAAACAGTCCACTACCGGCTCGTAGCCAAGAGTGCCGCCGGCATAACGATCGGCGAAGACCAGACCGTCACCCTGCCAATGGACTTGAAGCCCCATGTCCTGACGGGAGAAGCCACCCGAGTCGTTGAAGGGCGCGCCAAACTGGAAGGACGGCTCAACCCGCTGGGGAGGAAAACGGAATTCTATTTCGAATATGGTCTCGATACCAATTACGGTATGCAGACGGCGAAAACCTACGGCGGGAAAATGATCACTCCCCGGACTGCCATAGGCCACGCCGACGGATTGTCAGCGGGCGAAATCTATCACTACCGCCTGGTGGCTGAAAACGAAGCGGGGAAATCCGTGGGCGAAGATAAGACGTTGACCGCAAAATGAGAATGCGCCGCGAAGTCGGCGATCAATCACCCATGCGACGGACCAAGCCGATTATCCCACCAATCGCGGCGACGACTAATGCGATAATCTTTCCAATGGCGCGTCCCTGACTTCGATTCCAACCACTCGAGCTGCTGCTCGAACTGCTGGTCGATTGATCGGAAGACGAGTAAGCCGGTGTCGACGTGTAGGCATTCGTGGGCCCCGCATTGGCCTGAGCCGACGGTGGATTACAATGCGGACAAAGATCTCCTGCTTTGTACTTTTCTTTATCAAATACTGTATTACAACCGTCGCACACCAATTGATGTTCGAATGTGCGAATGCCTTTTAATGCTTCGTTGAAATTGCGATGCCGTTCTTGCCGTGCCTCGTTTTGTGCGGCATGCATCGCTTGCGACTCTTTTAATTGCGTTTGCCACTCCCTTGACTGTTGCTCACTTGCTAGACGGCGTTCTTCTCTTTCCCGTTGCTGACGTTCCATATTCGCCATCCAATCTGCGTGCGCGCTCTCTCTCGCCGCATTTGCACCACTGAAATTTGAGGACATGCCGGGTCGCCCTGCCATCGGTCCAGCACCTGCCGGCATCCCCGGTTGCGTGGGGAATGCGCCAGGCTGCGGTAGTCCGAATGGTTGCCCACCTGGCATCCCAACGCCAGCTCCAGGACGATTGACCATGCCGGCCTTTCCTGCATCGAGACCAGCGGCCACATCCTGATTCGGCTGGCCTGGCCGGCCGCCATTCTGGAAAGCATTTTGCACTTCCGAAGGATCAGGAATCGGCGTATCGAACTTGGCAACGTCTTTATCGCGGCCCTTCTTCTTCAATTCGTCAATCACAAAATCGCGATCTTCCCGGCACAATTGAGAAAAGGGGACCGGTATCCGCCTGCCATTGAGCGTGATCGTGACCATACCCGTCGTCTTATTGAAGGCCTTGTAGCTACCGGCCATCGTTTGACCTTGGATGTCGGTCCAGATGCGAGCCCATGCCGTCGAACTGATTATGCACAACAGGCAAATCGACAAAACAATCGCGCGGCGGTTCATAATTGCCCCTATTTCGACAGACAAGTTTCGCCAGACAGGAGAATCGATCGAGTTACGGGATGCTCTCGACTTGAAAAAGTATTGACTCCAGATCAACTGAATTTTGTCACGTTAGTAGACTACCATCACTACCACGTTTGTTCAATAGTCATTTACCAGAAAATTATGGCTGCCGGGTTGTTTGAATCAGAGGGATGATAAAGTGAAGGAACCTTCCATCAATTCATCGCAGATGGAAATTTTCCGCAAAAAGGCCACCATCGGCGTAACCTTTTGCCGTTCAATACGTTGAGGAATGAATCCAGAATTCTGTTCCCGGAACGGCAACCGATCGGTCGCCGACCTGCGGCAGTTTACGACAGCGATTGACCTGCACATCCACGACTATCGCACGACTTGTAATGCCGATCTCTTCGAGTTGGATTACGCAACCCGGTCGTGATCGGACGACAGGCAGAGAACGTGCGGTGCTATTCGCGCATCAGCGGTCGATCTCACCCATCACGACATCGAGCGATCCCACAATCGCGGGGACGTCGGCGATGAACATGCCGGGGCACAACGGTTCGGTCACCGCGAGATTGCAGAACGACGAGCTTTTGGCACGCGCCCGCAGCGGTTCGACATTCCCGTCGCCGACGACATAAAAGCCCATCTGACCGCGAGGGCATTCCGTTTCCAGATACGCCTCGGCATGGGGGAGTTTCTGGCTCATGCGGAACTGAACGCGATGCGTCCCTTCGGCTTTGACATAACGCGCCATGGCCTGGCGGACCAGCTTGATCGACTGCACGACTTCCATCATGCGGACGTAAAAACGACACCAGTTGTCGCCGAGAACGACATCGGAAGGAGCCTCCTTAAACGGAGCAACGATGACCGAGAAGTCGTAATCTTTATACATGTTCGTATAGATCGGTTCGCCGTCGCGCCGCAGATCGTGATCGACGCCGCTCCCGCGGAGCACGGGGCCGGTGCAACCGTAATCGATCGCCGTTTCGCGGTCGAGCACTCCCAGCCCTGCCGTCCGCTTGATGAAGATCTGATTGCGAGTGAGCAGCGTGTGATATTCGCGGATGCGCGGTTCGAGCCAGTCGAGAAACATACCGCAAGCTTCCAGCCAACTGACCCTCAAGTTCTGGCTGCGACCGGTGAGCGATGCCAGACCCGGAGGAATGGGGATCGACTCCGGCAAATCGTGCGTCGCACCACCCACGGTGATGTAACTGTACGTCAGCCGGGCGCCGCAGACTTCCTCGAACAGGTCGAGAATGATCTCGCGTTCGCGGAACGCATACAGAAACGGGCTGAACGTCCCCAGATCGAGTCCATAAGCTCCCATCCCCACCAAATGGCTGGCGATGCGTCCGAGTTCGGCGATCAAAACTCGCAATGTGACCGCTTTTTCGGGGAGTTCCATCCCGATCAGCTTTTCGACGGCGAGCGCCCAACCGAGATTCATATTCATCCCGGCGAGATAATCCATACGGTCGGTATAGGGAATCCACTGAATCGGCGAGAGATTCTCACCGATCTTTTCGGCACTTCGATGCAAATACCCGATGTGACAGGTCACTTCATGAACGATTTCACCGTCGGTCTTGAGGAGCAATCGCAACACGCCGTGCGTACTGGGATGCTGCGGCCCCATGTTGACCAGCATTTCGTCGGTCCGCACGTCGAATTCGACGAGACGATGGTCTTCGATCTGTAAGCTCATGATACCCTCTTGCTGCGTTTATCCATTTCGCCGGGCGATCTGTTGCTTGAGATACGCCGACATACTTTTATTTTTTGAACTGGCCTGTTTCACGTCCGATTGGGCGACATTCGGGAAAATCAGTGACCGCGAATGCCGTGATATTCGAGCGGAAAAACATAGTCCTTTCTCAAGGGGTGCCCTTCCCAGTCCTCGGGACACAGTATCCGCTTGAGGTTATGATGCCCCGTGAAACGGATCCCGACCAGGTCATAGGTTTCGCGTTCGTGCCAGTCGGCGATCGCCCAAATGCTGCTGACGCTGGGGATCTCCGGCAATTCGCCCGCATTCCCGTTTTTCCAGCGGGGAAGTTTCGCTTTCAGCGTCAGCCAATGTTTGTGAGTGTAACTATATAAGTGATAGACGACTTCGATATGCGGCTCGTATTTGATGTTCTTCGCCGCCTTCGGATCGGGTTCGAAGTAATCGACGCCGCTGAGATTGTTCAGGGCATCGAATTTGAGTTGCGAGTCGGTCTTGAGAAATGCTGCGACGTTCACGATTGAAGCAGGAGTCACCTCGATCCAATGATCGACCCCTGCCGTGTTCAGATCGACCACCACGCTCGCACCGAATTTCTCGATCATCAACGCATGTATTTCAGAGATCTTCATCTTTTCACTTTCCCGATGACCCAAACGACAAGCCACATCCTCGATAAATCGCTGAACATTTCCCGCGAATCGATGTGAATCAGGCGACGGTTGTTTCCGTTTGATGAGAGGAGGCCGCCGATAACGCGGCCTGACGCGCCTGCACGCGCTGCGAGGCCTGCATGCGCGCCTTGTCGGCGACCGCTTTCACCCAATCCAGATCGCCTCGCTTCCAGACATAAGCAAAGCCGACGAGCAGCACGGCGAAAAACACGAGCAAATCGAAGAATCCCAGCCAGCCGAGCGTCAAAGCCACATCGCTGCCGATGACGTTTCCACTGGCCAATTCCGCCGGAGTCGTGTTGAGCAATCGGGCGCTGATTTCGGTCCGTGCTTCGGAATCCAACCGACTATCGGCCAATTGCGTCGCGCCGCCGAAGACCATCGCCCACGGGAAGAAGAACGCCACTTCGACATCGAAAATGATGAACAACAGCGCCACGACGTAAAAACGCAAATCGTATTGGACGTAGCTCGTACCGATGGTCGGTTCGCCGCACTCGTAGATGGAGATTTTCTCGGCTGTCGGCAAATGGGGCCGCACGAGCTTGCCCAACAGCAAAGGGACGATCA
>JBJXGP010000178.1:0-3681 GCA_046160425.1 Planctomycetaceae bacterium
GCATCATCGACTATTGCGGGTAATCGGCGTATGGTTCGACCGTTGGCTCGCGATCGTTCTTTCGAACTCGCTCTTCCGGTTGCGTGTCTCGCATTGAATCGGATGAATTCCACACGGTATGATGGTATCGATTGCCGATTGTTCGAACGTCGTTTAGCCCTTGAATGCGGATTGATGCGATCCCATTGGAAGCGCCGCACGAGCTGAAATTCTGCATGATCGAATCTTCTCGCAGGAAGGGCCGGGACTATGGGGTTCTTTCAGAACCTGTTCCGCCGCAAGGCCAAAATCGGAAAAGTGGATATTTCCAAGCGATTCGAGCTGCTGAATCGCATTGGCCAGGGGAGCATGTCGAAAGTCTGGAAATCGCGAGACTCGGCATCCGGTCGAATCGTGGCGTTAAAAGTCCTTGACCGCATCAAAACGAAAAAACTCGAAGCCCGCTTTCAAGGCTTGAAAAAACCGACGGAAGGCGAAATCGCCATCAAACTCGATCACCCGCATATCGTAAAGACCTATGAACACGGCATCACGATCAAAGACGAACAATTCTTGGTGATGGAGTACATCGACGGCGTCAGCTTGAGTTTTCTGATCGATGCCCAGAACGAAACAATGAAGAAAAATCGTATCCGATTCGTCGTCGAGTTGGGGGAAGCGATCAGTTACTTTCACAAGCAGAATCTGATTCATCGCGACATTTGCCCGCGCAACGTGCTGCTTGACCGCGACTATTCCATTAAGCTGATCGACTTCGGACTGGTGGTTCCCAATACGCTTGAGTTTCGCAAACCCGGCAATCGGACCGGGACGGCGACACATATGGCCCCCGAACTCATGAAGCGGCAGCGGACTGACCAGCGGATCGATATTTTTTCGTATGCCATCAGTTGCTATGAAATGTACACCAAGCGACTCCCCTGGGATTCCGTGGAGTCGCTGGAAATGATGAAACAGCGGATGAACACCCCTCCCGAGCCGATCACGACGTTCGCCCCCGATATCGACCCCCTCGTGGCGGAGACGATCATGCGCGGAATTGAGACCAACCCCGATCGGCGCTGGTCAAACATCGACCAGATGTTGCAGGCGTTTCGCGAAGCCCAGCAGGATGCGGAATTCGAAAGCGTTTGATCGAAGCCACTGGTTCCCACCCGATCATTCGGATGTGACCGTCAGTGGGATGCTTCCATTGCCGGGGCTTCAATTGCTGAGAACTCCGTGCCATCGATCTCGCAGCGCTTGTCAGTAAGAATCCCTCACCATACGATGTGCGACGAACGACTTTCAACGCAAGCGATTGAGAAACGATGGACCGACTCTCTCAACTGAACGCAGCCCAGCGAGAAGCGGCATCTGTCGTGAAAGGCCCCCTGTTGGTTCTCGCGGGTGCCGGGACCGGCAAGACGCGGGTCATCACCTATCGCATCGCACATCTGATCGATCGAGGTGTCTCCCCCGATAAAATCCTTTCGGTCACTTTCACCAATAAAGCCGCCCGCGAAATGCTCGAACGGACCCAGAATCTGCTGGGCCGGCGGTTGCAGAAAAAACCGGTCATCTGCACGTTCCATTCGCTCTGCGTGAAAATTCTTCGGCAGGATATCGACCATCTCGGATATCCGAAACATTTCGCTATTCAGGATCGCAGCGATCAGGAAGCCATCGCGCGAACGGCGCTGCGGGATATCCGCGTGACCGACAAGATGCTCAAACCCGGCGAATTGCTGTCTCGCATCAGTCGCTGGAAGAACTCCGGCGTGCTCCCCGATCAAGCCGAACACGATGTCTCTGACGATCTCGATTTCGTCGCGGCGGCGGGGTATCGAAGATACCAGAAGAAATTGCGGGCGATGGCTGCGGTTGATTTTGACGATCTGCTGCTGTTGACGCAGCAGTTGTTCGAAGAGCATCCCGGCGTTCTCGAACGATATCAGCAGAAGTACTCGCACTTGCAGATCGATGAGTTTCAGGACACCAACGAAACACAGTTTCAACTCGCGGAAGGTCTCGTCAGGACGCATCACAATCTGTGCGTCGTGGGCGACGACGATCAGTCGATTTATGGTTGGCGCGGAGCCGAGATCAAGCATATTCTCAGCTTCCAACAACTTTTCCCGGGAACAAAAGTCGTCCGCCTCGAAGAGAATTACCGCTGTACGGCGGAGATTCTCGATCTCGCGAACCGACTGGTCGGGCACAATCGGGGACGGCACAAAAAGACGCTATATGCAGTGAAGCCCTTTTCCACCCCCGTTCGGTTTCTCGAATTTCCCGACGAACAAAGCGAAGCCGAAGAAGTTGTCCGCGAGATCGGCCGGTATCATCGCTACAAGCAAGTCCCGCTGCGTGACTTCGCCATTCTCTTTCGCACCAACGAACAACCGCGCCTGTTCGAGGCCGAGTTCAGGCGCAGCCGTTTGCGTTACGTGCTGGTTGGCAGCCAATCGTTCTTCGACCGTAAGGAAATTCGCGACGTCATCTCGTACCTGAAGGCGGTCACGCAGCCGCAGGACGAACTCTCGTTGCTCCGAATCATCAACACTCCGTCGCGCGGCATCGGGGATACCGCCGTCGAAAAAATCATGGCGCTGGCGGTCAAATCGGGATTATCGTTCTGGGATGCCGTCGAACCCGCATTGACCGCTAAAGAGATCTCTCCAAAAACTCACGCGGCGATCGTGGCCTTTCAGGATCTCATGGAACGATATCGAAAGCGATTCCAGTCTCACCCGCGACAATTCCCCGTTTTGTTGCATGAACTGATTCACGAAGTGAATTACGATTCCGAGATTCAAAAGCAGTACAAGACCGCAGAAATGCAATTGTCGCGAACCGACTCCCTCGAGCAGTTTTACGAGACGTTGAAGCAATATGCTGAACGGGGTTCCAATCCGTCGCCTCAAGGGTTTCTCGAAGAGATCACGCTGGATACCTTCGAGTCGAACGACAAGGATGAGGAATTTCTGAACGAGGACGCCGTGAAACTCATGACGTTGCACAGCGCCAAGGGACTGGAATTTCCCCGCGTGTACCTGGTCGGGATGGAAGAAGGCTTGCTGCCGCATCGGCGCACGATCACGATGTCAGAATCGGAGATCGCCGAGGAGCGCCGGCTGGCGTATGTGGGGATCACTCGCGCCCAAGACTACCTCACCTTGACACGTGCGGAATCACGCATGAAGTGGGGTAAACGGAGAGCGTCCCCTCCGTCGCGATTTCTTGACGAAATGCAGGCGAAAAGCGAATCGGAAGGTGCGCCGCCTGACGTCGTCTCCGAAGAATTCCCGTCCGAGCCAACGGAAGCTCCGCTCACCTGACCGCGTTCCCGTTGTTCCTTTTACGGCGGCACGTGATCTCGTATGATTCGCGTATGCAGACGCCCGAAATCATACAGGGAGCCTTCTATGCTTCACCAATTTGTTCGCATGCCGACACCAATGGCAGTCGCGCTCGCTGCCGGTTTGCTGGTTCAATGCGGGGCGCGAGGAGACGAGGTCGAAATGAAATGGTCCGATCTGACAGAAGTCACGATCACAAGTTCCGCCGACGGCACCGAGCAGCCGTCGCTGTATCTGGCTCCGAAATCATCCCTTAAAGAGCCTGCGCCGCTGTTGGTCTACCTGCATTCGTGGAGCACCGATTACCGTCAAGACAATTCAGACTGGCTGCGAGAAGCCG
>JBJXGP010000179.1:0-32486 GCA_046160425.1 Planctomycetaceae bacterium
CGGCTCGATCATCGAGTTTTGCCGCCGATGTACAATCGGCAATCGTTTCAGAGAATTTCCCCAATTTGAAGTTTGCGACTGCCCGGATACGGTATGCGCGTAGCGTCTCAGGTTGCTTTTCGAGCACGAGATCACAATCGATGATCGCTCGCTCGAATTCACCCTGGGCAACGCAAACCGCAGCGCGACCGACCAGCGCCTGAGGATTTTCCGGGGAGACCTCGATCACCCGTTCGTAGTCTTTTTGAGACTCAGCCAGTTGATGGAGTTGGAAGTAGACATCGCCCCTGGCTACGAGACTGGGGAGATGCTGCGGATTCAACGACAAAAGCTGATTAAAATCGGTCCGCGCTCCTTCCATATTTCCTGTGCCGGTTCGAGCTATTCCTCGTTCATAGCGTGCAGCCTCGCACGCTCCGTCTCGTTTCAAAGCCTGTTCGCAATGCTCTTCTGCGCCGGTCCAGTCTTGCCGTTGATTTCGAATTCGGGCCAGCATGACCAACGCTTCGGTGTCGCGCTCATCGATTTCAGCGGCCTGTACCAGATTTGCAATCGCTTCGTCGATCTGACCCAAATCATACAACGAGGCTCCGCGCAACCAATGGCCGGCCCACGAACGCGGCTCGATGCGCAATAAACGATCACAGTCCTGTATTGCCTCGGCGAGATCGCCTCGCTTCCGGTAGGCACGCGCTCGACCGGTGAGAGCAACGACGTGATCGGGTTGTTCCTCTAAGACTTTTCCCAGATCGGAAATCGACGATTCCAATTCACCCAGCTCCAACCGAACGAGGCCGCGATAGGCGAGGGCACGCCGGTTATCGGGTCGTTTTACCAGCACAAATTCGAGATCGGCGAGCGACTGGGTGAATTCACGACGACCGTAATGCGCGATTCCGCGTTCCATTCTGGCTGGCTCAGATCCCGCATCATGTACGAGTACGGCTTCACAATCGGAGAAAGCCTGGTCGAAGAGCTTCAAATCATTCTGGAGCACCGCCCGCTGACAAAGGATTAACGTCGATTGAGGATCAAGTTCCAGCGCACGCGTGCAGTCTTCCACGGCGGCCTGCAGTTCCTGACGTTCCACTCGAATTTCTGCCCGTAGAGAATATGCCTCCGCCTGTACTTTCTTCGCTTCTGCGGAATCGAGTTCCAAAGCCACGGCTTGCTCCAACATCGTCCACGCCGCGTCGGTCTTTCCCGACTCACGGCTCTTGCGGGCGCTTTCCAGAAGCAGTTGCAATGCCTGAGCGGGTAACTCCGCGAGCGCATTCTGGGCGAGGGTGTAATTTGAGCGACAGGGTTCAAAGTCCCCTCGCTGCAATTGCTGATCCGCCTGTTGCACAAGTGCAACTTGTGCCTCTCGTTGTTCTCGGACCTGTTGGATCTCAATCAATTGTTCTGTCTGTTGGATGGCGTCCATGACCGACGTCCGCAAGGCGACGAGTTCTTCGATCACGCGTAGTGACTGCCGCACTTCTTCTACCACCGATAAGGCATCGTGACCGTCTCCCGCTTGAAGTTGATCGTCGATTGAATCCAATTGACGTGTTGGCCAGACATAGGCAATATCGGTCGCTGTGGGGCGTTGCTGTTGAATCATCTCTTGTACGGCACGAAGTTGCGTCAATGTTTCGGTCGCCGTGGACTTCCACCCGATCCATGATGTCAACAAATTTTCGGAGTCCATCAGTCGCTCGACAGCGGATTCAAATTGCAGATCCTCGGCCAGCGATTGCGCCGCCGTCAGTTGACCGGTCGCCTCCGATTGCCAGGCGGTACGCTCCCGATGATTCTGCCACAGTTCGCCGAGACGAATCTGCATTTCAGCCGCGGGACGAATTTCGGCCAGGTGTTGTTCGGCATATTCCAATTGGACTTGCTTATTCTCTTCCCGAGCGGAATTGACTTCCTTTTGCCATTTTTCGAGTTCCCCGCGTGCCGATTTTGCGGCATCCAGTAGTTCTTTATCTTGCTGATTGGCACGCTCCACCATCTGTTGCACGGTGCCCAGTCGTTGAGCGTAATCTGCCTTAGTGATTTTCGATGGCACAGGGCGGGTTGCCCACCAGATCGCGACGGATGCGAAAACGACCGCTGACATCAGCCCGGCGACCAGTAAACTAACGAGGGGTGAATTCGCCTTCGAACGAACAGCCAACCCTCGCCGAAACGCGGATAAGGATTTGATCGAACGCGACGACGGCGTCCCCAGTCCTCGCTGAATGACTTGAGCCAGCGGCCGCGGGATCTGGTTGCGAATCTGATCGAGAGGCAAAGCGCGGGAAGTGGGTGAGATCCCTGAAAGCAATTCGTAAAGCAGCGTCGCCAGTTGACGCAACACGTCGCGAGAATCCGACGAGCCAGCTTGAATCAATGCCGTTTCAGACAAGCGGGCGCGACCGTCTGACGTCAGATGCACCGTATCAAGGTTCAGGCAGACCGGCTGCTGCCGGCGCACCAGCGACTCGAGGACTTCGGCCAGTTCCAGTCCCCAGCGACGGACCTCGTCGACCGAAAAACGCTGCTCAGCCGCATTGCGATGTTCGCGGATCGTCCGTAGCGATTCGCCATCGGGCAATTCCACAACGCCGAATGAACCGCGCGCCGTCGTCAGCAAATCGAGAATCGTCGTCAGATTGGGAGAGGCCGGTATCCCCAGCACCGGTTTCAACCGGGCCAGTTGTTCCTGCGTGAGCACTACGATCCGCACTTCACGTTGGGCCACGCGGTCGAGGGCAATAAATGTCTGATTGGAGAGAACCCGGCGAATTTCGTAACGGTCTGCCAGGAGTTCGCCCTGAGAGAGCGGACGTGTTGCATTTGCAACCGGCGTATCCTGAGTCGGCACGACCGGCACCGGAAGGTTCAGGGGTGGATTTCTCGCAGGGTCGACAGGCGTCATGAATGTCTTACTCCAAAATTGGATGAGTTTATTCCTAGACGCCGATTTTCTGGTTCGTTGCGCAGATTAATTTCTGGACCGAGAGGGTTTTCCGGTTGTCATTAATTGGTCGAGACTTACGGATAATGAACAAGACCTGTCGCGCGGTCGAACTAAATTTGTCAGTCCGCTATCCACAGATCTCCGCGTAACCTCCGACAGAAAATTTATTGTCAACGCCCGGCTGCGCCGGTCGCCAGTTAATGGTAAAAAGCAAGAAGGGCAAAGGGTAAGAGGGCAAGACTGTAAATGGTTATTTAGTCCTCGATACACGTAAGCCGATGCCATTGTACCGGTCATCGGGCGTGTTCCTGCCGCGGATCGCCGAGCGGGAGCCCTGTGGGTTGCCGTACCACGACCCGCCCCGGAGTACGCGAAAGTCACCGGAAGAGGAACCCTGTGGATCGTCCGCTGCTGATTTGGCGTAGTAGTCTCTCCCATACCAATCGCGGCACCATTCCGACACGTTTCCGTGCATGTCATACAGGCTGAATGGATTCGGCTTAAACCGCCCGACAGGTGCGGTAAAACCATAACCATCATTTTCGGAGACAAAGGGAAAGGGCATCGTTGTGCTAATTAATTTGCCATCTTCGTATTTCCCCACAGTTAAAGTATTGGGGTCGGGCCAGATTTGCTTATTTGCCTGATCGGCCAAATTAGAATATTGCACCAGTTCTTCAACGTCATTTCCAAAGTAAAATCGCGTCGTTGATCCCGCCCGACAGGCGTATTCCCACTGCGCTTCGGTCGGCAAACGATATTCATGACCTTCCTTTTCACTGAGCCAATTGCAGAAGGCGTTGGCATCGTTCCAGGTGACGTTCACCACTGGATGATTCATCGTCTGTTCCTCGAATCCCCAACTCCAAGGGCGATAGTTCTTTCGTTGTTCAAATGTTTCACCAGTCCAACCCCAGCCCCCCTTGCCATCCCGCTCACATTCTACTTTGTATTTAGCCGCATGATAGAATTTCAGGAACTGTCCCAGCGTTACTTCATGCTGTCCCAGATAAAACGGCTGGGTAATGCGGACCTTATGCACCGGGAATTCCCCTTCGATGTCATCCGGTTTGGCTTCCGGAAACCGCTTCAAAAGCGTCAGCGCATCCTCGTGGCTTCCCATCTCGAATTCCCCTGCGGGGATCAATACCAGCTTCATGCCGAGGCTGTTGGTGATCACTTCCAGCGGCTCGCCCGGTTTGTCAGGCGTCGAGGGAGTTCCCCCGGGCGGATCGACCGGTTGCGGACTCGATGCAGAAATCGCCACTTCATAATCCAGTACATCGACCGCCAGGTTCCCCTTCAATTTGGGCCGTTGCGAGTCGGCGAATTTGTCGCGCACGTAAAACGTCGTTTCTTTCGAGGCATAGGTGAATAACTCGCTCAAAGTGATCCGTTTGTTCTGGTCCTTGTCCGCTTTTCCTTCCAGCCCTTGCAGCAGGAAATGGGTAAACACTCCGTGACCCAAGTCGGTATGCTCTTGAGCAAACTCCCCTTCGGTACAACTATTGAGGAGCAGAATTCCTTCGGGGACTTCCTGAGCCTTCGCCACAAAAGCGCGGGCGCTCGCTTTCAATTCCTTGTCGGTCGCCGCCCGTCGGCCTTCCGGTTCGGGGGGGACATTGCGGCAGGCATCGACCATCACCAGCCGTAACTCCGCCGCCGATTCACCGAGTTGCTCGTAAATCCATTCTAGCGAGATCAGCGACTCGGTATCGTCGAGCTGGGCATCCGTGGGACAGAGGTAGCTCGTTTTCTCCAGATGCACGCCGTGACCGCTGAAGGCGATGAAGACCAGATCCCCCCTCTCGGCGAGTTGGCAGAGCAGTTCGACCTGTTTCTTGATGTTGCCTTTCGAAGGGCGCAGCCGCGGTTCTTTGGCCTCATCGGTCATCAAGGTGACCTGACGATCCGGAAAGCCCGCCTTGATCAGCGATTTGCTGAGTGACTCCTGATCGGCCACGCAGTATTTCAGTTCGCGGGCATAGTCGTACTGGTTGACGCCGATCAGCAAAGCCCACCGCTGAGGATCATCCACGGCGAAGCTATCCGACGACGAAAGGAGAAGCAGAACCAACAGGGTCCAAAAACATAGCAGAGTCGATCGAAATAATCGCAGGGGCATGACGGTGTCCATCACTTTCGAGAACGTAATGTGTTGCAGTGAAAGGCTGATAGGATGATTGATGCCATGTCGTAAGAACATTGTGAGTCAACATTATGACCAGTGGCAGACCCTGAATTCAAGCATCCACTGCGACGATCGTTTCATTTTTTGATCATCAAGACGCCTGTTCTCACCGCGATTGCGCGCAATAAACCCCGCACGCGGCGTCAATCACTGGACTTGTTGAATCATCAATCGACTCACTTCGGTGTGATAATGGTTATCATGTGGGTTCATCATCAACACAATTCAAGGTCGGGGCCTGTTTCGCGGGCATCGATTCGCTTACGCACGCTGCATCGCGACTTCCATACGGAACCGGTTCCGTATTCGCATGACGGGCTTGACATTTACAGCAAGCTGCATCACGGTATGAATTTGAGATCGATGCGACGCACATCCATTCGACATATCGCCATGCACGCCATACCCACAAATTCATCGAGGCAGCTTCCTGAATGGCTGGATCAACGGTCAGGCGGCATCGAGAACATCCAGTCGCGTGATTTGCTCATACAATTCAGCCGGCCGTTTGTGGAAGAATATGCGGGTCGAGCCTGGGCCGCAGTGAACTCCGCCGAGCGATACCTGCAACGGATCTGGCAATGCCTTGCCCATCACGGACCACGTTTTGCCGAGAACGATGATGTCTCACTGGAACGAGTGCTTGAGCGACTCGTTCAGGGTGACTTGGGGTATCAGCGTCCGCAATCCAACATCGTCCGTGACCTCTGCCTGGCGCAAGCGCTGGAGTTGCAGGAAAATGAAGCGGCACGCCGCTTCGAACACGACTGGATGCCGCTGCTCCGTCGCATGGCGTTTCGCGTCGCCGGGCAACGAGGTGAAGAAGCGGTCGAAAACTTCCTCGCCGAACTCATCCTGCCACGGCAGGATCATGCCCCCAGAATTGCCAGCTATCTGGGTAAGACCTCGCTGCAAAGCTGGTTGTCGGCGGTCGTGACGAATCACTGTCACAGTCGAGGTCGAAAGCGTCAGGAAAAAACGATGGAAGAAGAGATCGATCCCGCGGCTCCGGCATTAATGATCGATTTGCCCAGCGATCAGAACCGCTGTTCCGATCTCCTGCAACCGGTTTTTTCCCGTGCGGTTTCGTCGGTACCCGCTGAGGATCGCCTGTTACTCCAGTTTCTCGTGATCGATGAAGTGCCGCAACAAGAAGTGGCGCGCACATTAGGAATCCACACGGGAAACGTGACCCGTCGCCGACAGCGAGCGACTGCCCGCATCTGGGAGGAAATACAACTACAAACGAATGAAGGAGAGGATGCCCGTCAGGTCCAGAATTGCCTGGAACTGGTACTTGCCGGCAACAACCGGGAACTGCAACAGACTTTGGGTGGCGTTCTGGCAAATGCGTTGCCGCGCCCGGCTGATGAGGAGGCCCCATCATGAGCAGCCCCGCTGACGACTTGCTGCGGCATGTGCTGCAGCGCACGGAACAGACATCCGCTGTTTCTATGAATCATCCCGATGAAGAAACTTTGGCCCTCTTCGCGGCGGGTGGACTGACCAAATCGGAACACGAGTCCCTCGTGAATCATCTGGCACAGTGTCCCGATTGCCGCATCGTCGTCGCCAATCTTCTGATCGACTCTCAAGAGATTTCTTCACCAAGAGCACATACCGCGAATACCCTAACTCATGCCGGTTTGATCAAAGAAAACAGCCCGCGCCGACGGATGTATGCGATCGCAACGGTTGCGGCGACGCTTCTGATCGCCGTCGGGCTGTGGCTGCGGAATGGCCCTCCGGGGAGCGATCCGCAGATGCAGGCGCAAGTGTATGATCGGGCCTCCGCACTTTTGGCTCAGGGAGATTTTGAGCGGGCAGAATCCGTTCTCGCGGAATCCCAGGCGAAGGGCACCTGGTCCGAACGCTTGCTGAACCTGAAGATTCAGGCAATCCGGCGCATCCCTTCGACAGTTGCCCTCGCGACGATGGGACGGCTGACACAATTCGGCATCGGTATCGACGGTTCATTTGCCCGCGGTGGTGGATCGCAAACCGGACTCAAGGAAGCCGGCGAACTCTTGCAGTCCGCCGACCAACCGTCGATCGAACTGTTATTGAACCGTGGCCATTGGGCTCTCGCGGCCGGCGAGACCGCACAGGCACTCACCGACTTTGAAGCGGTCACGAAACAGCAACCCGACGACAAATGGGGCTGGCAGGGACTGGGGCTTTCACAGTTTCTCAACCACGAACATGCCGCCGCCGAAGCGAGCTTTCGCATGGTCATCAATCTGGATGCGACGAATCTCTCGGCAAAAATCAATCTCGCCTTGACGCTGCAGGAATTGGACCGCCGCGATGAAGCGAGAGTCATCTGGCAGGCATTGTCGCAGGAAACGTTAAGCGACGCCGATCGAAAGTTGGTCACCGAGGCCTTGTCGCTGCTTGAGGAATCAAACGGAGAAACCGATCCATGAGAATCCTCGGACTGCTGATTGTGAGTTGCGGCTGGCTTGCCCCGGTCTACGCCGACGATTACGCCCTCATCATCGGCGTCAACCATTGTCCCGAATTTCGCCTGCCGGATGGTTCCAAACCACGACCGCTACGGGGAGCCGAATCCGATGCCCAAGCCATCGCCGGTTTATTGAAATCGAAATACGACTTTTCTGCGGAACGAATCACCCAACTCACCGGAGACCAGGCAAATCTCAAGCAGATTCGTACCGCGTTCAAAACTCTTTCGGAACAACTCCAGCCAACAGATCGACTCGTCTTATACTACAGCGGTCACGGGACACAGCTCGACGACCGGAAGCCGTTCGATGAAGAGGATGAACTCGACGAGGCGCTCTGCCTGTACGATGCGAAAGCCGACGGCAGCAATCTGCTGCTGGATGATGAACTCGGTCGCTGGCTGGATGACCTTCCCGCCGGTGCCGTGACGATCCTGCTCGATTGCTGTCACGCCGGCACGGGGCATAAGGAACTCGATGACGACATTCAACCTCGGTTTCTTCCCATCGCGCATCGAGAGACGGCATCCGCACTGAAACAAGCCCCCTGGCAAGACGTTCGCGGATCGCAAAAATCGATCGCCCGACGAACGGCGGCATTCTTTGCCTGTCAGGCAAATCAACAGGCCTACGAACGCCGATTGCCCCGCGGCGACAAGCAAGTTCCGGCCGGTCAATTCACGCACTTCCTGATCGCGGGACTCGAGACCGGTGCCGCCGACCTCAACACGGATGGTGCCGTGACGCAGGAAGAAGTCCAGAAATACCTCGCCAAGCAACTCGACGAGTCCTTCAACGCCCGCCGGGAGGATCAGGTCGACCAGCAACAGCCCGCCTTGACGGCGACCCGGCCTGAATTGAACATTTTCTTTATTGAAGTGCGCTAATGAACAGGCGAGTTCAACCTCGGCACTGCCGGCTTGATTGCGTCCTCCCGCCAATTAAAAAAACGCACATCTCTTGTTGTTGCCTTAACTTCCGTCGCCTGTCACACATCTTTCCGATAATTTTCTGGAATTCTGCGCAACGGCCTCTCCCTGCAACGTCTGGAAGGGTGTAGTCGGTTTTAACCATTCACCCCAATAGGCAGGAGCAGATGTCATGTCGCACGATCACAACAACTTGCAAGACAAGGGTTTACTTGATTCCGCTGCTAACTTGGCCAAGAGCTTTTTTCCCCAAGTCACGATCGGTAATATCCCGTTCAACGCTCCCCCGCCGGGCGAAGTCTGTGGCCCCACCCAGGAATGGCGCGGTCTGAGCTATCGCTGGTGCGAACCGGTTGCGACACCCGAACCGACACCCAGCACGCCAGCTCCCGTTGCTCCCGTTCCTTACACTCTCAGCGAGCCTGCCGCTCCCGCGTGGAAGCCCGAAAATTCTGCTCTTTGGGACGACATCAACCGTCGCTGCCCGAACGCCTCGGAAGCCATTCGACGACAATTGTATCAACAAGAACAGTTCCTGAATCAGACTCGCGGATTCGGAAGCGAACCTCAAAGTGATCTATCTCAATTTACGAATCAGACTCGCGGAACCGAAAACTTCAATTCTGTCGAACCTCCCCGTTATGAATGCCGGGACGAATACGAACGCTACAATCGAGAACGAGAACAGCGACTGCCGGAAGAGCTCGTCGACCCGAACTCAATCAGACCGCTGCCGACTCCGTCGATCACCCCCCTGCCATCCAATTTGTCGTCCCCGCTGTCGGGTGAGTTCACTTCCCCCATGCTGGCCGCCGCTGCAATGCCCCTCGACAATACCGTCGCCTCAGATGCAAACAACGTGAGTTACGACCTCGACCAACTCGTCATGCGAGCAAACGAACACGTTTCCGAAATCGAAACCTCTCATGGACACGCCGAACAATACACGGCGGCGATTGACGAACAACGCGAACAAGCCGTTCAAACGACTTCGGCGATCGATCAATATCGCGACGAGGCCGCGGAAACCGTCGAAACTACCGGTCAGCATCTCGCGTCGACCGAGGAACATGCCTCCGAAGCCGATCAACTCCGTCAGACGACCGAATCCCATGCCAGCGACGCCGACCAGTTTGCTCAGCACGCCGAACAGCACGCGACCGAAACCGACGGTTATCGCAGCCATGCCGAGCAGACCGCCGGTGAGACCGATCAACTCCGCGCTCACGCCGAACAGCATGCGACCGAAACTGATGGACATCGCGGCCACGCCGAACAGTCCGCCGGTGAGACCGATCAGCTCCGCGTTCATGCCGAACAGAATGCGACCGAGACCGACGGTTATCGCAGTCATGCCGAACAATCATCCGGCGAGACGGACGCCCACCGAGGCTCCGCCGAACAATTTGCCGCGAACGCCGATCAGTCCCGCACGCACGCCGAAGGATTTGCGGGTGAAGCGGATCAGCATCGCACGACGGCAGACCAGTCGGCTCAGTCCGCCGATCAGCACGCCTCTGCAGCAGACACGCTGCGACAGGCGACCGAAGGTCATGCAAGCGAAGCCGATCAAAGTCGCACACAGGCCGATCAATTCGCCCAATCGGCGGACGGTAGTCGCAACGTTGCCGATCAACACGCATCCTCCGCCGATTCGTCCCGCCAGGAAACCGAACGCAGTGCGGGCGAAGCGGATCAACATCGTCAAACCGCCGAAGGACATTCCAGTGAAGCCGATCAGCATCGCGGGACTGCCGATCAATCGGCCCAAAACGCCGAAGACCGTGCTCAGAGTGCAACCGACGCTTCTCAAGCCGCCGATCAGAGCCGCGAACAGGCCGATCAGTCTGCCAGCGATGCTGACCAATTGAAGTCGGCGACCGAAACCTCGTCGCAAGAATCCGAGGCATCTCGCCAGTCGGCTGAAGGTTCTGCGAACGATTCGGAACAGTTCCGCCAGGAAACCGAAAGTTCAGCCACGGATGCCGGTTCGCTCCGCGATCAGACCGAGCAATCGGCGAGCGAAGCCGGTGACTTCGCACAGCAGTCCGCGCAGAATCAGACGGACGCCGAACAATCCGCGACCGAGTCGGAATCGAGCCGAGGCCAGGCGGAACAGTCGGCGAGCGACGCCGATCAATCGGCCGGGGTCGCCTCTGAAAGTCAGTCCACTGCCGAACAGGCGGCGGGCGATGCGACCCAGAATCAGGCAACCGCAGAACAAGCGGCCCAGCAGTCGAACGAAGCCCAGTCGAACGCCGAACAGAGCCGCGATACCGCCGAAGAAGCGGCAAAGTGGGCCGATGAACAGCGCGACTTGGCCGAGGAAGCAGCGAAAGAGGCCGATGAAAACCGCGATCAGGCCGATCAGGCGAAAACGAACGCCGAAGCCTCAGCCGATGAGATCGAGAACAATCTGCGATCGCAAGCCCAGGAGGCGTTGACGGCGATTCAACAGCTTCAGCAGGAAATCGAACAGCGACGCGACGAGATTGAAACTCTGCGGAACGAATCGCAGCAACTTCGCGACGAATCCGAACAGATGAAAAACGAAGCGACTGACCTGCGGGGCGAAGCGCAGCAGATGCGGGACGAAACGGAACAGCTTCGCGGTGAAGCTCAACAACTGCGCGATGAAGCCCAGCAACTTCGCGACGAAGCGCAGCAGTTGCGCGATGAAGCCGAGCAAGCGGCTCAAGCGACGCAAGAAGCGCAGCGAACCGCCGAACAGTCGGCACAAGATGCCGATCGAGCAGCTCAGGACGCCAGCCGGTCGAGCAGCGACGCCAACAGTTCGGCGACCGATGCCGGGAACTCCGCCAGCGACGCCCGCTACGCGGCGAACGATGCCGAGAGTGCCGCCATCGACGCCCGCAATTCCGCCGCCGCTGCTGCCGCCGCGGCTTATTGATCGACAACATGGTGACAGAAATCCCAGTCATTCCGCTCAGCCTGATGATTTCATCAGGCTGAGCCTTTAGCCGGTCCGCGATTTGTCGATCCATTTTCGAAAAAAAAGAGACTCAACGGGATCGATTTCCGCGTGAATTCTCGACAGGAGTGAATTACACTGTACAGGCTCAATCACTTCTCATCGGATCGATGGAGTTTCTCATGCGTCGTTTTTCGTTGACGGCCGGCATTAATTTCCGAATCTAAAACCAGAAATCTCGAAATGGATGGGCAACATCTCATATGGTAGCGCAAAATGTTGTCCCATTGAGGAACCTCCCCATGAAATCGCTCCTGTCTGCTCGGCGTCTGGTTCTGCTCGCTTGCGGGCTGATCGGATTGGGTGAAGCATTCGCCAGTGCCCAGCCTCCTCCCGTGTTCGATCTTGACTCGCTTCGTCAGCAGCAGCCTGATTTTCTGGTTCGCGTCGCCGTCGATCGCATTTCGCATCAATATCGGGCCGGCGACCAGTTGACGTTGTCGGTCGTTTCAGAAATCGACGCCTATGTGTACGTGCTCTATGAGCAGGCGGATGGCCAGGTCTTTCAGGTCTATCCCAACAAACATCAATCGCAGAACCAGTTGAAGGCGAAAGAAGTGGTGCAGGTTCCCGCTCAGGATGATCTGTTTCGCTGGCGGATCGGTCCACCGTTCGGAACGGAAAAAATCAAAGTCATCGCCACCGATCAGCCGTTGCAGAGTCTCGCCGACCCGAAATTGAAGGCGAAACAGTTCAATCTGGTGGATGAAAAATACCTCAAAGGGGTCGCTTTGGAGTTGGGGACCGAACAGCCGCGGCCGTTGCCGAAGCCTCCCGCACACTGGGCCGAGGCGGACGTCGAGATCGTTACGGCTCCTGCCAGCGAAGCGCTGATAAACTCCAAAGGTCGGCGTTACGGCATCTTCTTCGGTGTCTCGGAACACCAATATGCCGCATTCGACGAAGCCGCATCGGGGCGTAATCCGAATTTGTCCACGCCACACGCCGATGCGAAAATTCTGAACGAGATCATGAAGGATGTGGGACGACTGCAAGAAACGAAAGTCTTCACCAACGAACAGGCTACCCGCAAGAATCTGGAAGAGGCCATATGCAAGTGGCTTCCCAAAACGTCGAAACCGGGCGACACGATTGTGATTTATTTTTCGGGGCACGGCGGGCAGTGGGCAGACGATTATGGCGATGAGCAGGATGCCCTCGACGAATACCTGGTTCCCTATGACTACATGGGGCCTAACGCCGTGTACGGCATGGAAAAATTGAACGAAGCTGGTCAGCTTCCGGTAGAATACCAGCCCGTGCTCGCCTCGGTGAAAGAACTCATCGAGCAAGTCGGTGCCGACAAAGCATCGGATCTGTTGATCCGTGAAACCGGCGTGACCGACGATCTGTTCGGCCACTGGCTGCAAAAGCTCGATGGAAGGGAAGTGGTCGTGATTCTCGATATCTGCCATGCAGGCGGTTTCGCCACCTTGGAAAAATCGCTCGGTCCCGACAAGAAACCCAAAGCGTTTGATTTTCTGGATCAGGAACTCGTCCGCCTGAAAGATATCGGGCAGGCCAACATGGCATTGCTATCGGCCAGTGCAACGGCTGAGAACTCATTGGTGCGGCAGGAGAATGATTTGAGTGTCATGACGTATTACCTCGCTGAGGGACTTTTCGGTAATCCCGACCCGCTGACGCTTCAGGATGCGCATCAGATATGCATCCAGGGGATGCAGCAATACTTCATCGACCACCCGAATGCCCCGCCGCATCGACCCCAGTTGTACAATCAGATTGCCAAGCCGATTTATCTGAAGCCGTGACGAAAACGCGGCGGGAGTTGACCATGAACCTGCGCATGACGTTATTCTATCTGATCGTGATCGGCCGCGTCGGCGTTGCGATGGCAGATGAACCAACGAACGGCACACCGCCAAAATTCCCCGGCGAACGGCTGATGAATGCCGAATCTCCATTTTTGTCCGGTGCAATACTCGGGAAGGAGTCGGCGAAATATACCGAGGGGGAACTGATCACATTGACGTTTCAATCTGAGGTTGACGCCCACCTGTACCTGTTGTATCACCAGTCCGACGGCACGACGTTGTTGCTATATCCCAATCCGGAGAGCGGCAACGTTGCGATCCCGGCAGAAACGAAATTCCAGTTTCCTTCCGAAAATGGCAAGTATCGGTTTCGCGTTCAAGCGCCGTTTGGTCATGAGGTGCTGCAGGTCGTGGCATCGACGATACCGCTTCCGGAATTAGACAAACTCGTCGACGCAGAAAAGAAAACGGCACCAGCCGTCAGTCAGAAGTTATTGGATGAACTCACCGATCGCTTGCTGGTCGATCTGACGATGTGGTCCGAACATCGGGTCACGCTGGAAACGATGGCAAAATCGAAATAGGAACATCAACAGATTCAATGAGATTGGAAACGTTATGACCATCACGCGAGTCGCATCATTTGGCGATTTTCCGATTTTCAAAGTGCTCACGAATTGGATTCCGGCGTTCGTCGTTTGGGGGATCGTTTCTCCGTTTGCCGCGCCGGTTCAAGCAGAGGATGAAGCGGGTCCGCCGCAGAACTGGGCGATCTTGATTGGTGTCGAGAAATACACCAAAGCTCCCCCGCTGCAATACACGGTCAACGATGTGAAACGACTGTCGGAGACGCTGCTGTCCCGACACGGTGTTTCGCGACGGCATATTCTGGAGATCACCGACCAGCGAAAAGAGGCGGCATACCAACCGACCAAAGATGCCTTGATGAAGAAACTTCAAGAATGGTTCACCAAACCGAAAGAACGCGATTCGATCATCGTGTATTTCAGCGGGCATGGTTTCCGCGATGCGGCGGGCAAACTCTATCTGGCTCCGCTCGATTGCGATCCGGATAATCCCGAACCGACCGGCATCCCCGTGGAATGGTTTCGCGCACAATTGGCCGCCTGCCCGGCGGGGTTCAAGCTGCTCGTGCTGGATGCCTGCCACGCCGGTACCGAAAAAGGGGCAGAAACCGACAGCGTCGACGCCAACGAACTGGGGACGAATTTCGAAGATCTGGAACGGGTCGTGACGATCGCCAGCTCCAAAGCCAACGAAAAAAGCCTCATCTGGGATGCGAAAGAACAATCGCTGTTCAGCTACTGGTTGAACCAGGGATTGCGCGGCCACGCCGATCGGGATCTCAACGGCCAGATCGATATCGACGAGTTGTACGAGTTCGTTTCGCGCAATGTCAAACGAACGGCGGACTTCAAGTTCGGTCGTTCTCAGACCCCGGTTCGACTCGTTCGATTCGGCGTGGAAGGAGTGCCGACCGTCTCCACGCTCAAACCGCAATCGTTGAAGGATATGCTGGCCGACATGGCAGAGCAATTGGCATATGCGATGGAAGAACAGAAATTCCCCAAAGTCGGCGTGCTGGAATTCATCACGCAGGATCAGACTGGTGCCGAGGGACTCGGCACGAATTTCGGCCTGTTGGGAAAATATTGCGCGGAGGAACTGGAACGCCAGCTTCAGGATCGAGGAACGGGAAAATTCTCGGTGGTCGAACGACGGCGCTTGCAAGAATCGCTCAGCAGCCAGAAGTTTGGTCTGAAAGATCTCGGTTCATCCGAGAGACTTGCTTCGCTATCCCAAACTGCCGGTGGGATGCCGGTCCTGGTAGTCGGTTCGCTGGTGAGTCGCGACGGTCGGGTACTGCGGATGCAATGCAAGCTCCAGCAGACGGAGAGTGATGCCGACCTGGGGGTCACGACCGGGGGAACCGCCGCCCTGAGCGAGAGCGAATGGGCCATGCTCGGCCGCAGCACCGTCGTGCGGGCCGAAGATCGACGTCCCGACTTCCGACCTCCCACGGAAACGACCGGGAACGGAACAGCCGATAACTCCATCGAAGCTCAGGTGATCAATAGCGTCGATCAGCGAACGGAAGGGCCGGCGTCACATCCGTTCCGAGATCCCACGTTTCAGTTTCGGGTGTCCCTGGTCGTCGATGGCAAAGAACGCAAAGGGGAGTTTCGCGGCAACGACTACTTCGTCCCGGTCCGCAAAGGGGAAAAATACCGACTCGTCGTCGAAAACAAATCGGGCGAGGTGGCAGTGATGCGGCTGCTGGTCGACGGTCTCAACACCCTGCCGGAAAAAGAAAAAACGAAGGGAATCGTCACCGAATCGTGGGGACAACACGTCCATCTGGATGAGGCCCGCGCCTGGATTCTCGACCCGCAAGGCCCCGAGGTCCGCGGCAAAGAACCCAAGTGGGTCGTGGCGGGCTTTGCCACCGCCACGGGTCGCGACGGCAAGCTCCGTGAATTTGTCATCGTCGATGCCCAGGAATCGCTCGCCGGACGGCAAGGTTTCAGCGAGGAGGTCGGCTTGATCACCGCCGCCTTCTACAAACCGAAATCGGGGGCGCGCGGAGGGGGCGTCGGCACCGCAGCGGGTTCGGAAATCGGCATGGACCTCACCGAACGCGCCGGCGTCACCGCCGGGAACTTGATCGGCGTGGTACATATCCGCTACGTTGAAGAATCGGCATTGACGGCGACGAACAACTGAGAGAGGCATTTCATGAACGGTTCGACCATCCACCAAAACGTTTTGCCGAGCAGATCATTGAAATGTTGCGATTTTCCGGCAACGATGGTTACAATTCCAGTCATTTTCCGGCAATTCACAATGCAGCGTCGCTGCGACATTTACTCATCAGGAGAAACATCCATGTTCAAGACCTCGATCTGCATCGGCTTTGCCAACCTGCTGCTGGGCTTGATTCACGTTGTTCTGCCGTCGTCCGCTTGCGCCCAACTTCAACTCAAGCCGGGTGAGGAATACACGTATCACATCGAAAAAACACACGCCGGCGCAGTCAAGGTATTAGGCACGACGGGGAACAGCGTCGAGAAATGGGTGACCGACGTCACCGCCAAGGTTGGCGAAGCGAACGCCGATGGACGCATCCCTCTGGCACTGACCGTCAAAAGCCTTACGGGAGCGTCACCGGTCCTGGATGGATTGACGATGAGAAACGTCGATTTCGATTACTCAAAGTGGGATAAGAAAAAACGCTTGCCGTACCACTCGCTCTTGCAGTACGAAGCGATGATGAAACGCCCGCTCACGCTCTTATACCAGCCAAACGGCACGCTCGATGGAGTCGCCGGCACGACGGAACTTGCCGCCGATATCGATCGCGCGCTTGTCGGCGGTTTCACCGAAGAGACTGATTATCCATCTTCCCGGCCTTTGTACAAATCGATCTACTCTGAAAAGCTGCAGAAGTTGATCTGGGACAAACTGCTGGTGTTCGATCTTCCTGCAGACTTCGAGGTCGGTCTGGAATGGAAGCAGCAGCGCCTGATTTACGTCCAGCCATTCTATGCCTGGGCAAATGGAAAATTTATCGCCGAGGATGCCGATGACGGTGGCTACTCGATCGAAGCAACCTTTGATTTTCCCGCTAACAAAGAGTCGTCGGTCACGTTCGGACCGCAGAGGTACGCGTATTCCGTGAAGAACGGCACGGGGACCGGCAAGTACGTGATCGATTCCGATGGTCGCGTCCGCAGCCTGGAGACAGTGATGCACGTTTACTTCAAAAACTCACTCATCGCCGGCGATCAGACGATTCCGTTCGACGAGTATTACTCGAAGATCGAATACAAAATTGAACGGAAGTAATCACTTAATATCTCTATCACAACTTCTGTACTGCGTGAATTTCAAATCACGTTGAGGCTGTTTCGACAGGCACAACCGGTTGTGTCAGGGTCTTTGGGAAGGCAACTGCGAAATGAAATTTCTTACGGATCGATCCGCCATCTTGACGATGACCATGACGCTGGTGTTGTGTTCGGCTTATGTACGCGTATCGGTCGCCTGGCAATCGCAACCGAATGAGCTAAGCCAGTTCGACCAGTTGATGATTCGGGCCGAATATACGGCAGCGGAAAAGCTGGCGTCAGAACGCAAAGTTTACTATGAACAAAACAACCCGGACAAGGGAAGCCTGTTTCGCTGGAACTGGCGACTGGGGCTGGCCCGTCTCGAAATGGGCAAGTATCGTGAAGCCGAACCGGTGCTCAAACTGGCGTTGTCCCAGGCCGAATCGCTTTGGCCCAAGGGTCATATCTACACGTCCGAGCAGATGCTGACGCTGGCCGATCTGTACACCGAACTGAATCGCTTCGACGAGGCGGAAAAACTCTATCAGGAAGCGCTCGCACGCCGCCGCAAAGGGCTAACGGTTGACCCTACCGAACAGGCCGAACAACTGCGGAATGCAGCAGACGTACTCGAATCGCAGGGGATGTCTAAATTAGCCGAGGATGTGCGCAAACTCGCCGAGAACGCAATCAACGACAAGTCGAAACAGACGCAGGTCAACACGGCTGATGTCGCCGATGCACTCGATCGACTTGCCAAGCTATACACCGAGCAAGGCCGTTACAAACAGGCGGAACCACTGTTCAAGGAATCTCTCGAACTGCGCGAATCCGTCTGGGGACCGCTGCAACGCGATGTCGCGATCAGCGTCGATAACCTCGGGAATCTGCACTTTCGCCAGGGACGTTACACCACGGCCGAATCCCGTTACAAGCAGGCGCTTGCCATTCGCGAAAAGTTATTCGGACCAAATAGCCGCGAGGCCGCCCAGTCATTGACGCAACTGGGCCGGTTTTACGTGACATTGGGCCGCTTCGCCGATGCGGAATCGTTGCTGAATCGTTCATTCGCAATTTGTCAATCGTCGAAGATGAAATCGCATCCCGAAGCGGCGGCCTGCCGCTATGAACTGGCACGCCTGTATGACCGTCGCGGAGAATACGCCCAGGCCGATCTCTTGTATCGCAGCGCCCTCGAAATTCGTCAGGCGACATACTCGTCGCTGCACAAATCGCTCGCCGAAAGCTACAACGCGGCCGGTGAGCTATATCGCCGCCACGGCCGCTACGATGAAGCAGAAACGCTGTTGAAACAGGCGTTGAGGGTGCGCGAGGACATCTTCGGGCTGAATCACGTTGCTTTGGCCGAGAGCATTGAAAGTCTGGCCGAATTGTATTTCGAGTCGGGGCGTGACGATGATGCGATTGCTTATTACCAGCGGGCGCTGGAAATTCTGACGGCCGCGGTTGGCAATGAACATCCCGACGTCGCCGCCGTAAAAGTCGCGATGGCGCGCATTCACCTCCGGCATCAACGCCTGGAAGAGGCCGAGTCGCTTCTCGATCAGGCGCAGGCAACCCAACAGGCCGCTCTCGGAGAACAGCATACCGACCTGGCAGTGACGCTGGCAGTGCGTGCAGAAGGGCTGCTGCAGAACGCCCGGCCTGAAGACGCGCGCCCGTTGATCGAACGTGCCATCGCCATCGCCGATCAATCGGGAACTCGCCCGGAAATCCGGGCCGAGTTTTACGGCATTTCGGCACGCGCCGCCTGGATAACAGGCGAACGGCAGTCGGCGGTGGACCTGCTCGAAAAGGCCATCGCTTTGGCCGAACAACAGCGGCTTCAGGCGTACGGCAGCGAATACGAACGCGGAGCGCTCTTCGGCCGTTCGTCCAGTCTGTTCGATCTCATGGTGAGTTGGCAGATGGAATTGGGAGATATAAACGCTGCGCTAGGCGCGGCCGAGCGATCGCGGGCACGGACGCTGATCGACCAGATGGAACAACATGGCTTCGACCCGCTGGCATCCGTGCCGGCGGAACAGCGTGAACGGCTCCGCAAACTGTACGCGGCACGGCAGATGCGAGCGGCCAGCCTCGCCCGAGAACTGGCGTTGCTCAACAGTTCAACCGCCGCGCCGGCTGAACGTCAACGCCAAGCGAGCGATCTTCAAGCCAAACTGAGCGAGGCGCAAGGAAAAATCGCGGATGCTTATCGCGACATCCAAACCGCGGCGACGGCATCCGGCACCGTGACCCCCGACAAATTTCAGCCTGTCGATCTGACGACATTGTCCCAATGGCTCAAAGAGCAGGAGGCGATTCTGCTGTATTATATCGCGACCGATCAGGGCGTGTTTCGGTTGTCGATTTCCAAGGATGGCGAAACGTCTTTTCAGCCCGTTCAAATCGATGAAGCGTTAGCGCAACGTCTGGGAATCGCCGCAGGGCCGCTGTCCGTAACCGATTTACGGCGTGCGCTCATGATTGAGGACCGGGATGTTGCCGCCTGGCTCGCCAGACCCGACGGTTTCGAGCGGGTACAAGCTCGCTTGGCCGACCTCTGGTTGATGATCGTTCCCGAGCCGTTGCGTGAAGCGCTCAGATCTCAACAGGCCAAGCGTCTCTACTTTGTCCCCGATGGCGCGCTCGTAGGGCTGCCCATCGAGGCGCTGGTGACCGAAACCGACCCCAGCCCCCAGCTGCTGATTGATGATGGCCCGCCGATCTGCTATGTCCCCTCGGTAACGGTTCTTTACGAATTGGCTCATCGTGGCGGTCCGCAGCCAAAACCTATCACGGACGTACTCACTGTAGGCAATGCCGTTTATTCCAAGAAAGATCCATCGAATCCATCGGCAATCGCTGGGGGTGGCGAACTTGCATCCCGGACTCGATATCACTATGCAGGCGGTTCGCTCACCGACCTTCCCTTTTCGCAGCAAGAATCGACTTGGGTTCAAGGCGTCCTGAAGGAACAAGGTATCGCCACACGCAGCTTGAGCCGACAGCAGGCAACGGAAGCCAACGTCCGCCGTGACGTGAAAGGAGCAACGCTGATTCATCTGGCCTGTCATGGTCTGGTCGATCAACGGTACGGCAATTTATTTGGTGCTTTGGCGCTCACGAGCGGTGAGCAAAATCCGGTGAATCCGGCCGATGATGGATTTCTCACGCTGGGAGAAATCTATGAATTGGACTTGAGCGATTGCGAGTTGTCGGTCCTCAGTGCCTGTCAGACCAACTACGGTCCGCAACAGGCTGGCGAAGGAGTGTGGGCTATCTCTCGCGGCTTTTTGGTGGCAGGTTCTCGCCGCGTCGTCGCGAGTAACTGGCTTGTCGACGATGAAGCCGCCGCCAGCCTGATCAGCTATTACGTCGGAGGACTCGCAAATTCAAAGAAGCGCAACGCACCAGCCGATTACGCAGAATCACTTCACGCGGCGAAGAAGTGGATTCGTGCCCAGGACAAGTGGAGTAATCCCTATTTCTGGGCCACGTTCGTCCTCATCGGGCCCCCTTAAACCTGACCAAAAATTCGGATGTCATCAAGCTTAATCGCGTCGGTGTGGGAGACCGACGCGGCAACACCCTCTGCTCATGGCCGCTCAGTCCCTCATCCAAACATCTCGCGGATGGGTTCGCCGTCGGGCAGCAGGGGAATCGGTCTACCGGAAAAATCGATCGGCGACAGGTCGGTCGAAATACCCAGAAAGCGGTACATCGTCGCCAGCAAATCGGTCGGGCGCAACGGGCGATCGAGCGGCACGGCCCCCTTGGCATCGCTGGAACCGATGACTTGACCGTGGCGTAACCCACCGCCAGCGAACAAAGCCGTGAAGACGTTCCCCCAGTGATCGCGGCCGGCGGTCGTATTGATGTTCGGCGTGCGGCCGAACTCGCCGAACACCTGCACGAGGACACGGTCCAGAAGACCTCGCTCTTTCAGATCAAGAATCAGGCTCGATAACGCCATGTCGAGATGCGGACCTTTGGTTTCCGTCCCCACGATGCCAGGTCCGCCGACTGTCCCGTGCAGATCCCATTCATAAAACTCGTAGTCTTTCACGTTCACGAACGTGACGCCGGCCTCCACCAGCCGTCTGGCGAGCAAACACGCCTGCCCCAGTCGAGTTCGCCCATAGCGATCGCGCAGCCGCGGATCTTCGCTTGAGATATCGAATGCGCGTCGCACGGCAGGCCCGGAAATCATGTCGTACGCCGATGCCTGAAAGGCGTCCATCGCAGCGAACTCGCCGTGCGTATCGACATCGCGTCGGAAGCGGTCCAGGCCCTGCAGGATCCGCAAGCGATCGTCAAGCCGATTCGTCGTGATGCCATCGATCAGCTTCAGATTGGGGACGGCGAAGTCAATCTTATTCGGGTCGCCGACTTCCATCGGGTTATAGCGTGCTCCCAGATAAGATGCAGTGCTGTAGTAGAATCCATCTGGAATCGCGACATTCGCCGGGATGCCGCTGCCATTTGCTCCCCGATACCTGGCGATCATTGCGCCGGTCGCGGGGAACTGATTTTGGCCGAAGACGAGCTTATCCGGATAATGCCCCGTCTGTAGCCAATGCACGCTGTGATTGTGGCTGCCATCGCCATGTGCGACGGACCGGACCACCGAGAACTCATTGAAGATTTCGGCCAGTCTCGGGAAGAATTCCGTGACCCGCACCCCCGGCATCGCCGTCTCGATCGAATCGAATGGTCGGCATTCTGTCGGAGCGAGTGGCTTGGGATCAAACGTGTCGTGTTGACTGGGGCCGCCGCACAGGAAGACTTGAATGACGGCAGTATCATGGCGAGCATCTTTCGCCGTCGCGCGTTGCCGCAAGAGATCGGCCAACGTCACTCCCCCCGCAGCCAGCGAACCAAGCCGCAAAAAGTCGCGTCGATCGATTCCTTTGCGGTCCGTCGAGAGGAGATTCAACATCGCCAAGACCTCGTCTGTCAGAACAAAGCCGAAGTATTCGTTCCACTGCGCAATCAAATGGCGATGGATCTCTGGTCACAAGCCCCTGACTCCACCGCATGGCAACGCACGATTCTAACAATAGTAGCGTACCGAATTTAAGCCACGCTTGCTAGAGTGAAAACGATGGGAGGATGAGTAACGGCACTGATTCGATCGGTGCCACGGCGGAATCTTGTCCGTTAGGCGGGCCGGCGATTTGTAATTGCTGCTGCAACGGTTTCTCGCCTACCTCAAGGCCCGGCCTCGAACGAAGCGGATCACGCCGTCACGCAAAACGAGGCGATTCGACCAGGGAGAAAACGACCACTTCTTCGCCGGTCACGGTGCTGATGTCGTGGTGCATGCTTAACACCTTCACTCCGGCGACTTCGTGAACCAGCGATTCCAGCATCGGGCGGGCCAGTTCGAGTAATTGCCTCCGAACTTGCTTGATGAGATCGCGCCCATTCTCCGCAGAGAGGGACTTTCCGAGTTGCCTTTCAGCAAGGGTCAGAACGCCGTGTATGCGGATCACCAGCAGGTCTTTGATGAAGTGCGTCTGGATCTGCTCCGATCGCCATCCAAGGTACTCTTCCTGAAAGCGAATGATTCCCTCACAGATGGTCGCTTCGCTTTCGGCTTCCGTCAGTGTTTTCGACGTGCGTTCGTTTCTGATTCGCCGTGCCTCGCCGATTGGCAACAGGTGCTGCGTCCCTTTGGCACTCTGCACATCCCGAGGTTTTTGCGTCGTCACCGCGGATACGACATCGGCGTCGTCAAACACCGCCTCGATTTCTTTCAGAGACACCGGCTTGAACAGGACCGCATCAAACCCCGCCTTCATGGCCAAAGTTTTGTGCCCCTGGTCGGTATGGCCGGTGATCGCCACGATTTTCGAGCCGACAAACATGGGACTCTGGCGAAACCGCCGCACGAGATCGCAGCCATTCATGTCAGGCATGGCCAGGTCGATGAGCATCAGGTCGGGGCGGAATGCCATCGCCACGTTGAGTGCCTGCCGCCCGCCGTAGGTCACGTGCGCATTGTGGCCGAGTTCTTCGACGAGCAAACCCAGCGAGTCGGCTCCGTCCCGGTGGTCATCGACGATGAGTACCCGCAAGATCTTCTCCGTCGTTGTCATGTTTATTTCCGTTTGCCTGTTCGCAGTGCCGTTGATCACGATATTTTCGCGCAACGTCTTCCACTTTCCGATCGTCAGTTGGATTATTTCGAGACGGTCGCCAGGATTTGTAGAACCTTCCGGAAGTCGGTAGGCTTCACCAAATGCTGATTGAACCCGGCTTCCAGCGAACGCAATTTGTCGGTTTCCTGCCCGTATCCGGTCATGGCGACCAGAACGACATCGCTGAGTTCGGGCTGCTGCCGCAAACGCCTGGCCACCTCAAACCCGTCGATGCCCGGCAAGCCGATGTCCAACAGCACCACGTGAGGTCGAAAATCGAGGGCCGCTTCGACGGCACTGAGGCCATCGGACGTCGAGCGAACCTCGTGACCCGACGCTTCGAGCAGCATTTCCATTGTCCGAGCCGCATCCAGATTATCGTCCACGACCAAGACTCGCAGGGATGATCCCGCTGTCTGGACGGTTTCGATCGCTAACAATGGGGACTGTGGGGCGGGAGTCGTCATGACCGGCAATCGCACGACAAATTCGCTTCCTTGGCCGACGGTGCTATTCACCTCGACTTTGCCCCCGTGCTTTTCGACCAGCCGTTTGACCAGGCAGAGACCGATGCCCAGTCCTCCTTGCGAGCGGTCGAGCGATCGTTCCGACTGCGTGAACAGGTCGAAGACATGAGGGAGCAGTTCAGGGGAAATGCCAACTCCCGTATCACGCACTCGAATCACGGCTTCGTCGCCCTCTTGCTGGACGGTCAGCGAGATGCGCCCGCCGTCAGGGGTGTATTTCGCAGAATTCGTGAGCAGGTTGACCATCACTTGTTCCAATCGGGCGGCGTCGGCGTAGAGCCAGATCGGTTGCAGCGATAACGACACCGTGAGTTCATGGCGGTGTTGATCCATTAACGGGCGCGTCGTCTCCACCGCACGTTCTACGATGCCGTTCAGTCCGATCCGCTCGTTTTGCAGGTGAATTCTACCGGTTGTGATGCGAGAGACCTCGAGCAGATCATCCACAAGCCGGGTGAGTTGTCCCACTTGACGTTCGATGATCGTGCGGGCTTGTTGCTGGACCTTGCCTTCGTTTTCCTGAAGTCCCAGCAGTTGTACGGCGTTGTTGATCGGGGCCAATGGGTTACGCAGTTCGTGACCCAGCATGGCGAGGAACTCGTCCTTACGGCGGTCCAGTTCCGCCAGGACGGCGGCCTGCTCAAGCGTTTGTTTTTCGAGACGACTGCGTTCGGTGATGTCCCGAATGTTGCACTGAATGACTTTATGGTGGTCCTCGTGGTAGGCGTTGGCAACGACCTCAACCTCGACCCGCAGGCCACTGTCGGTTTCCAGCGGCAGGTGTTCGTAACGAATATAGCCTGACTCCTGGAGCGTTCGCACGGCGGCTTCATTAGCCGCTTTGTCGCTGAACAGGCCGATTTCCCATAGCTCCTTGCCTATAAAGTGCTCGTGCGAGTAACCCAACAGTTCGCTCATGAAAGGGTTCGCGTCGGTGATTTTCCCGGTGAGGGTGTCGAGGATCAGGATGCCATCTTTGGCGGTCTCGAACAGCCGACGATAACGAATTTCCGAATCGAGTAATGCGGCTTTGGAGACGATCAGTTCTTCGTAATGCTGTTGCTGGGTGAGGTCGGAGACCAGCAGACAGAATTTCTGCAAAGGCAAGACGCTGACGGCGAGCGATGCGGGGAACGTGGTCTCGTCCTGACGGCGCAACCGCACCTCTTTGGGACTCGATTTGGTCTCGATGTTTCCGAGCAAGTCTTTGAAGATGGCGTGGTCATCTTCTGCGGCAAAACTGTCAATTGTGCATCCCGTCATATTTTGTACGGACATCCCGAACAGGTCGGCCAGACAAGGATTGCAGTAGAGCAGCGTACCATCGGGATTCAGCAACGCGACCCCTTGCTGCATCGCTTCGACGAGCAGCCGGTATGGTCGGTCAGCCCCTTCCAGGGTATAGACGGTTTCACCGGGAACGGAGTTGACGACGACCGCATCGACGATTCCGTTCCGAATGGCCTCGACGATCGCCTCGGCTTCTTCGAGTCGCAAGCGCAACCGGTCAATTTCCTCACGGAGTTCGTCATTTTTTTCTAGCGTAGTCGTCATGTTGGCACTTTATTGGTAAGGAACGCTTCAAGAAGCGACGTTCAACCCCTGAAGAATTCGTTTCTCGTCCGTCATGTCTCCGACGAACAGCCTCATGGGTGACGGGGTTTTCTTGACGAGCGTGGGGGCGACGACGATCTGCGCCTGCCGGGCCATCTCCGGCTGCAAATACAGGTCGATAATCGTCAGTTCATACCGGCCTGCCAAATAACGTTCGCAGATGGCCTGGACGCGTTCGACCGCAATTGTGGATCGGGGCGTTAACCCGGCGATGTACAGGCACAAGACGTAGCGCTCGGTTGAGTGGTCGGCCATGCGCTCTTCGAACGCCGTGGCCGTCGTCTGCTCGTTGTGTGATATTTTATCGATCATTATCCCCTGTCTTCATCGCGTTGAGGAACGGAGTTGCAGGCCGACCAGTGTTCGTTCTGTGTCGGACAGGTCGCCGATGATTTTGCGGATCGGCTCCGGGAGTTTGCGCACCAGCGTAGGAATGGCAACGATCTGGTCGTCCTTTGCCAGCCGAGGGTTCTTGATGAGGTCGATGACCTCGATCTCGAACTGGCCCGCCAGGTGTTCCTCGCAAAGCCGCTTGAGATTGGCGAAGGCCAGAAGGGATTTCGGTGTTTGCCCCGCGACGTACAAGCGGAGTTGCCATTGCTTCGGCTCTTCCTTTCGTACCCGCCGGCCGTTGGATTTGGTCTGAGTTGTCATTTGCGGCCTTTCTTGGGGGCGGGGTGGTGTCCGTTGGAATCGGCATTGCGGCTCAGCGCCATTTCGTAACGGCCCTGTTCCAGTTTCTCGAGGTACGCCTGTTCGCCGGCGATGTCCCGTTCCATCGCTTCCTTATCGGTTTGAAATTGCAATTGGAGAACGGCGATTTGAGCTTCGAGGGCTTGCTGTCTCCGTGCCAGTTCTCCCCCCTTCCGTTCGATCTCGAGGCTGCGCTCCACTGCCGTCGCCTGCTCCCTGGCTTCTTGAGCCAACCTTGCCGAACCCGTGAGCACACCTTCCGGCCCCAGGTAAACATCGGTGAGTTGAACGCCGTGGTCGGTCAGCAGGAATTCCCGAATCTGATTGCTGTGGGCCATGCCACGAGACTTGAGAATGTATAATCCTCGATTGCGCTCGCCGTTGAGTTCGATGTCTCGCAGGAGCAACCAGGTGTCGATGAGCGAGGAAATTTCTACATTCGTTTGTTCTATAACACTCCCGGCATGGTTTAAGTTCGTCAGCAGAGCGGTGATCTGACGAGACTTCAAGTAATCGACCAACCGCATCATCATGGAAGTTGCTTCGGCGCCGGTCCCCGACGAAATGAAACTGGTGATCGGATCGACGATCACCAAATGCGGCTGGAATCCTTCGACCTGCTTGTGAATGCTGGCCAGGTGCATTTCCAAGCCGTTCATGGTCGGACGGGCAACCTGAAAACGCAGCAAACCCTTCTTGACCCACGGCTCCAGATCGAGGCCGATCGAGCGCATGTTGCGAAGCAGTTGGGCTTCAGACTCTTCAAAAGCGATATACAGACAGCGTTCGTCGCGCTGACAACAGGCATCGGCCGCATGACAGGCAAGGCTCGTCTTTCCGACGCCGGCCGTGCCGGACACCAGAACGCTGCTTCCTCGAAAGAAACCTTGGCCCCCCAGCATGGAGTCCAAAGCCGGAACACCGCTCGAAATTCGCTCGGTAGAGGCCTTGTGCTGCAATTGAAGCGACGTGATGGGAAGAATGGAGATGCCGTCCTTGTCGATCAGGAACGGAAACTCATTCGTGGCGTGGGCCGACCCTCGATACTTGACAACCCGCAAGCGGCGTGTCGAGATTTGTCCCTCGACCCTGTGATCCAGCATCAGCACGCAGTCGGAGACATATTCTTCGAGTCCGTGCCGCGTGAGTGTGCCGCTCCCCCGTTCGGCCGTAATGATGGCGGTGACGCCCTTCTCCTTGAGCCAGCGGAAGAGGCGGCGCAGCTCGGCTCGCAGGATGGTGACGTTCGACAGGCCGCTGAAGAGCGTCTCCAGGGTATCGAGTACGACCCGTTTGGCGCCGATCGAGTCAATCGCATAGCCCAAGCGGATGAACAGCCCTTCGAGGTCGTACTCCCCCGTTTCCTCGATTTCGCTTCGCTCGATGTGAATGTAGTCGACCGCCAGCTTTTTTTTCTCGATGAGGTCATCGAGGTCGAAGCCGAGCGAGCGGACGTTTTGAGACAGTTCCTCCGCGGTTTCCTCGAAGGCGATGAACACCCCCGGCTCCTCGTACAGCATGGTTCCCCGGACAAGGAACTCGATCCCCAAGAGAGTCTTGCCGCAGCCGGCACCGCCGCACACCAGGGTCGGCCTCCCTTTGGGGAGCCCGCCATCTGTGATTTCGTCCAACCCTTGAATGCCGGTCGTACATTTCGGCAAACTCGCAGGGGCTGCCTTCTGTTTTATTACGGTCTTGGCCACGGGATAATCCTTCTTCGTTTCGTTATCCGGCTCATGGTGAATTCCCCTCTACGAACGAAAAAAGCCGATGTGATCGCACCCGCAAAGGCATTCGATCACATCGGCTTATTCACTGACGAGCCTCCCATTTTGAACGGGCTGCCCCTCATTTAATCGTCCGAAGCGTTGGCCATTGTAACTTGTCGCAGCAACAAATGCCAAGGTATCTTGTAAAATTCAGGCTTTACGTGGCGAATATCGGCACTGAACGATACTCTCGCAGCAACTGGCCCCGCGTATGCACGTTCTGCGAACCGCACGCCGCACAACTTTTCATCAACGCCGCGTTCGTCCTGCCGTTGACATGCGTTGGTCTTTCCGTGAAACTATAAATATAATGATGGAGCAACGATCTCAACGCGGCTGCGCGATATTTTAGAATCGACTGGCATGTTGTATAATCCCTTTAACCGCCGTGAGTTTCTGCGATTCGGCGCCCTGGGGTTGGGTGGACTGACTTGGGCCGATGCCCTGCGGCAGGAAGCTCGTAGCGATAATGTCAATGCGCCGAAAGCAAAATCGGTCATCATGATCTGCTTGCCCGGCGGGCCCAGCCATATCGACATGTACGACCCCAAGCCCGATGCACCCGTGGAATTTCGCGGAGAATTTGCATCGATCGGGACGAACGTACCGGGTATGGAATTCAGCGAATATATGCCGCTTCAGGCGAAAATCGCCGATAAGTTATCCGTCATTCGGGGGATCAAGTTTCAGGGACGACATGACCCTTACGAGTTGTTGAGCGGTTATCCTTCGGTTCGTACCGGTGAAATTCGAGCGGGCGAGAAATGGCCGGTCTTCGGGTCGGTTGTGAGCCGTCTCCGGAGCGAACAATCCACGGAAATGCCCTCGCTCCCTCCCTATGTCAATCTCAATGACCTGCGTGTCGTTCCGAATACCGACGATCCTGAAGTGCCGCGGTATATGGGTCCGCATCATGGGCCATTCCGGCCGACCGGCCCGGGGCTGGAGAATCTGCGTCTGCCGGCCGACGTAACGCTCGATCGACTGGGCAAGCGCAAGTCGCTTCTCGACCGATTCGATCAGGCCCGTCAGGATGCCGAGGCTTCCGAAGACATGCACGCCCTGGATGATTTCCAGCGCCGCGCTCTGGAACTGGTGAGTTCGGGGGCGGTATATCAGGCGCTCGACTTGAACCGCGAAGATCCTCGCGTGCGGGATCGTTTTCATGGATGCACCGATTTGCTCTTGGCAAGGAGGCTGGTGGAAGCCGGCGTCTCGGTCGTCACCGTTGCACAAGGCGGTTTTCGACGAGGTCCGGGAATGCCCGTGTTTGGCGTCTGGGATACCCATTCGCAGAATTTTCCTGACATGCGAAAACTGCTCCCTCATTACGACCGGGCAATATACACGCTGCTGACCGACCTGTACGAGCGCGGGCTCGATCAACAGGTGGCCGTCGTGATCTGGGGAGAGTTCGGTCGTACGCCGCGAATCGGCGATGAGGCTCGTATCCTGGGGAGCCAATTCGCAGATGGTCGAGGCCACTGGTGGGATGCCGGTTTCGCCGTCGTGGCGGGAGGCGGCCTGCGCATGGGCCAAGTCGTTGGAGAGACCGATTCGAAGGCCGAGCAGGCAAAGGGAAAACCCTACACTCCGCAGAATGTGCTTGCCACGATTTATCACGTTCTGGGCATCGACCCGGCCAGCGCCTTTAACGACTACCAGGGCCGCCCCGTCCATCTGTTGGATGACCGCGAGAAGATCCGCGAATTGATTTGATCGTCATGCGCCTTTTTGCGCCGCCGATTCAGTCTGCCTCCTGCGCGATGACCTTCTTGGTGGGGTGGTGAAAGGGAAAGACAAAAGTCACACTGGCAGTAGCCAGTAGCACACAAGGCCAAAGAATCAATTTGGCCCGTGACACCCTACGCCACTCGCTGCTCGGCCTGCTGACGAATCTGTTCATTGAATTGCTCGGGGGTTTGCAGCGGCACACGTTCGACGGTTGAATGAATCATGATAGAACTCCTCGCTGCGGTGAAATGGAAGATATTCTTCACCCTCAGAATGTTAAGAAACTGCTGTGCCAAACGCGTTCGCTCGCCGTACTCACGGGGCGGCAGAGTCCAGATTGAATCTTACGTATCATCATCTGGGAGTAGCACAGAAACAGCGGACCCCAAACCGCGAAGCGTCAAAATGAAATATTTGTCATTGACCTTCCTTCTGACCTCCGATACAGTTCAATAAGCATATGTTTCAGGGGTGTATTTATGGTTCGTTCGTGGTTGGCCTTGATGCTTGTCGCGGCGCAGTTCCTATCGGGAACGGGAATGCCGCTGTATGTATGCATCGGCAGCGACGGCACATATTGCTGCGTGGATACCGGTCCTGAGGCGTGTACCTGCTGCCGTCCCCATGATGAACACGACGCATGCGACGAGGCCTGTTGCTCAGAACTTCTGACCTTAAAATCAACGCCGGCATGCACCGACAATCACGATCGCGAGGAATCTTCGCATCGACTGACATGGTTGACCGGTCACCCCTGTGATTGCACCCATGTATTGATCTCTGCCGAGCAGCGGACTTTCATCACACGAATGTCATCAACATCCGACGGCGAACAACTTGCCATGTCTATGGCGAAGTTACCGACCACAACCGAAGCGATGAGCGCCATCGTCCCACCTGATGCCCGTTCCCAGGGACCTCCACTGATCCCGAATTTCGCATTGACCGTTCTATCCACGGTCGTCTTCCGCTGCTAACGCAGCTACTCTTCCAGGCTTTGCGTTGAGTGTATCTGCGGTCTGTACTGACCATCACCACTCGACCAATTCTCGCCCCGTTTCCGCCGGCTCAATTCACTGCCGTTTTGCAGTGTCAGTCGTCGAGTTCAAGTTTACGGAATTTGGAGAGTGTCCATGTCCACAACAATGACAACCCCGGAACGTCCATTCATCGGGCAGCATGCCGACGATCGATCTGCGAACATACCGAGGCGGCGGTGGTGGATGACCGCGCTGAACGCCGTCCCGAACCTCGTCGTTTTTTCGTTGCTCGCCGGCGTCATGTACGTCGGCCATCAAACCGGTTGGAAAATGCCGACGATGTCCGCAGTCATGGGGACATCAACCATCCCGCAAAACGACTGGTGTGCCGAGCATCTCGTTCCAGAATCGCAGTGCATCGAGTGTCAGGTGGATCTCCTTCCCCAAAATATGCCGTTCGGCTTCTGCAAAATTCATGGGGTCGCCGAATGCGTCGTTCATCATCCTGAACTCGCACAGGTCAAGGGGGTTCCGGTGTTTCCCAAATATGATACGGAGCGGGCGATTCACATGGTCTCGCGTGCGGAGAACAACAGTCGAAACTCGCTCCACACGCACCGGGTTCAGTTTGTATCCGCCGAGAGCATCACCAAATCGGGAATCGATGTGGATGTCGTTCAAGAGCGTCCGATGACGGAATCGATTATGGCCAACGGCGAACTCAAATTCGACCCCACCCGCGTCGCTCATCTTTCCACGCGGGTTCCCGGCTCTGTCGCGTTTGTTTTCAAGACCGTCGGCGACAAGGTTGCTGCGGGCGAGATGCTGGCTCTAGTGGATTCCGCCCAGGTGGGTCAAGTCAAGTCGCAACTCGTTCAGTCGGTCGTTCATTTGAGGTTGAAAAGAAAGACGGTTGACCGATTGCGCCCCCTCGCCAAAGATGGTGCGGTCCCGCAGCGATCGCTGGTGGAAGCCGAATCGGCCCTGCAAGAGGCGGAGATTTCCCTCGTGACGGCGCACCAGGCACTTTCGAATCTGGGCTTCGATGTCCCGCAAGAGATCGAGTCCGAGGATCCCAAACAGGTCGCCGATAATCTTCGATTCCTGGGCATACCCTCTTCGCTGGCCGCCTCGTTGCCTTCGGGGACCAAGACGGCGAATTTGATACCCATTCGGGCTCCCTCCGGCGGGGTGATCGTCGATTCAGAGATTGTCGTGGGAGAAGTCGTCGACCCCGCGGAAATCCTGTTCACCGTGGCCGATCCGAGCCGCATGTGGTTGCTGCTCAGCGTCCGTCAAGAGGCGGCGAAGTCGATACGCTCGGGCTTGCCAGTGGTGTTCGAAACCGACGATGGCGGAGAAAAAATCACCGGCGAGATTTCCTGGATCAGCCCCGCCGTCGATGAGCACTCTCGCACGCTGATGGTGAGAATCGCGATCGAAAATACCGAAGGTCGACTGCGCGACAAGACCTTTGGCACCGGGCGAATCGTCCTCCGCGAAGAACTGAATGCCGTTGTGGTTCCCAGGGATGCGGTGCAGTCAACGCCCGATGCGCAATTCGTTTTCGTGCGGGACAAAAACTACTTTGCGGAAGGCTCTCCCAAGTTCTTCCATGTCCGGCAGGTGCGGATCGGAGCGAAAGACGGCCAGTATGTCGAATTGCTCGCCGGTGTTCTTCCCGGAGAAGTGGTCGCCACGAAGGGAAGCACCGTTCTACTGGCTCAGCTCTTGCGTAGCAATCTCGGTGCGGGCTGCGGCTGTCACGAGTAATTATCGATAGAACCGCAGGCGGTCATGGACTTTCTCAATCGCATCATCGATTTCTCACTCCACAATCGGGCCCTCGTCATCCTGTGCGTGCTGG
>JBJXGP010000180.1:0-5493 GCA_046160425.1 Planctomycetaceae bacterium
GGTGAAGGGGTCAAGGTCAAGCTCGCGCGGCGTGCCAGTCTTTCCGAATTCCAGGTCGACGACTCCACGATCTCTGGAAATGCAGGAAACGGCATCGACGTCGAACTGCTGGAAGCCACCAGCATCACCGACTTCATCGTCGTCGACAGCAGCGTCTCTAGTAACATGAACGGCGTTTCCATTGAACGGTCGGGGCCAGCGGCAATTGCGACCCTCCTCGAACGAAACAACATTCATCAGAACAATGCCGACGGCCTCAAGGTGTTTATCACCAATCGGAAGACGCCGGTGCTGCGATTTGACTTATTCGATAACAATTTCGACGACAACACGAGTGACGGGATCGAATTCTCCACGTTCGCCGATTCCATTTCCGTCGTGACCGCCAAACGCAATACGATGGACGGCAACGGCGGTCACGGACTTTCGATTCAAACGAACCAGGATTCCGGATTCGGCGATCCCGGCGATCCACTCGTCGGTCAACCTTCGGAAACCTCGGCCTTCGAAAATAACACGTTCAACAACAACGGACTGGACGGCGTTCACAGCGTCGCCATTCATAACAGCCGGCAGTTGATTCGATTTGACAGCCCTGTCGATATCGACGCCGCCGGAAACACTCAGTTGCTCCAAAACGGAGACGACGGATATTCATTCGAAGCGTTCGGCACCACGGTGACGACGATTTCGATATTCGGGACCGACGCCATGCTCAACGGCGACGATGCCGTTGCGATCGCGACCGATAATCTGGCCGCATCCACGTTCGTCATCGGAGGTCTCGGCGCCAATGATGTCAACAATCTGGGGGGCATCGAGCCATTTGAAGGAAACGGCGGGGACGGAATCGACGTCTCGACGCGCGGTGGAGGCGTCTCTTCCTCCGGTTCGATTCTCGATCTCACGGTGGTCGGCAATCGCTTCCAATTTAACGGCGCGGATGCCGTCCATATGCGGCATCACGACAACAGCCAGGTCGATGCGATTTTCGACAACAACTCGATGCGTTTCAGCGGAGATCGGGGAGTCGATATCCAGTTGACGGGCTTCGTCGGCACGCGTGTCAACAGCGGCGGCATGGAGGTGGGGGGCGTCTCATTCGTATTCACCGAAAATACCGTGTCCGACAACGCCACCGAGGGGATGTTCTTCGAGACGAATTCAGGAATCAATCAGCAGTTTCAGGCCCGCTTGTCGAATACCGGCGCGCCGAGCAGCAATTTGCTCCCTCCTTATGATCCGAGGGCGATCGAGTTTTTTGGTACTCATCGCGCCGTCGAACTCAATCAGCAGCGATACGACGGCGATGAGTTTCCGTGGGTGAACTTATTCACCGACATCGTCACGCGGTTGACGGTGACCAATAACATCATCCGCGACAACGGAAACGCCGCCGACAGTCACGGCCTGTTCCTTAATGTCGGCACGAACTCATACGTTGCCGCCGACGTGCAGTCCAACATATTCGGCGGGAATGTGCTCTCCGACTTCCATACCGACAGCTTCGTTTCGGCGGGAAATCCGGCCAATGCGGTGAACAATTCGGGTGCCGGCACGTTCGATCTCGTCACGCTCGATGATTCGGCTCAACTCGATCTTCGCTTCGCGCTCAACACCGGAGACCATATCGCCGTCGATGCCATCGGCGCACTGTATACGAACAACGATCCCGCCAAACAGAACGGAGCCAACGGAAACGGCACCGGTCCCGCGTTTACTCGCGAATTTTCGGCGACAAATCGACGGGCCGATATCTTCCGCATCGACGACGCTCCCGGTCTTAATTTCCCGAATAACGACTTCAATCAGTTCGGCGTGCAGCAAGATGTTCGACTGGGGCCTGCCGGTTTCAGTCAGAATGGTTACATCGAAGTCGGCTTCGCAGACCCGCTGTTCCCCAGTTTCGGGTTTCCCTCCGACCAGACCGTTTTTGTCACCGATCTCGATGTGGTCGAGGGAAACGTGGGCAACACGACCGCCGCATTTGTCGTGAGCCTCGCAAAACCGGCGACTGAAATTGTCACCGTGACCTATGCGGTCACTAATAACACGGCTACCGCGAACGTCGATTTCACTCCCGTATCGGGCACATTGACATTCAACGTCGGCGAAACGACCAAGACCATCGACGTCCCGATCATCGGCGATACCCTCGATGAATATGATGAGATGTTTCACGTCTCGCTGCTGACGTCCGATAACGCCACGATCATCGACGGACTGGCCATCGGCACGATCCTCGACGACGATGCTGCCCCGCTGATTTCGGTCTCCGATGCGACATCCGTCATGGAAGGGAACACCGGCACGGTGAATGCCGTCTTCACGATCTCGTTGTCGAAAACCAGCACGAAAGTCATCACGACGAATTATGCCGCTGCATTCGGCACCTCCGTCGAGGGAGAGGATTATCAGGCGACCAGCGGCACCCTGACATTCAATCCCGGCGAAACGGTTAAGGTTGTCAGCGTTCCGGTCATCGGCGATTTGAAGGACGAAATCGATGAGTCGTTTGCACTTTATGTACTCGATATGGTCAATGTCGATATCGCGGACGCTCTCGGAGAGGTCATCATCCTGGATGACGACGGACCTCCGACGATCACCATCACCGACGACGTCGTCCCCCCTGCGCCAAGCCAGGCCAACGTCCAGGCCGTCGTCACGGTCAACCTGTCGGACGCCAGCGGCAAGACCGTCACCGTCGATTTCACCACGGACAACGGCTCGGCGACGAGTGGAAGCGACTATACGGCTCAGTTAGGAACGCTGACGTTTAATCCCGGCGAAGTCTCCAAGACGATCACGATCAATGTCGTGGGCAACACGCTGAATGAGTTCGACGAGAATTTCTTCGTCCACTTGAGCAATGCCTCGAACGCTGTGGTTATCGACAACGAAGGTCGAATCGACGTCCAGGGAGACTCCTTGACGGTCGATGGAACCGCTGCCCTCGACCAGTTCGACTTCGCTGTCAACGGCCAGGTGACGGTCACGGTCAACGGCACCGCGACGAATTACGGTCTGGCTCGTTATCGACGATATCTACTCAACGGCCTCGCAGGTAATGACACCATTCAGATTCATGGGACATCCGCCGATGAGTCGGTGCGCATCGATCCTGGCCATCTGGTGTGGAACGGAGTCAATCTGCTCGTCGATGCCACGAGTTTCACCACGGTCGATGTATTCGGAGGGGGGGGAACCGACACGGCGAATCTATACGACACCGTCGGCGATGATCTCTTCACGTCGGTCGTTAGCAAGGGGACGCTCACCGGTTCGGGCCTCACGCATCAAGTCCATCAATTTGCGAATATCAATGTCTATGCTTATGCCGGAGGCAACGATCTGGCCGAACTGTTCGACACACCGGGAGTCGACAGGTTTATCGGCCGCGATACGCGCAGCAATATGACGGGCGTAGGTTACAATCATTCGGTGACGCGATTCGAACGTGTCAATGCCTATGCCTGGCAGGGGGGATACGACCTGGCTTATCTGCACGGGTCGGCGGGAGACGATCGCTTCGTCGGCCGTCCCGGCAGAAGCACATTGCGCGGTCTCAGCTATTTCAATATGGCCACGAGTTTCGAGGGAGTGTATGCCTTCGCCAAACCGGGCGGAAACGATACCGCGTTGTTGATCGATTCGACGGCAGACGATGTCTACTTCGGCTCAACAAACACGGGAACGCTTTCCGGGGGTGGGTATCTCAACCAGGCGATCGACTTCAAACTGGTCGAGGTTCAAGCCAGCACCGGTAACGACAAAGCGGAAGTGATCGACGTCAACACGGTCGATACCGTCTTCGGTTCAGGCAACCTGTTTGAACTGACGCGCAGCGTTCAAAAGGATCGTCTGACCGGATTCGATCAAATCAAAGCGCGATCGAAACCCGGACACACGCCAACCGCCAATGTCCTCGCGGTTGATTATGTCTTTATCGAGGAAGGAACCTGGGCTTGAATGATGTATCGATCCTCGCTGCCGGATCTGATCGGGTGAGCGGAAACAGCCATTTTCCATTCCGCCAGCCGGTTCAGTATGGTAATTCGACTGTTGGCGTGGCGTATCGCCGAGGAATATGAAGAAGGGATAACAAGTATCCCACTTATCTGAATCTTCCAAGATTGACGTTTTTTCGGGAGAAGCCATTCGGTGAAACCCGCCGTCGTCATTGCCGGCAGTCAGAGAGAGCCATAAAACGCTCACCCCCTCCAAATAATCGTTGCAATTGATCGCTACGTATTGAGGGGCATTAGGTTGCGCCGATATTCAACACGCATCAACACACAATCACTTTGGGGTGTTTCACCTCCGGTGGCAAGCGGTGATCTGCCGTTAAGCGGTTGGATTTCATCTGCCGTGCGGTGTGCGTGATTTCCGGATGTGTGAGCGGAAAGTCAATGCTTCCCTAGGGAAATCTCGGCTTAGCCATAAATTCTTGTTGACGTGTCGGCAAAAATCAGGCTAACATAAGAAGCAAGAACTACTTAATTGCAACTGGAGACGAGTTCGCACCCGAAGTTCGAATTGAAGAAAAGTGTCGAGCTGCATTTGATGAGTGAAGCAGGAATCGTTTATTTGAGCCAGTGAACCGTTTAGACGACGGTGTATGATTTTGTTGCCTTAATTTTCTCATTGTGAGGGGGACATCCATGATGAATCGTCGCACGCGGACCAAGGGCTTTACGTTGATCGAGCTTCTGGTCGTTATCGCCATCATCGCGATCTTGGTCGCATTGTTACTTCCAGCCGTTCAACAAGCGCGCGAGGCAGCGCGGCGAACGCAGTGTCAGAACCACTTGAAGCAACTGGGACTCGCGTTGCACAACTACCATGATGTGCATAAGGTTTTTCCTCCCGGTCAGATCAATCGGTTATTCCTGAACTCGACGTCCACCTCGGGAGCTCAGACGACCGATCCCACGGAAGCCACGACTCCTGGCAGTCTCGGTTTGGGTTTGCATGGGACGAGTTGGATGCTGCATATCCTTCCCTACCTCGATCAGGCCACAGTCTACAACACTTGGAATTTCAGCTATAACGTCATCGACAACGGCAACCCGCTGCTCGTGCCGTTGATTCCGCCGGGGTTGAAGCCCCCCGCACAGATCGATATTAACGTCTTCTATTGCCCGACGCGGCGTACCGATATGCAAGTCGCCAAGAATGCTTATCTGATTCGCGTGCTCAATACGTGGACTAAGGGGGGCAACGATTACGGTGGTTGCATGGGTTCGGGATTGGTGTTCAATGAAACCAACAGGGCAACATGGTATCTCACGAGCCCACAGTTGCAGAATGCTCCCCTCTCAACGCAATCGCCGGCACCGTTCTATCTCGGTGTTCTTTACGTCAATAGCCACGTCAACATTTCCGAAATCTCAGACGGCACGTCGAACGTGATCCTGGTCGGTGAAATGCAGCGGCTGAACGACCCGCTCATCGCTTTACAGCAAAGCAGCGACGGCTGGGCGTGGGGCG
>JBJXGP010000181.1:0-7869 GCA_046160425.1 Planctomycetaceae bacterium
CTGTTGCAACGTCGTCTGCAGATTCTTCGGGATCGAGAATGCGCTTGTCGAGCTGAGCGGGTTGATCATCGGATTCGGAAATCTGTTGCGATGCTTCGCTCGCGGGTATCGAGTCATCCGTCAAGTCGGATTTCGGCGGAGCATCGAACGGATTCTTCGCCCGTTCGCGCCGCAGCGACGAATCAACGGGGATCAAAAACTGTCCCATGATCCAGCGGTATTCGAAGCGCGGCGGCTCGATTTTGTAGAACGGAATCGATTTCCCATCGATGTTGAACGCCTTCTCGCCGAGAATCTGGACATCGTCCCCTTGCGAGAGGCGAATCTGTTCGACCTCTTTAGAATCGGGATTGACGGCGGACCCGACGCGGGCGACGACGTTCGTTTCGGTGACGGTGCCGACGTTCCCGTTTTTCTCGATGTAGTCGGCGCGAACCCAACTGAAACTGCCGACGGGGGGATCGATCATGTACCAGCCACCGGGATCATGTCGCCTGACGACGACGCGCTCGTTCCGCTTGAGGATGCTGGTGGGATAGTATTTTTTCCCCGGGCCGCTCCGGACGTAGGCTTCCGCCGCGACGATTTCCGCATCGTAAGGGAACTGCGCATTTTGCGCCTCGAGCAGCGATCCTGTGGAGAGCAGAATCAGACTTGTCAGAATCAGTGTACGATGCATGAGACCGTACTCCTTGCGGAGGAGGACTGGTGTAAAGCTGCCCCGTGGAACCAGGCCCGGCGGAGATTTATTTTGCGGATGGTGATCAGCGTGATGGGAAACGAAATGGATGGTTCGTCGGCTGGAAATCGAAATGAGATATGAAGTTAACGCGAACAGGACATCGGCCATGACGATATGGCGTTTCACGTGAAACGGTGAAACTTGAGTCGATTTTCAGGTAAGAAGGGCTTTAGTAGCACATTTTCGGGTGCGACTCAAGACGATTTTTGCGGAAAAGTCGAGCCGTCCTACTTCGCGGTTCGAATGGCCCACAGGGCATCGAACGTCCGCAGATAGATCGTCCCGTTCGCGATGATCGGTGACGCAGCCATCTCTTCTTCCAGCGAGTTCTGTGAAAGAATTTCAAATTTCTTCCCCGCCTTGACGACCGTCACCACTCCGCCGCGAGCGGTCAGATACAGCTTCCCATCGGCGAACACCGGCGAAGCCCGATGCCGATCAGAGGTCGTGCGCGCTTCGTAGTACAACTCGCCGGTCTTCGAATCGACCGCGTGCAGGTTCCCGTTCTCCATGCACAGATATGTGATCCCGCCGTGAATCACAGGCGAAGGGACGTCCGGAGTGCGGGGATGTTTCCAGATGTGCGCTTCCTTGACGTTCGTGATATCCCCTTTGAAGTTCGGCTTGATCGCCACGACCGGTCCCCCTTTGGCGGTGGGTACGACGATCATCCCTTTGATCGCTGCCGGGGAGGCGACGAATCGCAGCGTGGGGTCGTAACCTCTGTTCGGATCATCCTTGGGATTGAGTCCGCCGCAGCGCCAGACTTCGCTGCCGTCCTTCAAATCGTGTGCAACGATGTAATCGGCACCGTGCGTGAGCAGCAACTGCAACTTGCCGTCGTCATAAATAATCGGCGAGGCATACGAGTGTTCGTTCTCGGCGACGCCGTCGCTTGGCCGCCCTTGCTTCCAGATTTCATCGCCGGTCAGCTTGTCGAGGGCAATGATCAAGGCTTCGCGGGTCTCGGCGTTGCCGTCCCCGTGAATCAACTGAATGCAGAGCCGGTCTTCGAACAAAACGGGGGTCGATGCCATGCCGAACTGGATATTGAATTTTCCGAAACGTTCCTGCAAGTTGGTCTTCCAGACTTCTTTCCCGTCGAGCGTGTAACAACCGAGATCGCCGGTGGTCATCATTGCCCAGACATGTTCGCCGTCCGTCGAGGGGGAGGGGGAGGCGGAATTCCCTTCGTCGGTCCTCGCGACTTTGTTCCCTTTGCCCAATTGCTGCTGCCAGAGAACTTCGCCGTTATCGCTCACGCACAGGAGCAACAATTTCTCTTCATCGACGGTCGTCAGGAAAATGCGATCGTTCCAGGCGACCGGAGTCGCGCCGGCAGGGCCGGGGAGAGGCAAACGCCAGGCGACATTCTTTTCTTTAGTCCATTCCGTGGGGATGTTCTTCTCGGTGCTGATGCCGTTGTTCGTCGGTCCGCGCCAGTTCGGCCAGTTCTCTGCATGAGCAGACGACGACATCCTGTTCAATCCCATCGACAACTGCACCAGCACAACGGCGATCAACGGCGAAACTGTTTTTCGAAACATCGGTGAAACACCTGTCTGAGGGTTAATTGCGGTGAAAGTGGACGTCGCTGTAGTGTCGCAATTCGCCGCGCAGACGTCAATCGTCAATGACTTTTAAGACGATGAAAATGAAATGCTGAAAAGAGTTAACCACAGAGACACAGAGGTCACCGAGAATTGCCCGGAGTGAATGTGTCAAGAAATAATTTATTGACGTTCTCATTGTTTTTTACTCAGTGTTCTCAGTGTCTCTGTGGTGAAAAATCTGTTTCTTCCTCCGCGTCCTCTGCGTTTCAATTTCTTCTTCCGCGCTTTTGCGTTTTTCGCGGCGATGTTCTACTCTGATAGCAGTTCGCAATACCGTTCTGTCAATCGAGGAGTTTCCCGTCATGAAAATGTTCTTCGCCGGCACATGGCAAGAGACCGACAAAAAGATCCCGGTCACGAACCCGTACAACGGCGAAGTGATCGACACCGTACCGACGGGGACTCCCGAAACCGTCGATCGCGCCCTGGCGACGCTCGTCGAGGGAGCCAAAAAAATGCGACGGATATCGGCGTTCGATCGCAGCCAAATTCTCCGCCGCGCCGCCGGGTTGATCAAGGATCGTCAGGAGGAACTCGGTCGGCTGATCAGCAGCGAAGAGGGGAAAGTCCTCGCGGAAGGTATTTTCGAAGCGGGCCGCTCGCGCGAGGTGATCGAAGTCTCCGCCGAGGAAGCTCGCCGCGTCACCGGTGAGATGGTCCCGCTCGATGCGGCTCCCGGTGCGATCGACAAACTCGGTTTCACGCTCCGCGTCCCCTGCGGCATCGTCGCCGCCATCACGCCGTTCAACTTTCCGCTCAATCTCGTCTGTCACAAAGTCGGGCCGGCGATCGCCGCGGGTAACGCCGTCCTCATCAAACCGGCGAGCGACACGCCGTTGTCGGCGCTCAAGTTGACCGAAATTCTGCTCGAAGCGGGGCTGCCCCCCGAAGCGATCGCCTGCATCACCGGGCCGGGGGGATCGATCGGCGAGGCGATCTGCCGCGATCCGCGTATCCGCAAAATCAGCTTCACGGGGAGTTACGCGATCGGCGAAGCGATCTGCCGCATGGCGGGGATGAAGCGGGTCACGATGGAACTCGGCAGCAACAGTCCCGTGATCATCATGGATGACGCCGACCTCGACAAAGCGGCCGAAGCGGTCACGGCGACCGGGTATGCGAATGCCGGTCAGACCTGCATCTCGGCTCAACGGATTCTGACGGCGAAAAAAATCCGCGGCGATTTTCTCGAGGCCCTCAAACCGAAAGTTGAAGCGCTGACGTACGGTGACCAACTCGTGCCGACCACCCGCGTCGGGCCTTTGGTTCGCGAAGCCGATGCCATGCGCATCGAGCAATGGGTCAACGAAGCCGTTCAAGGGGGAGCGAAACTGATCACCGGCGGAGTTCGCCACGGGTCGCTCTATCAGCCGACGATTCTCGATGACGTCACCCCCGAAATGAAAGTCAGCCGCGATGAACTCTTCGGCCCGGCGGTCGCCGTCACGGCGTTCAATGACCTGGATGAAGCGATCCGGCTGGCGAACGACACGAATTACGGCCTCTCCGCCGGCATCTTCACGCAGGACATCGACCGCGCCCTGCGATTCGCACAAGAAGTCGACAGCGGCAACCTGCACATCAACTGGAGTTCCCAATGGCGCGCCGACCTCATGCCCTACGGCGGCCTCAAACACAGCGGCACCGGAAAGGAAGGCCCGAAGTACGCCATTCGCGAGATGACTGAGGAGAAGATGGTCGTCGTGCATTTGAAGCCGGGCGTGCGGTGAGGCTGAGATGGGGAGATCGGGAGATAGGGTGATGGGGAGGCAAGAATTCGGTGAGCCGCGACGCGCATGGTTTCCGCAGCGGAGCGCATCGAACCAGTGGCACAGACATTCCTGTCTGTGCGAATACGACGTAATTCGAGCGGCTTGACCTTTGAGGTGAATTATGGCATATCCGTATTCATACATTCAAACTCGGCCAAAAAAGTGCGGTAAAGTATGACCGCATATCGGCGTTAGAATACCTTTTGGACGTTTGACCGTGAACTATGGCATCAACAACTGAAAACCCTTTTGACCCGACGTGTGAAAGAGCATGTGAACTCGTCAATCAGGGATTTGACTGGGAACTGGCATCTGGCAAGGCTTGGCTCGAACATCGAATCAAGGGTCTGAAGTGGCCTACCCATTGGGGCAAGGATCTTCGTGTCTTGATTTATGGCGACTTCGACCCGCCGCATAAGGATTTAGTGATTCCAGAATTGGGCATCACCGTCCATCACGAAAAGCAGGAGAACACGGTAATCCACTCAGCCAGCTGCGTACTTGAAGCCAGTGTGCAGATCCGTGAACGCTCCTTGCCCGCGATTCTCGATGCAGCGAGGCGAATCAATATCCTGCTTGGCTCTTGGACGTTGGTTGTATGGGGTAACTCGGCCTGCGGCTGGTGGTCTTACGTTACGCATGAAGGCGCGGGATCGCTACGTAGCCGATTCGATCAAACAAATCTCAACGCTGCCGTTCAAGGCGTCTTGCGATTGCCAGATGCAGTTCGTCAGAAAGTAGATGCTGCACTTTACTGGATTCGCGAGCCTCGCGCCCTGCTTACGGAGCATCATCGCACCGATCTGTTGCGGATGTACGCGGCATATTGGAACGCATTCGAATGCTTAGTTGAGGCAGTCGTAATATTGCGACCGCAAGTGAAACAAACAAGATCGCAGAAGCAACAGCAAATCGATGATTTTCTGGCTAAGCGCAACGGAAGCCTCACAAGCGAGGATGTCGTCAAGTGTTACCAGGAGATTGTCAATCCTGGATTCGTGGGGAAGGCCTCGCATGCCTTGCTAGTATGCTTCGCTGACGCCGCTCCCGATTACATCAAAGAATGTTTTCAGTTGGCGAATCGTAGTGATCGACTCTACGATATTCGGAACGCAATTAATCACGGCGACATTGATGCTGAAAATCCTGAAGAAAGGCTTCGAGTTGGCGCACGTCTCGGCAAGCTATGGATGATTGTCTGGAGAATGTTTGGGTGCTTAGTCCCGTTTCCGGCACCAGTTGAAGCACGTCCTGAAAACGACAAGCCCCCATAACCAAGGCGTCCACCCGAGCCGCCGAACCTTCGGTTGGGTGGCTGGGTTCCAGGTTGTGATTCGATTAAGATTGAAATACGATCGCGTTTCAAACGGCCGATTTGAAAAATTGCGTCATGGCCCCAGCAATTATAGGGTGCGTCTTGACGCACATCTTTTGTAGCTGGCCTCTGTGAGGCCGGACTGAGATCATCGGACCTCTTGTCGCTGCGCGACCCGGACACAAGGCTGTCCGGGCTACTCTGCTTCGACTTTACCCCCGCACCCCACCCAGAAACCACGGCATCAATTCATGCCCGGCGGCGAATGAGAACGTTGACCGCGCCGCCGTTGGTTCATCGTAGCTGGTGCATGAATCGGGTGTGATCCCCGTGCCGCAGCAGGTGAAGGGGACCATGCCGTGGCTGTGGGTTTTTGTTCGCAGGAAGGTGGGATGATCGGGGGAGACCAGAATGCGATATTCACCTTGTCCGCGAAGAAACTCGTGGAGCGGGCCGACGATGTGGCGGTCGATTTGTTCGAGAGCCTCGACTTTCGCGGCGGCGTTTCCCTCGTGCGACGCCTCATCGGTCGCCTCGACATGCACGACGATAAAATCGACGTCGCGCAAGGTCTTGATCGCGTACTCACCCTTCGCCTTGTAATCGGTATCGAGATATCCCGTCGCACCGGGGACTTCGATCACCTTCCAGCCGAGCAAGCGGCCGATGCCCCGCAGCAGATCGACCGCCGTGATCACCGCCGCCGTGACGCCGAAGCGTTCGCGAAACGGCGTGAGCGCCGGTTTCTGGCCGAGTCCCCAGAGCCAGATCTGCGTTGCCGGTTTTTCGTTGTGAGCGATGCGCTCGCGATTGACGGGGGACTGCGCCAGGACGCTGCGGCTCCAATCCATCAATGCACGAAGTTCTTTCTCACCAGGACCGGAAGGGAGCGCGGGCGCGATCGGTTGATCGGTGATGTCGTGTGGCGGCGTGGTTTCGAGTTCCATCGTGAACGGTGCGGGAGCATCGCTCGTGGGGGTATAAATCAACAGATTGCGATAACTGACGCCGGGATAAAATTTCCAATGCCGCTTGTCGAAGAGTGCCGTTTGCAGTTCTTCGATCAACCGGCGTCCTTGCTCGCTGGGAATTTGCTCGGCGGTGAAACTGATCATCGTCTCGCGTTCGACGGTGACGAGATTGCAGCGAATCGCCCAGTCGGCATCGCCGAGCGGGATACCTTGCGCGGCGGCTTCTAGCGGAGCACGTCCCGTGTGAAAGACCAGCGGATCGTAACCGAACAGGCTCATCGTCCCGACGTCGCTACCGGGGGGCATCGACGGCGGGACCGTTTCGGTATGGCCGACGATTCCTCGCCGGGCGATCTCATCCATATGGGGAAGCCGAGCCGCTTCGAGGGGTGTCCGCCCGCCTAAAGTGGGTTGGGGTTCGTCCGCACAACCATCGGGAATGATCAACGCATATTTCATAATTCACGGAATATCTTGCATACCCCTTGTCGACGCAAGACGAGTTCTGCAAGATTTATCTTCAAAGGCGAGCGGGGAGCGTCAGCTCCCTGCCCCCCCGAATCATACCTGTGAGAGCACAACCATGTCACAACCCCAATTCAGCATGATCCCCACGCAGGAAGAACTCGATCGGCTCACGCGCCGGCTCGAATTCCATCCGTGCATCAACGAACATCCGCAGATGTTGACCTCGCAGCAGATCGAGCACTTCAATCGCGAAGGATATCTCAAAGGAATCCGCATTTTCTCCGGTGAGGAAATCGCCGGGCATCGGCGGTATTTCGACGAACTCCTCGCCGAAGTGCTCGCCGCGGGAGGGGACAGCTACTCCATCAGCACGGCTCATCTCAAATTCGGCAAAGTGTACGATTTGCTGACGCATCCGCGAATCGTCGCGCACGTCGCCGACCTCCTGGGTGAAAATATCATTGGCTGGGGTTCGCATTATTTCTGCAAGATGCCCGGCGACGGGAAGTCGGTCTCGTGGCATCAGGATGCGAGTTATTGGCCTCTCTCGCCGTCGAAGACGGTCACGGTCTGGCTGGCGATCGACGATGCCGACGTCGAGAACGCCTGCATGAAATACATTCCGGGGACGCATCTCTTCGGCCACTTGACCTACGAACTGAGCGAAGAGGATGACCGCAACATTCTCGATCAGAAAGTCCCAAACATCGAACGCTTCGGCGCGCCGATCCCCGTGGAACTGACAGCGGGCCAAATCGCCATGCACAGCGATCTGCTGCTGCACGGGTCGGAAGCGAACACATCACAACACCGGCGCTGCGGCCTGACCCTCCGATATTGTGCGGCGGACGTGCGTGCGGGCCTCGACTGGAATTTGAAGGGAGTCTTAGTGAAAGGAAGCGACCCGACCGGCCATTGGGGGAATCCGCCGCGACCGGGGAGGGAGTGAGAGGAGGATCCTGACCCCTCGAATCGCTATTTACCATTT
>JBJXGP010000182.1:0-3254 GCA_046160425.1 Planctomycetaceae bacterium
GCGCGGATCGTCGGAGGCCGGCGCGAAGACGCTGGGGCCGGCGATCGGGCTGTATGTCACGGGCGGTCTCGCATTGGTCTACGGCATCTTCAACATGTTCATCGCCTTGGCCGGCAATCCCGCCTTACAACAACCGCCGCCGGGCGCGGATGAAGCCACGCGCATCGGCTACCAAGTCGGATTCTTCGGCGCGGCGATCGGTTTGCCGATCCTGAACGTGCTGGTCCTGATCGGCGCCTTTTGTCTGCACTCGCGCCGCGCCTATCCCCTCGCGATGGCGGGATGCATTCTGGCGTCGATCCCGTGCTGTTCACCATGCCTGGTGCTGGGCATGCCGTTCGGCATCTGGGGGCTGGTCATCCTGACGCAAGAGGACGTGAAACAGTCGTTTAGTTGAGACGACGTAAGCTATCGCGCCCGACGCAATGAACGTGATTTGTAGCTGACTTCGAGAGAAGTCCGTCTTCTCACAATCAAGACCCAAGACCGAAGTCTCACGACTTCGGCTACGAGGAGCGGCAACTCGCCGCTCAAGCAAACGTCACCAGCAGATCTCCCGTCGTCACCAACAGGCCGGGGCGGACCAGCACCTGGCCGATCTTGCCGTCGCGGTCGGCGTAGACGTTGGTTTCCATCTTCATCGCCTCCAGGCTCAGCAGCTTCTGACCCTTGGTGACGACTTTGCCGGGCTGCACCGCGACGGTCACGACCATGCCCGGCATGTTCGTGCCGACATGGTTCGGGTTCCCCGGTTCGGCTTTGACGTTCGTCGGACGGTCCGGCTCGCGAGACTTGTCGACCACGGTGACGTCGCGCGGCTGGCCGTTCAGCTCGAAGAACACGGTCCGCCGACCGTCCGGATGCGGATCGCCGACGGTGAGAAACTTCACGATCAGCCGCTTCCCCGGCTCGATATCGACGGCGATCTCCTCGCCCGGCTGCTGGCCGTAGAAGTAGACCGACGTCGGCAAGCCGCTCGTGTCGGAGTACTTCAAGAGGTGAGTCGAGAATTCCTCGAAGACTTTCGGATACAAGATCCACGTGATCACATCCTGCGGCGATGGCTCCCGCTTCAGGAGATTGCGGACCGACTCTTTCGCTTTGGCGAAGTCGGCCGCCGGCAGTCCCGCGCCGGGACGCGTTGTCAACACCGGCTTGTCGCGCATGATGCGGCGGATCACGGGTTCGGGGAAGCCGCCGGGGGGCTGACCCATCTTGCCGCCGATCAGATCCATCACCGATTCCGGGAACGATAGATCGCGCTGGTCGTCTAGCACTTCCGCGGCGGTGAGGTTGTTCGCCACCATGAACAGCGCCATGTCGCCGACCGATTTTGAGCTGGGCGTCACTTTCACGATATCGCCGAAGAGCTGGTTCACTTCGGCATAGACGCGGCAGATTTCGGGCCAGCGTTCGGAAAGACCCAACGACTTCGCCTGCTGATACAAGTTCGTGTACTGCCCGCCGGGCATTTCGTGGCGATACAAATCCGAAGTCGCCGGCAGCATCACCGTCTCGAACGGCTTGTAATACCCGCGGACGACTTCCCAGTAGCGGGAGATGTCGTCGAGATGATCGGACGACAATTCCGTCGGCCGGTCGGAGAACCGCAAGGCCTCGACCAGACCGTTGAGATTCGGCTGCGACGTCCCGCCCGACATCGAGGCGATCGCCCCGTCGGCGATATCCAAGCCGACTTCGCTGGCGGCGAGAATCGCTCCGGCCTGAATCCCGGCGGTGTCGTGCGTGTGGAAGTGAATTGGAATACCGATGACTTGCTTCAATTCCTTCACCAACAGTCGCGCCGCCTGCGGCTTGCACAATCCGGCCATGTCCTTGATGGCGAGGATGTGCGCCCCCATTTTTTCGAGCTGTCGCGCCAGGTCGAGGTAATACTTCAGGTCGTACTTGGGACGCTGCGGATTCAGAATGTCGCCGGTGTAGCAGATCGCCGCTTCGCAGATCGCGCCGGTTTGCAGCACGGCATCCATCGCCACCTGCATATTGGGAACCCAGTTGAGCGAATCGAACACGCGGAAGACGTCGATCCCCGCCGTCGCAGCGACCTTCACGAATTCCCGCACCACGTTATCCGGGTAATTCGTGTAGCCGACGGCGTTTGAGGCTCGCAGCAACATCTGGAACAGAATATTTGGAACCTTATGCCGCAACTGCGCCAGCCGATCCCACGGCGATTCCTTCAGGAAGCGCATCGAAGTGTCGAACGTCGCGCCGCCCCACATCTCCAGCGAGAAGAGCTGCGAGCAGTTTCGGGAGTAGGCGTCGGCGATCTGCAGCAGGTCGTACGTCCGGAACCGCGTCGCCAACAGCGACTGATGGGCGTCCCGGAACGTGGTGTCGGTCATCAGCAGATGTTTTTGAGCCAGCACCCACTCGGCGAATTTCTTCGGGCCCAGTTTCGTCAGCAGATCCTTGGTGCCGGGCGGGATGGGTTTGTTCAAATCGACGTCCGGCAGGGGCGCCGGCTGGCGATCGACCTGCGCCGCGAGCGCGGCGTCGATCCCCGTGCAGCCGTTGACGATCGTCTCGCCGAGAAACGTCAGGACTTTCGTCGCGCGGTCTTTCCGCGGGGAGAACTGGAAGAGTTCCGGCGTTTCGTCGATGAACCGCGTGGTAAAATCGCCGGAGATGAACTTGGGATGCGTCATCACCTTGAGCAGGAAGGGGATGTTCGTCTTCACGCCCCGGATGCGGAATTCCTGCAATACGCGGTCCATCCGGGTGCAGGCTTCGGAAAATTGCCGTCCGCGAACGGTCACTTTCACCAGCAGGGAATCGTAAAACGGATTGACGACGGCCCCTGAAAACGCGCTGCCGCCGTCGAGCCGGACGCCCGCTCCGCCGCCGGACCGGTAATGCGACAACCGTCCGTAATCGGGCATGAAGTTGTTCGCCGGGTCTTCCGTAGTCATGCGGCATTGGATGGCGAAGCCGTTGGTTCTGATCTCTTTCTGGTCGCCGAGTCCGATATCGGGATCGGCCAGGGGCCGGCCTTGCGCGACCAGGATCTGCGATTTGACGAGGTCGATGCCGGTCACTTCCTCGGTGACGGTGTGTTCCACCTGAATGCGGGGATTGACCTCGATGAAGTAGAACGACTTGCCGTCGGTGTCGTACAGGAATTCCACGGTCCCGGCATTGCGATAGCCGACGGCTTTGCCGATCTTGAGCGCCGAGTCGCAGATGTCCTGACGAATCTTCGGGTCGAGAAACGGGGCGGGGGCGATCTCGAC
>JBJXGP010000183.1:0-12930 GCA_046160425.1 Planctomycetaceae bacterium
CCACTTCGCTTGTCGATCGGCGAATGATCTGAATGCAACCGTAACCGATCGCCCGGCGAATGCCTAAGTCTATCTTCTGAATTTCAAAGATTCAGCGCCACGAAGGCCGGATGAAGAATCGCGGCGGAATCGCGGCTGTAACATCGTTCCAAAAGATGCATCCGGCAAAACCGTCATACATGATTTGCAACGTTGCACCCGCATGACTGTTCCTCAGCGGAGTGAGATATGCCGACCTTATCACGTATAGTGGCATCATTAAAGCAGGGAGATCCAAGGAACGAGGAAAACCATCGTCAGTCCCGCGTCCGAATTCTCGAAAAACGTTACGGCTTTCGATTCCCTTCACATGCAAATTCTCTCGTGGAAAATTCTCAAGACCTCTACTCCGACAGTCGAGATTTGTACTATTGGGTCAGCACATCCGCAGAAATGTGGCGGTCCGAAGACCATGTCCGAGGGCTAACAGAGTTCAGGAATTCGTATCTCAAGCGACGCATTGAGATGCTTGAGGATAACAGGGAGATTGGCGATGAAAACGGTCATTGGTGATGCAAATCCCTTACTTCACTCCGCCACTCTCGGGAATCGCTGGAGAAATCGAGAGCCGTCGACTACCATTCGGGAACCGTTGCCGAAACACCTTGCTTATCGCACACCGCGAGAACTTCAACAGCCGTCCGACGGCATGCAGCCGACCATGTACAATCACCTGGGAGCACATCTGACGACTGTCGACGGAGTGAACGGCGTTCGCTTCGCCGTCTGGGCTCCTAATGCGCCTGAAGTCTGCGTGATCTGCGATGCCAATGGCTGGAAGCACGGTCAGTTTCATCTCCATTCGAGCAACAGCGGCATCTGGTCCGGTTTCATGCCACAACTCAAGCATGGAGATACCTACAAGTACAGCATTCGCACGAAGGAAGGATCGATCGTTCAAAAGAGCGATCCCTATGCGTTCTGGAGTGAATTGCCGCCGAAAACGGCTTCGATCGTCTACGATCTCGAGGGTTATCCGTGGCGTGATGAAACCTGGATGTCCCGCCGAGCGAAGACGAACTGGCACGTACGTCCCGTTTCGATCTTTGAGGTCCACCTCGGTTCGTGGAAACGACCGCGCGACGGCAGGCGATACTTCAATTATCGCGAACTGGCTCACATGCTGGTCGAATACTGCCAGACGATGGGTTACAGTCACATCCAATTGATGCCGATCACCGAATACCCTTTCGACGGGTCTTGGGGATATCAGGCCACCGGATATTTTTCGCCCACGAGTCGATTCGGCACTCCGCACGATTTCATGTACTTCGTCGATTATTGCCATCAGGCGAATCTCGGCATTCTCGTCGACTGGGTTCCAGGACACTTCCCCACCGACGGACATTCGCTGGGAAAATTCGACGGCACATGCCTGTACGAGCACGCCGACCCACGCAAGGGCTTTCATCCCGACTGGGGTACTTTGATTTTCAATTACGGACGGAATGAAGTCCGCGATTTCCTGCTGTCGAGCGCCCGATTCTGGCTCGACAAGTATCACGTCGATGGTTTGCGAGTCGACGCCGTCGCCTCGATGCTGTATCTCGACTATTCGCGGCGCGACGGAGAATGGATCCCCAATCAGTATGGCGGACGAGAAAACCTGGAAGCGATCCAGTTTCTCAAGGATGCCAATACGATCGTACATCGCGACTTCCAGGGAATTCTCACAATCGCCGAGGAATCGACCGCCTGGGGAGGGGTCTCTAAGCCCGTTCACTTCGGCGGCTTGGGATTCAACATGAAGTGGGACATGGGATGGATGAACGATTCGTTGCGGTACATGCGACGCGACCCGATGTACCGCAGCTTTCATCAGCACGAACTTTCCTTCCGCATGATCTACTGCTTCACCGAGAACTTCGTACTCCCCTTGTCGCACGATGAAGTCGTTCACGGCAAGAAGTCGCTTCTCTCGCAAATGCCCGGAGATTACTGGCAGCAATTCGCCAACCTGCGATCCCTTTACGGTTATCAGTACACCATGCCCGGCAAAAAACTGCTCTTCATGGGGGGGGAATTCGGCCAGTGGACCGAATGGAATCACGACACCGAACTCAATTGGGCCTTGTTGAACGAGCGTTATCACGACGGCATCCGACGCCTGGTCGGCGATTTGAATGCGCTCTATCGAGAGCATCCAGCGTTGCACGATAACGATTTCGAAGCGTCGGGATTTCGCTGGATCCAGTGCGACGACTGGAAGAACAGCGTTTATGCCTTTGAACGCATCTCAAAAAATTCCGACGAACGAATCATTGTGGTTCTCAACTTCACGCCTGTCGTCCGCGAGAAGTACCGTCTTGGTATTCCTTGTCCCGGATATTATCGCGAGTTGTTCAACTCGGATGCCGGTATTTATGGCGGCGGAAACCTCGGAAACGCCGGCGGCTTGTATAGCGAACCAGTAAAATGTCACGGTCAGGAACAGAGCTTATCGATCCTGCTACCGCCTCTCTCGACATTGGTGTTCAAGGCGGTTTGATATCGCCGACATTTTTTCCGTGCGTTCAAGTCGATTCTGCGAGCCATAGTTTTCCTGGCGGATATTCTTCGTAAACGATTCCCCAACCCCACCGGGCATAGTATACTGCTGGGCGAGGTAAATCGTTTATGCCCCTCTCTTTAGACGACTTCACTCAGCGACTGATCGCCTCGGGATTGATGTCGGCGGGGGAAGTTTCAGCGCTTATCGACAAGCTCCCTGCGGCGAACAAGCCGCAGCAGGGGGAAGGTCTGGCCCAGCATCTCGTCCACGAAAAACTCCTCACCGCCTGGCAGGCGAAGTCGATCATCAAGGGAGAACTCAAGTCGCTCGTCCTGGGCAACTATGTGATCCTCGACAAGCTCGGCCAAGGGGGGATGGGGATGGTCCTCAAAGCCGAGCATCGCCGAATGCGGCGGATCGTGGCGATCAAGATTCTTCCGCCGCAAGTGACCGGCAACGCCGATGCGATTGCGCGATTTCATCGCGAAGTGCAAGCCGCCGCGAAGCTGACGCATCCGAACATCGTGACCGCCTTTGATGCCGACGAGGCGAACGGGACGCACTACCTCGTGATGGAATTCGTCGATGGGACCGACCTCTCGCAGATGGTGAAAAAGAACGGCCCCTCGCCCGTCGACTCAGCGATCTACTGCCTCACGCAGGCGGCGAAGGGACTTGAATTCGCCCACAAGCGAGGCGTGATTCATCGCGACATCAAACCGTCGAATTTGCTGCTCGATCGACAGGGGACCGTCAAGATTCTCGACATGGGACTGGCCCGCATCGAAGAGGGAGGCGATCAATCGGTCCAGGCCGAACTGACGGCGACCGGAACGGTGATGGGGACGGTCGATTACATGTCTCCCGAGCAGGCGCTGAACACGAAGCACGCCGATGCCCGCAGCGACATCTACAGCCTCGGCTGTACGCTGTTCTATTTACTGACGGCGAAGCCGGTATACGCGGGGACGACGTTGATGGAGAAACTGCTCGCGCATCGCGAGCAGCCGATCCCCTCGCTGGTGGAAGCATTGAATGCAGTTCAGGGGACAGGGGATTCACGTCCCCCGCTCGCTTCGCTCGATAACGCCTTTCGGAAAATGGTGGCGAAGAAACCTCAAGAGCGTTATCAGTCGATGACCGAGGTGATCGCCGATCTGGAAAAGTGTCAGCGTGGCGAGGCGGTGGCACCGCAGTTATCGTCGGTGATGTCGGAAGATTCTCATTTGCAGAATTTTCTGAAAGAGATGGCAGCACCCAAACCGGCCCCTGCAAAAACGCCAGAATCAAAAACCTCCGGACCGAAGACGACGAGCAAGACGGCTCCGAATCGCGAAGCGAAGAAAGAGCCAGCCGCCAAAGTACCTGCCGCGAAGGTCGCGACCGCTGACAAGCCGACAACCGAAAAACCGGCGACCGATACCGACCCGCACACGCTCACCCGCATGACGAAGTCGGACCTCAAAAAGTTCGCTCAACAGCAGTCCGCGACGCCGTGGTGGCAGCAGCGGAAATACCAACTCATCGCGGGCATCCCGGCAGCGTTGCTCATGCTCATCGTGCTGATCGCCTCGTTCTCATCGGGGACGAAGAGCGATCCCGCGAACGACAGCTTAAACCCTGACGAGTCGCCAGGGAGAACAACCGGCCAAGCATGGCACGGCTGGCCCGCCGATGCTCCACAACCGGCGATCGCCCCCTTCGATGCCCAGCAGGCCCGCGCCCATCAGGACGCCTGGGCGAAGTACCTCGGCGTACCGGTGGAGTACACGAACAGCATCGGCATGAAGTTTGCGTTGATTCCGCCGGGGGAATTCTTAATGGGGAGCACGCCGGAGGAGATTGAGGAGGCTCTGAAATTCGCTGACCAGCGCAATGATCACTGGAAGCTCTGTATCAAGAGCGAGGCTCCACAACATACAGTGATCCTCACGCAACCATTCTACCTCGGCGTCCATGAAGTGAAACAAAAAGACTACACAACGATGATGACAACGACCCCGTCTTGCTTTTCGAGTTCAGGAGCTGGAAAAAATGCTGTGGCTGGTTTAGATACTGCTGCTCTCCCCGTAGAAATGGTAAGTTGGATCGATGCGACTGAGTTTTGTTCCAAGCTGAACCAACGGAATAACTTCAAGGAATACAGTTCCAGCTTAAGCGAGATTGTTTCACCCTCAGAAAATATCGGCTACCGATTGCCCACCGAAGCAGAGTGGGAATTTGCGTCCCGTGCCGGAACGACGATGAAATTCTGGATCGGTGACGATGATCGAAATCTCAAAGATGTCGCCTGGTTTGCGAATAATGCGGCAGGGCATCCTCATCCCGTGGGTGGTCTCAAGGCGAATCCATTCGGGCTCTTCGATACTCACGGCAACGTCAGGGAATGGGTGCAGGATGAGTGGCAGCCGGAGTACTACGAACAGTTTGCAATGAAGCCGGCCATCAACCCCCTTGCACCAGTTTCTTCCGGTACCCTGCGAACATTTCGAGGCGGAGATTGGGATGATCCACCAACCAGTTGCTGGAACTCGGGACGTTTTTCGTTCTCCGCGACGACCCGTGACTTCGCCATAGGTATCCGCGTGGCTCTCTCCGTCGACGCCGTGAAGCAGGCGCTGGCAGGACAGAAGTCAACACAACAATCCGCACTCGAATTCGACGGCGTCGACGATTACATTGAGCTTCCCGTGCTGCCGATCGACCCGAAGGGGGCGGGAACGGTGGAGATTTGGTTTACTACCTCGTCCGGACAGAAAGCCGATATGTCCACCGTTGAATCGCGAACGGACGCGGTGATCTCGGCGGTCGATCCGAAGACGTATCACGGTTTTCACCTCTTTGTTGACCGGCCCAATGAAGCGTGGTTTGAAATGGTCCACGATCGGCGGATCACGAACACAATCTATTACTGGTTCACGCGAGTCGACAAACGGACCGATTACTACGACACCCGCCATCACGCCGCACTGGTGTGGGAAGGGGAGAGCCTGCGACTGTATGTCGACGGCAAGCTGCAACGCAGCGGTGGCAGCCGTCTCGACGCTGATGCGGCGCCCCCCGATCCCAGCGTGATCCCGTCGAAGATCGAAAAATATTTTATCGGCGCCACGGTGGGAACGGATGGCGAAACCTTGACGCGATACTTTAAGGGAAGCATCGACGAAATCCGCATCTCGAAGATCGCTAGATATACCGGCGAGTTTCAACCTGAGAAATCATTTCCTGCGGATGAAAAGACGACCGCGTTGTATCACTTCGATGAACTTGAAGGAGAGGTTCTCAAGGATTCATCCGGGAAGAATTATCATGGCAAAATCGTCGGGGCGAAGTGGGTGAATTTGAATTCGTCGTCGGCCAAAGGAAGAGTGACAACAAACTCGCTCGGGATGGAATTCGTAACCGTTCCGCCCGGGAAGGCCTGGCTGGGAGGTGAGAACGGTGTTGTAGGATCGCGTGAAGTCGCGTTCAATTATGAGTTCCAACTCGGAGCGCACGAAGTCACTCAAGCCCAGTGGCAGCAGGTGATGGGCAAAAATCCCAGTTATTTCGCCCGCAGCGGCGGCGGTGTAAACGACGTCAAACAATTCTCCGACGAAGAACTCGCCCGGTTCCCGCTGGAATCCGTCTCGTGGGACGACTGTCAGGCGTTCGTCGTTAAGTTGAATCAACTATTGGCGGACGACGGCTGGTTGTACCGTTTGCCGACGGAAGATGAATGGGAGTACGCCTGCCGCGGGGGACCACTTGCCGAAAAGTCTGAATATGGATTCAACTTTTACTTGAATGAGATGAAAAATACGTTGACATCATCAGATGCGAATTTGAAGGAATTACCGTTCCACCGAACCTGTAAGGTCGGTTCGTATCAACCGAATCAGCTCGGTTTGTTCGACATGCACGGCAACGTCTGGGAGTGGTGCAATACGACGCTCGACGGTTCGAGAACCGGTTTGCAGGCCATCCGCGGGGGTAGTTGGCTGGGGGCGAATTACGAACGCTCTCGTGCCAATTTCCACATGACGCTGGAGCCCGAATACCAGGACATTTACCACGACATCGGTCTCCGCCTGGTGCGAGTTCGCAAACCGGGAAATAGATGAACTCGCACTGCGAGGCAGGTCCAAGGGATCTGACGTTGCCGTTAACCATCGGGATTGTCGATCAGTATTTGTGATTGTGGCTGCAATTCCGGCAGAAAGCGAGCGACCCATGTCTGATCGATCGGTCCGACGCGTAGCATATCCATCAGATGTACGCGGTCATTTAGCCGATATGTTCACTGTTGAATCACGAGCGGACGCAGTGATCTCGGCGCTCACCCATTACGCCGGCGAATTTCAACCGGAGATGTCATTTCCTGCGGATGAAAACACGACCGCGTTGTATCACTTCGATGAACTTGAAGGAGAGATTCTTCGTGATTCATCAGGGAAGAATCATCATGGCGAGATTGTCGTGATGTAGTGGCTCCAATAAAATAGAATTTATGGCTTCGGAAAAAGAAAATTCACGGCATTCTTCACGAATCGGGCAAGTCCATGTGGCGCGATGTTCCATTTTTCAAGTTTTCGTTAGTCCTGCTCGTGGTGAGTTCTGTTCAAACGGCGACATCTGCGGAACCGATTGCCAAAATCGACTTCAATCGCGATGTGCGACCCATTCTGTCGAACCACTGCTGGAGTTGTCACGGTCCCGATGAAGCCGCCAGGCAGGGGGGATTGCGACTCGATCTCCGCGATTCGGCGATGGCTCCGTTGGAAAGTGGAGTCCAGGCGATTGTCCCCGGCGACGTGAATGCCAGTGCGCTCGCCCGGCGGATCGAAGCACACGACGACGAAGCCATGCCGCCGAAGTCATTCGACAAGCCATTGTCGCCCGCACAACGTGAGATTTTGAAGCACTGGATCGCCGACGGAGCACCTTACGCGATGCACTGGGCGTTTGTCTCTCCGCAGCGACCGGCTGCTCCCGATGTACAGAAGAAGGATTGGTCACGCAACGGCATCGACGATTTCATTCTGCAACGACTGGAAGTGAGTGGTCTCTCGCCATCTCCCGAAGCGAATCGTGAAACGTGGTTGCGGCGAGTGACGCTCGATCTGACCGGTCTTCCCCCGACGCCTGAAGAACGAACGGCGTTTCTCGAAGACAATACTGCGAATGCATACGAAAAGGTCGTCGATCGATTGCTGGAAACTCCGCGCCACGCCGAACGCATGGCGATGCATTGGCTGGATGCGGCTCGTTACGCCGACACCAACGGTTACAACAACGATGAACTGCGCACCATGTGGCCGTGGCGCGACTGGGTGATCGATGCGTTCGCTCGAAATCTTCCCTACGATCAGTTTCTGACCGAGCAGCTTGCCGGCGATCTGCTGCCGGATGCGACACTCGGCCAGAAAGTGGCGACAGGTTTCAATCGGAATCACGTCTTCACCACTGAAGGGGGGATCGTCGAGGAAGAATATCGAGTCGAATATGTCGCCGATCGCGTTCACACTACAGCGACCGTATTTCTCGGTCTCTCGCTGCAATGTGCCAGATGCCACAATCACAAGTACGACCCGATCACCCAGCGGGATTATTACCGCTTTGCGGCATTCTTCGACAACATCCCCGACAAAGTCGTTCCTTACAACAAAGGCAAGATGGCCGAACCGATATTGAAAGTCCCCTCGCCGGCACAGCAAGCGGAACAACTGACCCTTGAGGCGCGGCGTGAAGAACTCGCGTCGCTTCTGAAAGAGCGCGCGATGCAGGTCGATGCCGATCTCGCAAAATGGGAGTCATCGCTGACTCCCGAGGAAATCGAAAAGTCGGGACCGATCGGACTCGTGGCGCATTTTCCTCTCGATGAAACCGAAGGAACAACGATCGCGAACACGGCTTCCGGCGATTTTTCTGGAATTCTGAACGGTAAATTAGTGAGCGTCGAGGGAAAACTGGGAACTGCTCTCGACTTCGACGGCTCGACATACATCACCGCCGTTGAGACGGGAACTTTTGAGAGCGATCAGGCGTTTTCGCTCGCCGCGTGGGTTTACCTTACCAGCATGGAGGCGAGCACGGTCCTGTCGAAAATGGATGATGCGAATGCGTATCGCGGCTACGATGTGATCATCGAAGGGGGCAAGATCGCGAGCCACTTTGTGCATCATTGGCCCGATCGGGCATTCAAGGTACTGACGAAAGAACCGTTTCCGCTCAATGAATGGCATCACATCGTCGTTGCTTACGATGGTTCACGGAGGGCGTCGGGCGTGACGATTTATGTCGACGGTGCGGTGAAACCATTCGATGCGGTGACCGACAATGCGCTCGACGGCACTTTACTCACCGACAAGCCGTTTCACATCGGTCGCCGTCAATCGTCCGTTCCTTTTCATGGGCGCATCGACGACGTGCGATTGCACTCGGCCACGATGACCGCGGAAGAAGCTGCGTTCGTCGCAACAGGAATGACCTTGGGCGGACTGAAAGATATTCTCGCCACCGTGCCGGTCAATCGGTCTCCCGCACAGGTCGAGCGGTTGAAATCGTTTTATCTCGAACGGATCGATGAGCCGTCGAAAAACTGGAAGAAGGAACTGACCGAAATCCCGCGTCGGCTGGAACAACTCGATCAGGAAATCCCGGTGACGATGGTGATGGATGAAATGTCGCCGCGCCGAAAGACGCACATCTTGAAGCGCGGTCAATACGATCAACCCGGGGATGAAGTCGAACCGGGAGTTCTCGAAAGCATCGACGGCGTGCCGAAAGAGGCAGCGACCCGTCTCGAACTCGCGCGATGGCTGACACATCCGTCTCATCCGCTGACTGCCCGCGTCGCCGTCAACCGCTGGTGGGAAATGTTGTTCGGCACGGGGATCGTCGAAACGGTCGAGGACTTCGGCATTCAAGGGACGCTGCCGAGTCACCCCGAACTGCTCGACTGGCTGGCACTGGAACTCGCGGAAAATGAGTGGAATCAACGTCACATTCTCAAGCTGATGGTGCTCTCGGCAACGTATCGCCAATCATCGCACGCGACGGCGGAGTTGCTGGAGCGTGATCCGCATAATCGATTGCTCGGCCGGGGGCCGCGTTACCGCATGCCCGCAGAAACCGTGCGCGATAATGCCCTCGCCATCAGTGGGTTGCTCGCCGAACGCGTGGGAGGCCCGAGCGTCAAACCGTATCAGCCTGAAGGACTCTGGGAAGATGTTTCGGTGGAACGACGTGAAAAGTACGCCTCTGATCTGGGTGAAGGGTTGTACCGAAGGAGCATGTACACATTCTGGAAACGAACGTGCCCGCCGCCGGGGATGTCCGCGTTTGATGCGCCCGATCGCGAGACCTGTGTCATCCGTCGGGCGCGCACGAACACGCCGCTTCAGGCGCTGGTGCTGCTGAACGATCCGACGTATGTCGAAGCGGCTCGGAAATTCGCCGAGCGAGTCCTGCTCTATGCTCCCGGCGACCGTGACCGGATGTCGTACGCCTTCCAGATCGCACTTTGCCGGCTTCCCGATGAGGATGAACGATCGATCCTTAGGGAGATACAGCAGTCCGCGAAAAAACAATTCGATGTGGATAACGTCGCCGCCGAAAAGCTGCTGGCGATCGGGTATTCGTCCCGTTCGGACAAAATCGACCCCGCTGAACTCGCCTCGTGGATGACCATTACAAGCCTGATACTCAATCTCGATGAGACGATCTCAAAACCATGAAGATATCCATACAAAACATGAACTCAATTTCCTTCGCTCGTCGGGCGTTTCTCCAGAATTCCGCCTGCGCGGCGGGAACCGCCGCACTCGCGACGTTGCTGGCTCGCGATGGCCTGTCACAAGAATCGCCGGTCTCGAAAGTCACGCACTTCGCACCTAAAGCGAAACGAATCATTTATCTGTTTCAATCGGGAGGGCCGTCGCATCTCGAACTCCTCGACTACAAACCGAAGCTCAAAGAGTTGCATGGCACGGAACTCCCCGATTCCATCCGCCAGGGTCAACGCCTGACCGGAATGACCTCGGGACAAAAGAGTTTTCCAGTCATCGCACCAAAGTTCGGCTTTCAACAGGCGGGGGAATCGGGAACCTGGATCAGCGAACTCTTGCCGCATACCGCACGCGTGATCGACGACATCTGTCTCATCCGGTCTTTGTACACGGAAGCGATCAATCACGATCCCGCCATCACGCTCATTCAGACCGGTTCGCAACAACCCGGTCGGCCGTCGCTCGGAGCTTGGCTGAGTTACGGACTCGGCAGCGAAGCAGAAGACCTTCCGGCGTTTATCGTGCTGATCTCGCATGGGACCGGCAAGGACGCCAATCAGGGACTTCTCGAGCGTTTGTGGGGTAGCGGTTTTCTCCCCTCGAATCATCAAGGGGTCAAACTTCGCAGCAGCGGTGACCCGGTGCTGTTTCTTTCGGATCCGCCTGGTATCGATCGCCAACTTCGCCGCACAATGCTCGATGGGCTGGCAAAACTCAACCAGCGCCAACTCGCGCAATCGGGCGATCCGGAAATCGCGACTCGCATCGCGCAATATGAAATGGCCTTCCGCATGCAGACGTCGGTCCCCGAACTGACCGACTTGTCGACGGAATCGGAGCCGACGTTCGAGCTTTACGGCGAAGAGGCCCGCAAACCGGGCACGTTTGCGGCGAACTGTCTATTGGCGCGTCGGCTTCTGGAGCGCGGAGTGCGCTGCGTGCAACTCTATCATCGCGGTTGGGATCAGCACGGCAGCCTGCCGACGAATATTCCCAAGCAGGCCCGCGACGTCGATCAGCCGCAAGCCGCATTGATTACCGACCTGAAACAGCGTGGAATGCTCGAAGATACGCTGATCGTCTGGGCGGGGGAGTTCGGGCGAACCGTGTACGGGCAAGGGGGGTTGCAGGACGACTACGGACGCGATCATCACGGACGTTGTTTTTCGGTCTGGCTTGCCGGAGGCGGGATCAAGCCGGGAATCGTGCATGGCGAGACCGACGACTACGGATACAACATCACGCACGATCCGGTGCATATCCACGATCTCAATGCGACGCTCTTGCATTGCCTCGGATTCGATCATCACCGGCTGACATATCGGTTTCAGGGACGGGACTACCGACTGACCGACGTGCATGGCGGGGTCGTTCAATCGGTGCTGGCATAATGCGCAGAGAGGAACCCACTTGCGGATGTCCGTCCGTTACAGGTCGCGAACAACCTGATTTCGAATTGCAGAATCGTTTCGACGATGACTGTTGCGATTCTGTCGGTTCTTCATATTGGGCTGCAGTTGAACGCGCAGGTCGGTTTTATTGACTCGCGGAAAAATCAGGCAGTGAGCGAAATCGAGCAGGATCCGAATCATGCGTGACATACGTTGGCAGGGCCTTTGGTGGCGTGGGGAGGGTGATATCCCGATTATCGACACATGGGCCTGCGAACATCATAAAAAACATTCGACGATCATCGCGCCGATTGCATAGAGTTTGACGGCACACGATCGTTCAGAACCATTCGTCATGTCGATGGGAAACGGACGGCGAAGCTTGATAAGACGGGCGGCCATCAACCGGCGGTAAATTACCCATCACGCCGCGGGCCGGTATCATGAGATTCCGAATGTCTCGTTCGCGCGGGGAGCGTTATTTTCGTCGTCATCGTCGTCCGCATCGCGAGGCGCGGTACGATCCAGGGAAATACTCTCTGGAGGCGGTTCGTCCTTCAATTCGACGGGGATCTCCGGATGTTTTCCCACGGGAGCGGTTCGCTTTTGACTCGGAATGAGGCGGTCGAGAATTCCGTTCACGAATTGCGACGATTGAGCCGTTCCGTAACGCTTGGCGAGTTCCACGGCTTCATCGATGACCACCTTGGGGGGCGTATCGGTAAACATCAACTCGAATGTACCCAGTCGAATGATATTGCGATCCGTCGGCGGCATGCGCGTCAGCTTCCAGTTGACGGCAACCGACTCGATACCGGCGTCGAGCTGAGGACGGCTTTCGCGGACGCGAATGAACAGCGACCAGGCAAAATCGGACGCTTCGGCGTCGCCCAGATATTCTTCGATCATCGCGCGGACCGCTTTGGCGTCCACGTCAGGATTGAGATCGATCAGGTAAAGCATCTGCACGGTGACTTCGCGTGCTTTGCTGCGGCGTGACATATATCGAATAAACCTATAAGACGCGGTTTCTGTTTATTTTCCGTAAAATATTTGAAGTCTACTGTGTGCGGTGAAAGAGTCAGTTCGCCGAGGTCGAGTCGATCATGTTCAAGAGGTTCACCATTTCAATCGCGGCGAGCGCTGCATCCTGCCCTTTGTTTCCCATTTTTCCGCCAGCGCGGTCGAGCGCCTGCTCCATCGATTCACAGGTCAACACGCCGAACGTGACGGGTATCCC
>JBJXGP010000184.1:0-7280 GCA_046160425.1 Planctomycetaceae bacterium
AAGTCTTTGCAGCTCCGCTGCATCAATCACCAATCATCTGAAAATGCAACACGAGGCAAACTGCTCCCGCTCACTCGTCCATGACGTCCTTTTCCTTGTGCGATGCCTGATCGTTGACTTTGCCTTCGTATGTCTTCGTCAGATCCTGGATCTGCTCCTTCACCGAATCGCGCACGTCTTCGGTCATCGTTTTGTCCTTCTCGGCCTGGTCGACGTGCTTGTTGGCATCGCGGCGGATGTTGCGGATCGCCACGCGGGCTTCCTCAGCCAGTTCCTTGAGCCGGCTCACAAGCTGCTTGCGCCGTTCGGTCGACAAGGGCGGGATGTTGAGCCGGATCAAACGTCCGTCGGAGTTCGGAGACAGCCCCACGTCGCTCGACTGAATCGCCTTGGCGATCGCGTTGATGATCGAGGCATCGAACGGACGGACGACGATCTGCTGCGGCTCGGGGACCGAAATCGCGGCGACCTGCTTGAGCGGCGTCGGCGAGCCGTAGTAGTCGACCTTGATCGAGTCGACCAGCCCCGCCGTCGCGCGGCCGGTCCGTAGTCCCTGCAACTGATGATGAAAATTGCTGACCGCTTTTTCCATGCGTTCTTCGGCATCCAGAAGAATTTCATCCGCATTCATAACTGCCATCCCCTCGCTCGAAATAATGGAAAATGGAACATCCCCGCAATTCGTCGCGGCATGCCCCCGATTTGTCGGTTGACGCTTCACAGATTATCGGATTGAATCGGCAATGAAAAGTATCAACGCCGCCGGTTCCAAGTTTCGCGAGCCGGGTGGATTATCCACCCGGTCTTTTTCCCAACGGTGGTAAACTTCACTGCTGGGCCATTTCACGCAGCGGAGCTGCGAAGACTTGCGTTCCCAAGCGGAGCTTGGGAACGAGGGAAATCCTATACCCGATCATCCGCCTCCGACGAGGGTAACGATCTCCAGCCGATCGTCCGGTTGCAGAACGCAATCGGCGTGCTCTTTGCGCGGCACGAGCGTGAAATTCCGCTCGACGGCCAGATAGCGGGGATCGAGTTTCAACTCGCGCAGCAGATCGGCGACGGTCGACCCCGACGGGACTTCGCGCGCTTCGCCGTTGAGTTGAATTTCCACGTCAGGTGTTCCATATCAAGAAGAGTGGAGGAGGGGTGGAGTGGTCGAGGGGTCGTTAAGGAGAGAATCTGTTCTTCACACTCCCCATCTCCCAATCACAGCTTCGCTGTCCTCCGGGCGGCTCCGGTGCGGAACTGCTCGATGATGTCGAGACCGACTTCGCCGCTCCACGCCTCGATCAGGCGCTGGAAGATCGGGCCGGGAACTCCCTTGCCCACCGGCAAGCCGTTCAGCTTCGTGATGGGAAGAATGCAATACGGCGTGCTCGCGGTGAAGGCTTCGTCGGCGTTGAGGGCATGAAAGACGGCGAAATCTTTCTCGACGAACGGGATGCCGAGTTTTCCCGCCAACTCGCGGACCGTGGCCCGGCTGACTCCCGGCAAGATATTGCGCAGAGTCGGCGAGACGATTGCCCCCTTCTCGACCATCAAAAAATTCGCGCCGCCGGTTTCGGTGACATTGCCGTCGAGATCGAGCAACAGCGCCGCCGCCGCGGGGTCGACGAGTCGCGCTTCCTGATCGGCGAGATAATAATGCATCCGGCTGCGATACTTCATATTCGGATCGAAGCATTGCGGCGGAACGTGCCGAATCGACGGCGTGACGAAATGCTGGCCGGTCTTGAATTTTTCCGACCACAACTCGTAGGGCATGGGGAACGTGTGCGCGCAGACCGTCGGCGTGTTGTTCGCCGCGGCCCCGGCTCCTCCCGCGTAAACCGGCAGTTCGCCCGGCGTGATGAAGATCACGAGGCCGAGTTCGTCATCGGGACCGATGAGCTTCGCATTGTGGGCCGTCAGTTCCTGGCAGATTTCACCCAGCCGCGCCATCTCCATGCCGATGTCGAAGCGGACATATTTGATCCCGCGGTCGAGACGGTCGAGATGCGGTTGAAGGCGAAACAACTGGTGCTTGAACGTCCGCACCATTTCGGTGATCGTCGCCCCCAGCACGACACCGGCATCGTAGATCTGAAGATGAGCTTGCGACGCGGGAACCATTTTCCCCCGCAGATAAACGAGCGGCTCGGTCATGATGAAATCTCTCGGTAATTATTCCATTCGCCGGGTGGGATGAGCCGGGTGGTTTATCCACCCGGTTCTTTTTCGGACGTTGAGTAACCTCACTGCCGGGCCATTTCACGCAGCGGAGCCTGTGAACTCGAAAGTCGATGCGCTCCCTCGCTGACGCTTCGGGTTACGATAAGATCCGTCGCACGACGACTACAAATTACTTCGACTCAGCCGCGGCGGCTTCGAGTTGTTCCAGTTCGGCGAGTAACGGGCGGTAGGCGAACTTGTCGAGGATGGCGATGAGTGCTCGATCGCTCGAATTTTGCGCGACGTCCGACAGGACGTCCATCGAATTGAAGATCGATTCGATCGCCACGTTGATTTTTTCCTGCGCGACGACCAGATCCCCTTTGGACTTCGCGATCCCCGCTTCGCGCACCGCCTGCACGGCGGTCAGATATTCGAGCGGGAACTCGCTCCGCTTGGCATAGTAGAAGAGGTAATCGTGTCCCTGAATCGCGGAACCGCCGTGAGCGCGATACAGTTCATTCGTGAACTCGACGTACGTGTTGAGCGCCTTCCCCCACCATTCGGGAACCGGCTCGGCGTTGTAATGCTTCATGAACATGCTCGGTACGGGAAAAGCAAACCCGATGTCGTTCTGATCGATGAGTTCGGTCGCCGTTTCGAGATGTCCGAACGCCAGCCACAGCCGTTCGACCGCTCCTTTCGAGCCGGTGACCCCCATGAAGTACTCATCGTGAGCCGACTGCACGGTCGTCGTGGGATCGAACGCATACCGCGAGAGGTAATGAGTTGTGGGATCGAGACATGCCGGGATCCACATCCGCGTCGAGAAGCCCTGCCAACCCTGCGCGACAAGATCGTGGGCAATCGTCTCGATCCGCCGTGTGGCGATCTGCGGCAAGATGCCGATGTTGTCGTCGGCAAGCGTGAAGATGAACTGGCTCGGAACCTTCTTCGCAGGAACGGCCTTCAAGGCATCGATATTTTCGACGACCCGGCGAGCGGTATAATCGACGAAGTTGAGCATCCCCGCCGATTTCGGCAGAATCTTTTCGACGAGCGGATAAAGCGCGGGATCGATCTGCACGAAAACCAGTTCGACCGACTTGCCGTCTTTGCGCTTGAGCAGCTTGCCATCCGACAGAATGTCGTTGAGGAAGGCGAGCGCGGCGATGTTGCCGCGGAGGGCTTTTCTCCCGCGTTCGCCCGAGGCGACGACCTTGCGGTTCGATGCCGCTTCGATCAACGATTCGAGCGTGATGTCTCCCAGCTTATGTTTCTTCGACAGTCGCTTCCAGCCTTCTTCAGCGTGCGCTTCCCATTCGGGAAATTCCGGGAGCGTGAGATACAGTGCATCGAGATCGGGATACGTGTCGATGTACGCCCGAATTTGCGCGATCACCAGATTCTTGAGCGGTTCGTCGTCGAGACTTTGTTGTGCTCCGGGTGCGATCAGCACGTTGTTGGGGCTGGGCGAATTCTGCGCGCCGGGGATCACCGCTTCGAATTCTCGCGTGAATTCCAGCGGAGACATCTGCAATGCCGTCGTCATCCCCAGATCGTGAGCCGCCGCCATCACATGCCGGATGTGCTGCACACCCGCCGCGGTCAGTTCGGCGTATTCTTTTTTGCCCGCGAGGTCGGGATTCTCGAAAAGCTTCACGCCGTTTAATGCAACCTTGCCCGGCGTGTCTCCCTGAATCGGATACTCTTCGCCATACCACGACATCGCCGTCGACTTCGCGACACCCCCCGATTCGTAATGCACGAACGGTTGCCATGCATAGACCGAAACGAGGATGCGGTTGAATTTCAACTTCGCGAGTTGGCCGAAGAGTTTCCGCTGCTCGTCGGCTCCCCACGATTCGGCACCGATCGGGAAATCGTTGACCGTGCGCCAGCTTCTCACCGGTAAGACCGGCTCGCGAACGATGTCCCACCCGTCCAGCTTGATCGCGGGTTTTTCGGAGGGAAAGATATCGGTCGCCAGCGCGTAACGCACGCCGAACTGATATCCCAGTTCGTAGACCCCCCACAGCGTCGCCGAGGGGCTTCCCCCGCCGACAATGATACCCGCCCCCTCTTTACGGTCGAAGCTCTGAATGACGATCCCCTGTGCCGAGAGTTTCGGCCACTTGGCTGCCGACTTCTTCACCGCCGGATTCGATTTCGGATTGCCGATCAGCACGACGTGTTCGGACTTCGCCGGAAGTTCTTCGTGAATGGTGACATTCGCATTGAACAGCTTCGTGAACTGGTCGCTCAATTCGCGGGCCGCGTAGCGTTCGAGTTCGGAACTCTTCGGGCCGACGACGACGTCGACGTTCGGTCCTTCGGCAGCGAACAGCAGAGACGACCAAACCGTGAATGTTGTCAGTAATCCTGTCGTCATGGCGCACATCTCCGTAAGGCTAATGAAAAGAGTCCCTCGACTCGATAAGAGCAATTTAATCGAATCCAAGAATAAGAATTTTCTCACACAAAGACACAAAGAGATCATGGGACAGAAAACCGATTGCTTCAACAGCACTCTTTCTTCGTGGCTTTGTGACTTCGTGTGAAAATGATTCTTTCGCCTTCTGATTTGAATTTCGTCGGCAGTTTGTGGTCGACGTGAATCAACCTTGAATACCCTGTGACAAAGCGGGAGCTTCGCGGACTTGCGTTCCCAAGCGGAGCTTGGGAACGAGGCGCTGTACTAATTCCCTTCCGAGAAACAATGCAGCTTGGTCAACGTGCGGACGAAAATGCGTCCGTCGGAAACCGCCGGCGTGGCGATGCAGGTGTCCTCCATGTCGTTCTTCGAGAGGACTTCCAGCGTCGGACCCTGCTTCAGGACGACGATGAATCCGTTTTCACCGGTGACGTAAATCTTGCCATCCGCCGCGATCGGCGATGCAAAGTAATCGCCGAGATTCTTGATTCGCTGCTGCATCCAGACGGTCTCTCCCGACGTTGCATCGAAGGCGGCGGAGATGCCGCTCTTCTTCACGACGAACATCCGGCCGTCGACGACGAGCGGCGACGAAATGTTGGAAGGGGCCTTGTGATCGAGATTCCAGAGCATGTGCGTCTTCGTCACGTCCCCCGTTCCGCCTCCCTGAATGCATTGCATGATGTTCCCGCCGCCGACAAGATTCGTCGGAGACTGAAACGCTGTGTCGACTTCGGCCTGCGTGAGAAAACCGTCGCCGTTGGCATCCCCTTTTTCGAATTTGGGCCAGAATGCCTTGTCGAATTCGCTCTTTTCGAGTTTCTTGTCCTGGTTGACGTCTTTCCATTCCATCAACGCTTCTTTCAGAATTCGACCGGCGTCGCCGTAACTTTGACAGGTGACATAGATCTTGTCGTCGACAACGGCCGGAGAAGACATCATCGTTCGCAGCAGCGAATTGCAGGTCCAGATTTCTTCGCCCGTATCGGGGTTGTAACCTTGCAGCTTGCCGCTTCCCGAAACCACGATGTCGGTCCGCCCGTTCGCGGTACACATGACGGGGACCGCGTAACCGCCGAGCATTTCAGGTCGCGGAGTCCGCCACTTGAGCGTCCCCGTTTTCTTGTCGAGCGCAATCAGATACTGATCGAGATCGTCGTCCTGACAGAAGATCACTTTGTCTTCGTAGACGATCGGCGACGTCGCCGGTCCCCAGTCCATCAGGTAATAAGGCATCGGCAGCGAATAGCTCCACGGCTGCGAACCATCTTCGAGATTGAGCGCGAACAGCCCGATGGTGCTGAAGTAGAAGTAGACTCGCTCGCCGTCGGTGCAGGGGGTCGACGACGCATGCTGATTCGGATAGATCAACTTCGGCAGCGTCGCGGGATCGACCTTGAACGGGGTCTTCCACAATTCGTTCCCCGTGCCGGCATCGTGACAGTAGACGATGAACTCGTTGTCGGCGGTGTACGTCGTGCTGATCACCTTGCCGTTCGTCACAATGGGACAAGCGATCCCAGTCCCCAACTCGTGGGACCAGACGAGATTCTTCGTCATCGAAAATTCGGTCGGCAACGGTTCGGGATCGGCCGAGACCCCCGTGCTGTTCGGCCCGCGGAACTGCGTCCAGTCGTCGGCGTGCGACATCGAAGCCGACAGCGCCAGCCAACCGGCCAAAGCCAGCGGAATCGCCCGGACGTTTCGAGAGCATGTTGAAAGCAAATTGTATCGCATAATACTTCCTCCTGGCGGTAAATACCGATCGCCCACGTGTCCGGATGCGTTGAACCGGACGCGTTCGATTGGCTCGCTGTACGAATTCAACTTCCGTTAGTCGTTCTACATGAATGGTGCGCGGTTGCGCGCGTGAAATCTGGAACAAAACTAACATACTCCGCCCGACGAACGACTGCAAGGATCAGCCGACAGAGTTCAAGGTCAGCCACGACGCGAAGGGTTTCCGCAGCGGAGTGCGCGATCCCAGGCGACTGCCACCGTTTCACGTGAAACGGTAAACGTTTGCAAATGCGTTCCGTCGTTTGAAAACCGGCAGTGCGAGAGCTGCCCGTTGAAAAATGAACAAATTACTGAGATCCATGAGCCGGGTGGTTTATCCACCCGGTGTTTTCCATCGATTATGAACTTCACTGCTGGGCAAGCCAGGAGCGGCACACTTTTTCAACAGGCTGCTATGGTAGCCCAGAAAGGGAAAGACGAAAGTCACACTGGCTGGAGCCAGTGGCACACAAGACCAAAGCATCAATTTCGCCCGTGGCACCCGGCGGGTGGGAATGTATTGTGTTTTGTAACGGACTGCCATTTCGGCACTGTCATAATTGCCGTCTTCCTGACAGTGGAGGCTTCTTGCCATCGAGAGGGCTTTCTCTTCTGCTGAGGCCCACTATTTCTCTGATGGAACGTCAATCATTCATCGGGGGGAGGTCTATTTAGTTTCTGCTTCATGACCAGTATATGGACCTGTCCCCCCCTTTCCCTCCCCCCCGCAGCCCGGCCGTGTTATCGCTTCGCGAAAACACAGCCACCCCGCCGCTGGCTGTCGTAATCGCCGGCGCGAACGAACATGAGAGTCAGCACATCGAACGCCTGATCGATGCCGCAGTTGTCCCGTTGCCCGATGACACGCCTTTGCTGTACGACAAAGCCGCCGACAGCGATCCGCTGCGCGAAC
>JBJXGP010000185.1:0-2613 GCA_046160425.1 Planctomycetaceae bacterium
CCGCGGATCAGTTCCATGGCGAAATAGGGTCGTCCCGATTCGGTCGTGCCGGCGTCGAAAACCCTGGCAATATGGAGGTGGTCAATCAGTGCCAGCGCCTGGCGTTCGGCTTCAAACCGGGCGATCACCTCGCGGCTGTCCATGCCCGGCTTGATGATTTTCAGTGCGACAAGCCGACGGACCGGCTGCGACTGCTCGGCCATGTAGACGACGCCCATGCCCCCCTGGCCGAGTTGCTCGAGGAGCTTGTAACGACCGGCCACGACATCCCGCGATGGATTAGCTGGAGGGGCAGGCATCGTCGGCTGGTTGTGGGGCGGCGTCGGCTCGGCTGCGGTTTCAGGCTGGTCCGACATGCCACACTCAGCAGTTGTGATTTGTGTTCACGTGCTGGCGATTATCTGGCGAGAAGCAAGTGTTCGCAAGCCGGGAGAAGCTGGGTCGAATTATTCTCCGGCTGCCAAACTCGCCCGTCGACGTCTCCACCCGGCCGCCATTCCAAGAGCGCCCAGTCCGACCAATGTAAGACTGCCAGGCTCCGGCACGGCGGAAACCTCTGGGCCGAGCGAGTCGTAGATGTACCCGGTCTGAGACGTCACCTGGAAGAGGTCGGGGTCCATCATGTCGCCGTTCGCACCATAAAAACGAAACCCGAGAATGCTGAGGGTATGCGAAAAATCCAGCGTCGTGCGATTCGAGTTCGTGCCGGGATGCCCATCCGATGACCCGACGGATTCCCCTTTCAATCCAGCCTCCAGGATGATCTTGACATCGGCGCTTAACCTCGTGTTGATTCCCAGTAATCCGAAGGTCGAGGCAGGCGCGGCGGGACGTACTGTGAGTCTTCCGTGAGAGGGAATGGAGTTTGTGTATTTCACCTCATATTCCCAACCATAATCCAAGCCGTCGTCGTCTTCCGTAAACTCGACAGGATACCAACTGCCGTCGTCCAGTGTCTCAAGATAAACTTTTTCATACGCATAGGCCCGCACTTCGACAATCTCGTTTTTAACGTATTCTCCGTCAGGATTGCCGTAGACGTTTCCGATATCGAAGGCGTTCCCATGGATTTCAACGATCATTTCCAAGGCGCTGTTTTCACTGAACGGAAGCAGTGGATTTTGAAAAGACACGAAGACATGATCTTGCCACTCCGACGTGGCAAACGCAGATCCGTACGCATTGTAGGCGACCGGTTGGTCGTTCACGATTTTCAACGACGAATTCAAGGCGAGATCGACATATACGCCGAGGTGATTCGCCTTGGCCGTTGCCAGTGCAGTCGCGGTTCCACCTGATAGCCCATCATCAAGCGATAGGCTGGCGTCAGCACTATAAGCGGTGAGATGGTCGAAGTCTCCTTGTGGTCCGGTACTCTCGCTGAACCCTCGATGCTCAACCTGCGTGCCAAGTTGAATGGTTGTTTCGGCGGTGACGCTATTCCCTGAGATGATGCCCGCGAACACGTCGCCAACATGGCAGCAGACGATCAATGCCAACAGCAGAGAGACGGTCTGGATGCGCATCAAAGTTTCCTCCGCTGCTCTCGCGTCATTGTGCAGCACTTTCTCATCGGCCAGTGATTCCAGCGGCTGCCCTTGGTGCAGACGTTGCTTCAGCAGGGACAGCAGGCTGGCGGCGTTGTCTCTCCCCTGCATCAGTTGAAATGTCGCCGGCGTCTGCGAATCGCTCCCGCGAGGCAACCGACGGCTCCGAATGCCGCCAGCGTCAGCGTTCCCGGTTCCGGCACCGCCGCCGGACCCAGATCGACCAGCGACACATTGTCGAGCGGAGAAATGTAGTTATTCGCGGCGCTCCCGTTAAAAAATGTCAGGTTCGTCAAACTATTCTGCGCGAGAAACCGCACCGAAAACTGCTTCCAGTCGAGCATGTTCGTTGGCGCGGCAGGATTGAAATAGCTGGTGCGCGGGCCGCCGTCGATCCTGAGATCCACCGTCGCCGGAAAGAAGAAGATGCCGCCATCCGTCGCGGAGCCGACATGGAACGTCAATTCATAGGTGTTGCCGATCGTGGTGGCAACATCTTGCGTCAGTCCGCTGGCATTCGAGTTCGACGAAATGCCGGCCATATCGGCCCATTGCACTCCGTCTTGCGCCTGAAACAAAATCCCGTTCTGGCTGAAGCCGCCGTTGCTGACGGAGGAATCGACGCCGACAACCGTCCAACCGGTGATGGACGTCGAACCGCCGATGAAATTGGTGTGCCAATTGATCGGGACCACGGGATCCTCAAAGGAGCCGTTTTGAATCAAATTCGCTGAGCAGGTGCTGACCACTGAGCTCGCAACACACACAACAATGAGCATGCGCGACATTTTCATGGCGTTTCTCCTGCAAATGACTCGAAGCGAACTTCATCCCTGCCGAAGCGCCCACGGCCAGTCCCGCGGTGAGGAGTTTTCGCGATTCGACAGCTCAACCAATGAACACGGAACTCCTCACAGGAAGTCGTCAATCAGCCGACATCCCAGACGCGTCCCTATTTAAGCAAGCGGCACGAGTTGGAATTCGCGGCACGGAAAATCGGAAGAAAAAGCGAAAGAGACAGGTTAGCTAAACGCCAACCCCCAGCACCGCCGCCAACCCGGACGGA
>JBJXGP010000186.1:0-5612 GCA_046160425.1 Planctomycetaceae bacterium
GTGCGGCCTGCACCTCGTGACGATGAGCGTTTTGCGCCTGTTCGACTTCCTGCTTGAGCCGAACCAGGTGATCCTGCTGAAGCCGGGCCCGCTTTTCGAGCATGTTTTTGTCGCGATCGATTTCTTCGTCGAGCGTCCGGCGTTCGGCCTCCCACGCCGATTTTTCCTGGGTGATTTTCTCGCGGAGTTCGGCGAGTTGCCGCTCGGCCTGTTCCTGCGACAGCCGAATCGAGGATCGGCCTTCTTTGATTTCCGTATCGAGTCGTTCGCGGTCCTGCTTGAGCGATTGGCGTTCGTCGTCGCGCTGCTGGAGAAACAACAACCGCGCCTGTTCGAGTTCGCGGCGTTCCAGTTCGAGTTCGGCGGTCAGCTCGGCGCGGATCTTGACGCGTTCGCGCTCGATCTGCTGGGAAATCGCCGCCAGAGAGCGTTGATGGCGGGCCTGTTGGTCTTCGATCTGCCGGGCCAGTTCGCGTTCGACTCCGGCCCGCAGCGTGCGGATCGATTCGCTGTCCGCGGGCGACACGCGCGCGGGGGCTGCGACGATTTGACCGCGTTTCGCCGGAAGTGCTTCACGTGACTGTTCGAGATCCTGAATCAGCGCATCGTATTCATTCGCCGTTTTTTCGCATTCGGCGAATTGGCGATTCAATTCCTGTTCGCGGCGGGCGAGCAGGCGTTCTTGTTCGACGAATTCTTCTTCCGTCTGGTGCGCCCATAAGCGCAGTTGCCGGTGCTCTTGATCGAGCAGGGCGAGCTGGCCTTGCAGATTCTGTTCGCGGCGGAGCAGATCGTTGAGCTGCGCTTGCAGTTCTTCGGCGATCTGGCCGGCCTGCAAGGGAAGGTTGAATGACGTCTCGTCGTCGCGATCGCTTCCGGCAGGGACCGTGGCTGCCTGCGTTCGCGCGCGGCCGACGGGAGGGGGGGCGACCGTCGTGGCCGAACCGCCGCGCATCGTCTTGCCGATCGCCGCTTGTCGCAAGGCGGCGACTCGCGATGAGGCCGAGACGGATGATTCCGGTTTGCGGTCGCTCGCATCGTGAGCGGCAGATGCCGATTGGGGTTCGTGAGAATCGTCGAACCGATGCTCGCCGGTGCTGCGAACGGTTTGCGCAGCGCGAGAGGAGGATAGTCCCTCCCCTACGCCGGTTGTCGAAAGATTTTGCTCGGGTTCGAGGTTCATGTCGGGAATCCTTTCCCTGAACGGCATGTTGAAAGCAACGCGGGAAGGTTGTCCCTCGCGCTTTCACGATCGCAATGCGTTCCGTCTCTGGTATTCAGAGCGAGTCATTCGCTGAAAAGACTTTGATAGGCGTCAATCGAGCAAGAGCCGATTGACCATAACGGTAAACGGAGAGACTTATCCCGCGTTCAGGCATTTATCGATGGCTGACGTGAAACGGGTTTTGGGAGGGATGCCCATGACGCGGTCGATGATTTGTCCGTTCTGATAGACGATGACCGTGGGGATCCCCTGTACGCGCAGTTCGGTCGCGATCTTCGGGTTCTGATCGATGTTGATTTTCCCCACGCGGGCTTTACCGGCGTATTCGCCGGCGATTTCTTCGATCAAGGGGGTCAGCATTTTGCAGGGTCCGCACCAGGGGGCCCAGAAGTCGACGACGACGGGTTCTGAGCTTTCCAGAACTTCTTTTTGAAAATTGGCATCCGTAAATTCCAGCACATTTCCAGCCATAACAACACCTTTTCTGTCGGGTAAAAAACAGCCCGATTTCGTTCTCGATATATTCCTGACATGAGACCGTTCGCCCTGCGGACGACGCCTGAATGTTTCAGCGATTATCGACGCAACATCTTTTGATGTATGCGCTTGCCGATCAATTTCCCAATGCGAATCGCGCTGGAACGAGGATGCCGAAGGATCACATTGCAAGTCGTTTCCGGGTTTTTCCGCAATATTGGGAGGTGGGGAATTATATGAAATGCAGGTTTTCTGTCAACGCACCCTTTGTGAATCGAACCCAGGCGGTTCGCCGCAAGTCCCGTGCGTGAAACGACACACGCTCAATTCCCTCCTGCCGACGTCGGCATGAAAGTACGACACGTCAGGAGAATGTCGGGTTCATTGGCAACCTACGCGGGAGCATTGGATTTGTATTTCTCGCGTCTATCGGGCATCATATCCGTCGCGAATTGTCATCCGCGCGTCACTTAACGGGATCGTTCATGAGTTCTCCGCAGCCGATTCTCGAAGCCGTTCGGCGGATGCTGAACGAGAACGGCGTCATATATACCGAACTCCATCACGAGCCGACGCGCACGTCGGAAGACTCGGCACGGGTGCGCGGCGAATCGATGCGGATCGGGGGCAAGGCGCTCGTCATGAAAGGGGATGAACAGTACGCCCTGTTTGTTCTTCCCGCCGATTGCAAATCGGTCTCGTCGGCGATCCGTAAGGAACTCGGTTATCGCAAAATGCGTTTCGCCACTCCCGAAGAATTGATGTCTCTGACGGGGCTGGTTCCCGGCTCGGTTCCTCCGTTCGGGAGGCCGATTCTGCCGTTCGAATTGTACCTTGATGAACTGATTCCGAGAAATCCGCGGATCGCCTTCAACGCCGGTTCGCTGACCGACTCGATCATCCTCGAGATGTCCGACTACTTGAAACTCGCCCGGCCGGCGCGCGTCTTTTCGTTTGCGGCGGAATCCGAAGCGTGAACTCGCTCGCAATCAGTTCGTACTTGGCCATCTCCGCCGGTTCTGTTATGTTCCGGTGGCATGCCTGCATCGCGCAGCAGGGCAGGCATGAAATTTTATAAGCAGATGTCAATTCACATGGCCACACAAGGCTGAGGCCATGCCACTTCTGTTGATCGTGAGAGACCTGCCGATTCGTCAGAAAGCATGAAAGCCATCATGTCGCAAGGATTTCTCGGTTATCAGACTTCGCTGATGCTCGACGTCGTCGTCTGTGCGCTCGTGCTCGTCGTGCCGCTGGTCATTCTGAGTTTGTATCTGGTCAAAGTGCGGCGGAATTACTTGTGGCATCGGAATCTCCAAATCCTGCTCGGCGTGACCCTTTTGATCGCGGTCGGCGCTTTTGAGATCGACATGCAGCTCGTGCATGGGGGGTGGGAGAACATCGTCGGCCGCCGCGAGCCTGCGCGCACGCCGGCGGAGATGGAGACGATCCGGCAGATCTTGTGGATCCATCTTTGCTTTGCGGTCAGCACGCCGTTCTTGTGGGCCGTCACGTTATGGAAAGCGTGGAAGCAGTTCCCGAATCCACCGATGCCCTCGCCTCACAGCATGACCCACAAACGACTCGGATGGCTCTCGACGATCGATCTCGTGTTGACGTCAGTGACGGGGCTGTATTGGTATTACATCGCCTTCGTGCGCTGACGCGATGTATTTGTAGCCGGCCACTGTGAGGCCGGACCTGGTGGCACAGACATTCCTGTCTGTGCAAATCATCGCAAAACCTCCCGTCGCTGCGCGACCCGGACACACAGCGGTCCGGGCTACCCAGACTTTCCTCCCTCATTCGCTGCGAATGTGCGGCGATGGCCAGCGATGGGGCGTTGCGTTGACGCCGGCTTGTTCGAGCGATTTCGCGTTCACGCTGACGGCGTGCAGTTCCCGGTGCGCGAAAAAACGGGGCGTCGAGACCGTCTGGAAATCGAGACCTTCACTGCGCAGCAGGCGGAGCAGGCTTTCGGCTTCTCCCCAGTGAATCACCAGTGCCGTCCCCAGCGAAGGCAACCGCTTGGCCATATGATTGCTGAGTGTCTCCGATTCGGGAAGGATCTCCCACGCAATGCGCGGATCGTAACTGGCAACCATGTACTGCATCTCGAGCGGGGGATGTCGTTGCGAAATGAACACCGACCTCGATGCGTTCGAGACGCGCATCAACTCCCGGCAGAAGGTCTCGAGCTGATGCAGCTCACCCCGCCGCCAATCCTTGAGCGGAACGACCTGCACGTATTGCGCGAATAACGGCCAGACGATCATCACCCCCGTCAGCCAGCGTTCCCGCTTCAACTGTTTCGGGTTGATGAGTAGCAGCATAACGGCGACCGTCAGCACAACGACGAGGCTTCCCCACCATAACAACTGCGAGGGGGAGTCTTGGAATGGCGACGAGCTTCCGTCGGTAAACGACAAACTCATCAGACTCATCGAGACGAGCCAGATGCATGCAATCGACCACCAGCCATGCCGGCGCTTGAGCAGCGCATCGAGTTCCCCCGCGGCGAGCAATACCCAGCCGACGTTCAACCAGCATTTGAGGACGGCGCTTGCATGTTCGGCGGCGAACAGGGTCGATGAAATGAAATACGTCGAAAGACCGACGGCCACCCACAGCGGAAAGATCGCCCGATGCCGCACCGAGCCGGCCGATCCCGACGTGTCACGGCGCATGAGGGTGCGAATCAGCCCGCACAATGCAAAACCGGATAACCAGCCGAGCTCGGTCCAGACGTTCGTCAACGCCAGGATCCACTTCGCCGTCGCGGGTGGGGGAGCAGGCGCTGCGTCTTCCGCTTCATCGGGCGAAGAAGAATCTGCACGCACGCCGCTTCCGCTGGAGAGGGGGAGCGTTCCGGTGGTGCCTCGACCGAAATCGAATCCCGATAGCGACAATGAAATGACGAAGCCGCATGTCAGGCCGGTCGCGGCCCAGATGCCGAGCGAACCCCAGTCGCGTGCTCGCGTCCCTTCTTCGAGATTCGCTTTTTCGGGAGGGACTCGGCTGATCCAGGCGTGGCAACGGCGGTCGGTCAGCAGGATGGCCATGACCAAAGCGATCCATGCGGAAGCTCCTCCCGTGAGGAAACTCAGGCCCCACGCCAGGCCTCCCGCGAACAGGCTCTTGGAAAAATATCCGCCGTTCCCTTCCAGATGCACGAGCCAACCCCATAACGACCCGATCAGACAGGCAAGCCCCAGGCAGTGTGCATGTGGGATCATCGTCTGCGCGAGAAAAAACGGCGTCGATACGAACAACAGGCACGTGAGCAGAGCACGCCGGGGATCGAACACCAGCGAGACGAACTTCCAGAGCAGGTACGTCGTCAGCACGAGCGAACAGAGCGGGACGACGAGCAGAATGTGGTATCCGCCCGCTCCCGTGAGTGCGATCAGCCGGGATGTGAGCCAGATGGGGATCAAGTAACCCAGGTCGATCCGGCTGTTGTCATCTGACGTGGATGCCTCTTCTGCGATCGCTGCACTCGCTTGAGTTTCAAGAGAGGTATAATCGTATGCCTCGCGCAGGCACATGAGACCGAAGCGTGCTCCCGGTTCATCGAGTTCGGCGAACGGCAGCAGAAACAACGCCGGGAGAAACCCCAGGCAAATCGCCAGCGGATGCATCATCGGCGCGCGCGACAGCCAGGCCGCGAGATCGGATTTCACCGGCATCGCGAGCTGGAGCAAGACGCGGTCATCGAGACCCGCATCCGCCTGGCGTCCTGCATTTTCCGTCACTCTCTCGCTCCTTGGTACTCTTGACTCCCGCGCCCGCCTGTCTTTGGACCGGGGACAAAGGTAACACTTGTTCGGGGACATAGGTAACACATTTCCTGATTGATTTCGAGGGGTGGAACGGGCGGAGTGAGCGGAGCGAACGGAGGCCGTTCCAA
>JBJXGP010000187.1:0-7736 GCA_046160425.1 Planctomycetaceae bacterium
CAAATGTCTTGAAGTGAAATTCGATATCAATCCGAACGGCCCGATACCGCTTACGCTGATCAAAAGCGATCTCAAAATCGGCGAGACGACGGGCCGTTTGTTTTTTGACCGCGAAGCGGGACGTGTCGTCATCGATGAACAATCGCATCAGGTCAAAGGCGAGTTCACCATCAAGGCAAATGATCAGGAACTTCCTGCGGTTCTCGATTTGCGATTGATCACGAATAGCCGAGAGTAGGCGATCGACAGACGGGAATGAACGAACCCTGCAACCACTCAGTTGGTGACGCGCACGATTTGTCCGCCGGGCAATCTTCGCACCAGCCGTTTCATTTCCAGAACCGTCAATGTCGACAAAACGCGGGATGAATCGAGCGTGCAGTTGCGCAAGACGTCATCGATCGGCCGCGGATCCTCGTGAACCGCATTCAAAACTTGCTGTTCTTGTTCGTTGAGCAGCAGTTCGCGCGGCGTCAATACAATCGACTCCGCCGACTTGGGGACCGGCTTGATCAACGGCCCCAGCGCTTCGAGAACGTCTTCGACTCCGCGAATCAAAGCGACGCCGTCGCGGATCAGGTCGTGGCAGCCTTCGCTCGCGGGGCTGTCGAGTCTCCCCGGCACGGCGAACACTTCGCGTCCCTGTTCCTGGGCATGTCGAACCGTGTGCATCGCTCCGCTTTTGCGAGCGGCCTCGACGACGATCACTCCCAAAGTCAATCCGCTGATGATCCGGTTGCGGAGCGGAAAGATGCCGGGAATCGGTGCCTGATCGAGCGCCGCTTCGCTGAGAAACGATCCGTTCTGCGAGATCTCAGCCGCCAGTTCGCGATGCTCGGGAGGATAGACGTTCGACAACCCGGTCGCCGAGACAGCCAGTGTCCGGCCACCTGCTTCGAGCGCGCCCCGATGAGCAGCGCCGTCAATGCCGCGGGCGAGACCGCTGACGATCGTGAAGCCGGCGCGCGACAATCCTGCAGCCAGCTTTTCGGCTTGACGGATACCATAAGATGTGCAATTGCGAGAGCCGACGATTGCCAGCGAGAGTTGATCCTGTGCCAGCAATTCACCCTGGCAGTAGAGCAATATCGGGGGATCATAAATTTCGGCGAGCATCGGGGGATATGCCGGGGAACCGAACGGGACGAGCGTGATGCCACCGGACTGGCAGCGCGCGAGCGTTTGTTCGGCGGCGACTCTCAGATCGGCTTGTTTGATCCCTGCCGAAACTTTGGGGCCGATATGGGGTATCGCTTGTAATTCCGCACTCGATGCCTTGAGTACGTTGCGCGCCGACGAAAAATGATTCAGCAGCGTATGCATCGTCTTGGGACCAACACCCGGCGCGAGCGACAGTTGCAGCAGATCGAGAAATTCTTCGTGTGAGTTGGGAAGTGAATTCACGTGGCACCGCAATCGAGCATTCAATATTCAAGACAGCGTTACGGATCAGACATACAGCATTCGACCAAAATTCGCGTCCCACGGCAAGTGACACGCTGAATGCCATCCCGTAGATTGCACTCTGAATCGAGAATATGCACTGCTGTTATTGGAATGGGAGCCGTCACAATGAAACGCTGCTTCTTTGTATTTGCATCTCTGCTTGCTTTGGAGGCTGTTGGCGACGGCTTAGTGAATCGGGTCGCCGCAGCGGAATTGCAACTGACGCATTTTACCGCGGATATATCTCCTCCGCTGCACCAGCGCGTTTGTGTCGGATTCATTCCCGAATTCACCGAGATCGAGCATCCGCTGCTGGCAAAGGGGATCATCCTAAAGGATGGGCAAGAGGTGTACGTGTTGTGCGCCCTCGATTATTGCGGATTGTGCAACGATTCTTATGACCGCTTTCGACAGCAGATTGCCGCCGCTGCGGGGACGACCTCCGACCGCGTGGCAATGCAATCGTTGCATCAGCACACGGCCCCCGTTTTCGATTCCAATACCGATCTGCTGCTGTACGCCGACAAACCGCAACGGCTTGAGGAAGGGAGAAACGCCGAATCGCAGGCCATCCAGCAGATCGTCGAAGCCGTCGCCAAGTCGCAATCGAGATGGAGGGCCGTGACGCATCTCTCGGCCGTCACGCAGAAAGTCGATCGTGTCGCTTCAAATCGCCGGATCGAACAGCCGGACGGGTCAATCATCGTCAGGCATAGTGCCGGGGCGAAAGATCAGGCATTGCGCGATGCCCCCGAGGGGTTAATCGACCCGCTGCTGCGTACGATCACATTTTTCGACGGCGATACGCCGCTGGTCCGCATGCATTATTATGCGTCACATCCGCAAACGCGCAGCAACGGTAAAGCCACATACGATGCACCCGGCATGGCACGAGAACGGGTCGAGGCGGAAACGGGTGTTTTTCAGATCTACTTTACCGGTTGTGGCGGAAACATCGCGATGGGAAAGTACAACAGCGGCAACGATGCCGAACGCGCCGCGATTTCCGAGCGGCTGTTTCAGGCGATGATGGCGGCGTGCGAAAAGGCCGACGCGGCGGAAAAGGTCGTCGCGAACTCGCTGCACTGGTCGACGCGGAATGTGGAGTTTCCCATTCGACAGGACGCCGATTTTGCGCTCGAAGCCCATCGGACGATCTATCGCGATGAATCGGTCGCATTCGGCACGCGATTGCGTTCTGCCATGTATGTGGCGTGGGTCGAAAGTCTCCAAGAGCGGCGAGCGGTGGAGTTCAGTTGCCTGGCGGTCGGAAAGATTCGGATTGTCCATCTGCCCGGTGAGCCGTTCGTCCAGTTTCAATTGAAGGCACAGAAGTCCGGCGAGGATCTGTTTGTGGCGGTTGCCGGCTATGGCGAATGTGCTCCGTGGTACATCGGCGAGGATCGCATCTACACCGACCGAGGAGGTTACGAACAGTCGTGGTCATTCGTCGGTCCCTGTGAAGAGTTGGTGCATAAATCGATTCGTGATCTGTTGGAACAATAAGCATAAGAACAGATGAAGAAAAATCATAGAAAATCCCTGATTTTTTGCGTCCGACTTCACGTTCAATTCAGGGTCTTGCTTTATAATCCGGAGTGAACTGAACCTGTCGAATGGGCCATACAGAAAACAACAAGCGAGTTCGAAAGCGTCTTTGAATTCGTACCCTCGTGAACCGGAGTTAAATGAATATGCGACTTCCCAAGATTTCCTTCGCCGCCCTGATGTCGATTGTCGCCCTCGCGGCGACCTGTTTGTGGGGTTATGAACGTTTCGGGCGAGATCACAATCCGGCCCATGCCGATGCAGATTACCCGAATGATTACTTTGCCAGCGTCGATGATGGCGAAGCCTACGATGACGAAGGCGCGGCTGGCGAATATGCCGACGACGAGTTCGCCTACGATGACGGCCAAGGCTATGACGAGGAGTTCGCCGCTGCCGATGAGACGGCTCAATTCGACGAGCGATTCGCCGATGATGATCGATTCATCGCGGATGGGCGTGACGGTCGACGTGGTCCTCCCCCGGGCCGACGTCCTCAAGGGGCGCATCATGGCCAAGGTAAAGGACACGATGATCGCGGTCATGCACGTCATAGTCGTGGGTCTCATGGTCCGAGAGATTCGCACGCCGACAGGGGGCGTGGTGGCAAGCATCTTGGCGGTCGTCCCCAAATGGCGGCTCGCGGACAGGGAAGACCTTCACATGGTCGTGGACCCGCACACCATGCCGGTCGCGGCGGTCACGGTGGCCCTCAGTTTGCCCGATTTCATGCCCGGCCCGGGCAGGGTAGGAACTTCAGTCATCACTTCAATCGTCGCCCCGCCGGGGGGGGGTGCCCGCATTGCGGTGCATGTCCGCATTGTGGAGCCCGACCCCAGGGACACAATGTCGGTAGAGGTCACCACGTCGGTCACGGTGTCGGTCGCGGACATCACGCGATTTCTCATCGCGGCGGTCAACACGGCCATCAAGGTCATCATCGTGGCTGGTCCAAAGGTGGACGTGGCGGTCGTGATGGACATCATGGCGGTTGGTCCAAAGGTGGACGTCGCGGGCATCGCGACGGCAGTTGCGAACGTGGCGGACATCGCGGCGGAAAGCATGGTCACCACCACGGCTGGTCCAAGGGTAAAAAGAGCAATCGAGATGGCCAGCATCGTGGCTGGTCCAAAGGCGGACATGGCGGAAAACACGGCCATCATCGTGGAATGTCCAAAGGTGGCAGCAGCGGGCACGGTGGAGGCAAATTCGGATCGTGGAACCGAGGCGGGAAATCCGGTTCAGTAGCATTTTCCTGGCAACCTATGAAGCGTTCGGGTGGTGCCATCGCGACACATCGCGGGATGATGGCACATCGCGGCATGGCGATGGCTCATGGACTCAAAGTGCTCAAGGAGATCGACACCAACCAGGACAAACAACTCAGCAAAGATGAAGTGGTCGCCAAAGTCACTGCGGTCTTCGACAAGATCGACGCCAATGCCGATGGGCAGATCACGTTGGAGGAAGGGAAGAAATTCCACGAAACTCAACGGGCGCAATGGTCGAAAAAAACCAGCGGTGGAGACGTCAAAATTCAGTTCTCTCCCGAAAATATCTTCAAAAATCTGGACAAGAACGGCGATGGAAAAGTGACCACGGACGATAACCTTCCGTTCTGGGAACGCCTTTCCGGAGGCGATGCCGACAAGAACGGCGAAGTGACCAAAGAAGAACTGGAAGCTCACTTCAAGAATCGCCGACAGGGCCGACCGGGTGGTCGTGGCGGATTCCGCATCAAGATTGAAGGCGAAAAGAAAACGGATGAGGGTACTCCGAAACCGGAACCCGCAGCAGAAACCAAAGCCGAGAGCGCCGCAAGCGAACCGGCAGTTCCCATGCCTGAAGAGGCCGTGACTGCCGTATTCGAATTGCAACTTTCCGCCAATCTCAATGCGGAAGGCGAAGTGATCGGGATCGAAATCGACGACGCCGTTGAAGCGATCAAGCCGGGTGCCGTCAATAAGGCCTTCCCAGTCAAATTGAATGGAGTTTTCGAATTGAAGGCAGTCGAGGTTGAAGCCGTTACGGAAGATGCGTCGTCTGAGTCGAAATAGTAATAGTTAAACAGTTGAACCGAAAAAACCTCGTGAGACGGGTCATGGTAGTCGGTCGTTGAAGCTTCCTGGTCGCATCGGAACAAAGTTCAACGACAGCTTTTGGGGCAGGGTGATCCGTCGCTCAAATTGGGGTTCTATGCCAACGACGGCAACATGAAGTTCGCGCTTCGTGTTGCCGTCGTTTTTTCGATGATGGGATTGATTTGCAGAACGGTTCCGTTCAAACTTCAGTTGAATCTTTAATTTTCAGTCGGAGACAGATTCTTCTCTTTCCGTTTTGACATCGGGTCAGCGATACGCCATGCGAATTCTTATTGTCGAAGATGAACCCGATCTGTTGCGGGCGGTCCGCATGTTTCTCGAAGACGAGGGCTACGCGGTCGACGTGGCTGCCGATGGGGAGGATGGGCTGACGAAATCGCAGTTATGGAATTACGATGCCGTCGTGCTCGACTTGATGCTCCCCAAACTCGACGGGTGGTCGGTCCTGAAGTCGTTGCGGAAAACGAAAACGACGCCGGTACTGATTCTGTCCGCGCGCGATGAGTTGAAAGATCGCATCACGGGACTCGATTCCGGAGCCGACGATTACCTGATCAAACCGTTTGAACTTGATGAGCTTTCGGCGCGTATTCGTGCTCTGATTCGCCGCTCGGCCGGAAAGCCGAATCCCACGGTCGAGGTCGGCGATATCAGCGTCGATCTGTCGGCGAAGCAAATCCACAAAGACAATCGGGTGGTTTACCTGACGGCGATGGAGTATTCTCTCGTCGAATATCTCGTGCTGCATCGCGGCAAACTCGTCTCGCGCACCAGCCTGTACGATCATCTGTTCGACGAGCACGACGACAGCTTGTCGAACCTGCTCGATGTGCATGTTTCAAATATTCGCCGAAAACTCGGCAAAGATTTCATCACGACGCGGCGCGGTCAAGGATATTTGATCGATGATTAAGTCCCTTCGCTGGCGATTGCAGATCTGGCATGCCGTCATCCTCGCGGTCGTGCTCACGCTGTTCGGCGCCTATGGATACGCCCTGCAATGGCATTCTCGACTCCAGCAGGTCGATACCGAACTCGACCGCACAGCGGGCATCGTGATTTCGCGATTACGCCGGGGTTACGCCCCGTTTCGCCCATTCTCCCGGCCGGCGGTCAATCCGCGAGATTCGGCGACCGGTCCACTATCGTCGAATTCACCGGTTGAGAGATTGTCGGCAAAACTCTCGTCTGAGGTCGATTCGAAATTGTCTTCGAGCGGGCCTTCTGCGAGCGGCGCATCATTGCCGTCGACATCGCCATCACTCCCTGTTCCAATCAACGATGCCGATGACGATCGTGGGAAAGATTGGGATCGCGGCACCGGTCGAGACGGCCGCGGGGGACGGGGGAGGTCTCGTAACTGGACATGGACCTGGCGCGGCGTCGAAATTTCCGAAGATTTGCTTAATCCTCCCGATGCATCGAATCGAGCACCCATCTATTTCCTGATCTGGAACAGCCGAGGCGAACTGCTGGAGAAATCGAAATGGGCACCCGATGTTCCTTTTCCGAATCTGCATAACGAATCGTCGCGGATCCCGATGCGCATCACGCGCCAGCGTGAAATGGAACGCGAAGTGATCCACGTCGCGGGCTTCGGCATGAATGTGCTGGTGGGGAGATCGTTAACCCAAGAGGTGGCGACTCAGCAGCGGTTCTTGATGCTGTTGATCGGGGCGGGCGTTTCCGTCTTGATGGTCGGCATGCTGGGGGGCTGGTGGCTGACGACGCGGGCCATCCACCCGATCACGCTCATGGCGCGGACGGCATCGACGATCTCTGCCCAGAGTCTCGATGCGCGAATCGACATCCACGAGACCGACACCGAACTGGGGCAATTGGCAGGCGTGCTCAATCAAACGTTCGATCGCCTGCAGTCGGCCTTCGAACAGCAGGTCCGTTTCACCGCCGATGCGTCGCACGAACTGCGGACCCCCGTTTCGATCCTTCTGGCTCAAACGCAAACTGCCCTTTCGAAAATGCGATCGGTGGACGACTATCGCGCGGCCCTCGAATCGTGCCGCCGTGCCGCCTTGCGCATGAAGTCGCTGACCGAAAGTTTGTTGGCGTTGGCTCATCAGGATACCACGGCAACGGCCAAAGAGTTTCAGGCGGTGGAACTTTCGTCGATGGCCGGTGAGATCATCGCGCTGCTCCGGCCGCTTGCCGACGAACGAGACATATCCATCGAACGGCGCGGGGAGCCATGCTCAGTGAGCGGAAATCCTGAACACCTCTCGCAATTGTTGACCAATTTGCTTTCGAATGCGATCCGTTACAATCGCATGGGAGGAAAAGTCGACGTCACGATCGAGTCGCAAGATGCTCAAGCGGTTATCTCCATCCGCGATACGGGGGTCGGTATCGATGCCGCCGATCTGCCGCACGTCTTCGAGCGGTTCTTTCGCGTCGATAAAGCCCGAACGCGAGATATCGGAGGTAGCGGATTGGGACTCTCGATCTGTTATGCCATCGTTCAGGCCCCCGGAGGGGAGATTCACATCGACAGTGAAATCGACGTGGGGACGACCGTCACGGTTAAATTGCTACTCGCTTAGCGGTCAGCGTGCTACCAGACTTGTGTTGTCGACCGGCGTTCTGTCAGAATGTCGATTCACTTTCCGGTTGCAGACCCCCGAC
>JBJXGP010000188.1:0-29772 GCA_046160425.1 Planctomycetaceae bacterium
TGCATCCATTCGCTCGCATAGCGATGGGTCATGGCCGCTTCGGATAACCAGCGAAACTGGCGTTCGACATCTGCCGCCGCGAGTTGCTGGAACGTGGCAACCGCTTCTGGGAACTTCTGCTGTTCGCGGAAGCTGTAAGCGATTTGAGCCTGTCCTTCGAGTTTGTTCTCGTAAGAAGCGTACAACTGCCGCGCCAGTTCATACTGCTTCTGCGATTTGTGCCATTGTGCATAACGGCCTAAAATTTCATCATTGCGGCCGAGTTTTTCGAGCGCCAGCTTGAACGTCTCGTCGGTTTTTTCGATGCGCCGCGAGACCGCGTACAAGTCGGCCATGGCAAACCAGCATCTTTGCGCAAAGGCTTTTTGTTCCGGAGCGGTAATATCCGGGGGAAGCAGCGTTCGCACATGGTTTACGGCGTCATCCGAAAGTTTTTCGGCCTGAGGAATCGTTTTCGGCTCAGCCATCAACTGATTGACGGCGGACGATGAAAGGATCACCAGTTGATCGACGAACGTTGGCGAATCGAGATACGTCGTCGACAAGGCCTTGACCGCTTCCGAAAAGCCGTTGTTCATCATGAGAAAAGCTGTGTATTGACGTGAGGCGTTTTCGCAGACTCCGCGGGTATCAGGCGTGCGCACCGTTTCGTAAGTCAGCCTTTTCCAGAGCGTCGCCAGTGTGACCTTATCGTTTTCGAGCGAGGCGAGATCGATCAGATCGATGGCGGCGTAAGCAGCAACCGAGGCCTGGGGATATTTTTGCAGCACGTGTTGATAGGCCTTTTTCGCGGGCTTGACTTCCCCCATCTCTTTGTACGTCAGGCCGATGTAATAGGCGGAGCTCATCGCGTCGGGAGATTCTGGCCAATAGTCGATAACCGATTGAAAGCCATCTTTGATCGCGGAATTCAGCTTTTTGAGACGGACCTGGCAGATCGACCATTTCAGTTGCGCAAACGAGGCCCCGGTGCTCTTTTCGTGCAGCGTCAGGAATTTTTCATACTCGGCCGAGGCGATTTTCCAGTTCTGTTCGCGGTAATATTTTTCCGCGATCTGCATCTGATACCGTTCGGTTTCGCGCAGATCCTTCCAGCGTTCGAGCGCCAGTTCATCCAGAGCCGCCGCCGAGAGCATCGACGCCGTTAACAGATTCACCAGCATCAATCCGATAACCAACGCCGGTCGTGTTACATGCGTGCGTGTTTTGGTTCGCATATTTACTCTTTGGATTTGCCGCGAGATGACAGCCATTTGCTGTACTCCGTATGTGCGTAGAAAATGACGTTCGTACCCAACTGATAGCAGGCTTCCCATATTTCCGGAGGTACACCCGAGTGGTCGTCAGACCAGGCGTCAGCAATGTCTCCCGGGTGATAATAGCAGACAAGTCGCCCATCGACGCGCCAGCCCAGTGCCTCTTTGCCGCCGTGCGGAGCCACTAAAGGGAGAAACGGTATCTGATAGGGAATGCGATGAATCACGTCGTCGAGTGGAATCGGCGTGGGTCGAACAGCCGGCAGAACATTGCGCATCATCCCCAGAATTTGATTGTGGAAATGCGGACTTCCGCCGTTATCGATGAAGAGCATGCCATGTTTATCGGTCAGGTACTCGCGTAGAATCTTGACTTGAGCATTCGAGATCGAGACGTTCCCCTGGCCGGTCATGAAGACCATCGGGGGACTCGCGCCGAGTGGGAAATTCCGCATTTGCTCGATCGTCCGCGATTCCGTCTGGCCGGCGACGGGATGCGACGTGCGGACATTGTATTCAGCCAGCATGTTCAAGTCGGATCCGACGCCGAAGTCCTGGTCCCAGTCTCCTCCCACGTATTCCAGACGAATGAAGCGAACCTTCCCCTGCTTCTTACCGCCGGCAAAACCGGCCCCTTCCCCTTCGCCGTACCCGACCGAATACGCGTGCTTGGTGATTTCGGTCAACTGCAGCTTGATCTCATCAATGGGGGGAACTCTGAACAGAATCGCGCTGAACGGGTTGACGACGAATTTCTTTTTGATAACCTTTTGCACTCGAACCGTCTGCGCCAAGGTCTGCTGCACGCCCCCGCCGGCGGGCATCTCATACAGTTCCTGGCAGCCGCTGATCTGTGAAAACGACATCAGGATCAGCATGAAAGCGAGAGAATAACCCATCAAGCCGGTGAGCGACTGATTCAGTCGAGGACTGCGGCTTCCGTAATACCATGCGCGGAGATCAAGCGGATGCCAAACCCGCTGGGCTGATGTGTCTTTGTCTCTCTCGGGGTCACTTGTTGGAGACCCCTTGTCCTCCTCGCGAGTCTTTCGCTGGAGTTCGAATCGCTGCCCGGCAATTTCCAGCCACCATACGAACCATGCCAGTCCGATCGTGAATATTCCACCGGTTCCCCACTGGGCAAACTGCGCGCTCGCTTCGCGGAGTTCGGCGGCATCGGCTCCCCACACCAACAACGGCCAGATCATGACGTATAGCACCGAGAGTTGAAAACTCAATTGCCGATTCGAGCGGTCGGGATGCCTTGATGTTCTCCACGCGCGAATAGTCCAATATCCAATGGAAGCGACCAAGCAGGCACCGGTAAGCCAGACGGGGAACTTTTTGGTCAGAAACCAATCGGCAATTACAGCCACCCACAGAAAAAATACGATCGCTGAAACGCCATCGTATTTCCTCCTGCGTCCGCTCAGGTTGTGTTGCATCGATCCGGTCATAACTGCAAATTTGCCCTGTCGATTATTACTTGACATCGTCCAGAAGATTATCGAGATTGTCTAACGGATTCTTATTGGGATCCGCCGCTTTTGTTTCTCCCAAGCCCATGACATCGACGGCTTTTTGTGCATCTTCAGTGCTGATCTCACCGTCGGAACCCGCTGTGGCCGCCGTCGCGGTATTCACCGGAGCGGCGGGATCATTCGCCTCGTTGGATGCGGCAGAGGAAGTCGGAGCGACCGCTTTGGCGTCTTCATCTCCTCCCATGAAAAAGGGGACCACGGTGAGGATGAGAAGCAGTCCGCACGTGTAGGCCGTCGCTTCGATGGTGGCGCGGATGAGTGCGCTGCTCGAGACGATCCCCAGTACTTCGCTCGGGCTGCGACCGTGCAAAGTTCGCACGAACTCCTGCAATTCCGCCAAAGACATGCTGCCATGTTCCTTGAGGCGATGAATGTCCCGACCGATTCCGGTCGGCTCACGTCGTTCGTTGTACGGCGAGTTGGTTTGTTTTGTCATGTGGCTTACCGGATTCTTTAGTATGAGTTCACTCAATGATCGCATTCACCGTACTTATGGCCGCATTTCACATCTGATATTTCAGATTTTGATACCGTGGGCGATTAACCTTTGGAAGGTTTCTTTCTCTCTTCCAGGATGTGTACCAGATCCCCCCCCGCCTCGCTGATCGCTTCCAGAATCGGCTCGAATCGCTGGGCCAGTGCATCTTGATGGACTTTAAGCAAGACCGTCCGCTTTCCCGCCGGCGACTTTCCAAGCAAATCCTCAATGCGATCTGACAATTGCGAGATCCCGATCTCCTGACCGTTGAGATACAGTTTATTGTCCGAATCGACCAGCACGCTGACCGCCGAGTGCCCCGCGCTGTCGAGTTTTTCGGCCATGGCCGGATTCCAGTTCAGATGGCTGTCGTCCTGGGCGCGCGCCAGAATCACAAAAAACACCAGCATATTAAAGGCGATATCCCCCATGGCGGTATTGGGTATTTCGACTCGAGTTGGCAGCCGGGTAATTTTCATGCCATCACACTACATGACGATCGCAGAACGGACATTTTATGAAAGGCGCGGGCTCAAGCCGCGCATCAAATCAGAAATAAAGTTTTCGGTTATCAATTCGATCAACAGGCTGGGATCATCCGCTGGGAAGTTGCACTTGTCTTTCTTCTTCCATTTGTAGAGTGATAACGCCTCCCGCTTCTTCGATTCTGGTGGTCACATCGATCCAGTGTCGATAGGGGGTATCTTTCTGGCTCTTGACGATGACAATTCGATCTTCCGGGAGAGTTTTTCCGCTGAACTTTGACCGCAGACGTCCGGCAAGCTGGGGAACGGGGATAGTCTCGCCGTTGATCATCACCGTCGTTCGAGTCAATTGGACTTCAATATTCTCCGGCTCATTTTCTTTTTTTTCGGTTTGCGTTTCACTCTTGGGAATCGTCTGTTTGTGTCCACGATCGGGTTGTGTCGATGCGCATACTAGAAAAAATACAATAAGATTGAATGCAATATCGCCGGTCGCCACCGCGGGGGGTTCGACCAGCAATTTATTTGTTCGTTTTAGTTTCTGAAGCATGGAAATCAACCACTCTTACGATTGCGATATTCGGAATTCCCCGGTAAGCCTATCGAGCCGCGATTTCGTCAACCTTCGATTCTTCGGTTTCGCGTCGTCGCAGCGCCATTTGCAGGGTTACGGTTTCGATCAACTCCGTCGCCGATTCTTCCACTTCGAGCACAAAACGATTGATGACGCTCGTGAAATAGTTAAAGGCGACATACGCGGGAATACCGACGATCAGCCCCAGCGCCGTCGTGAGCAAGGCTTCGCTGATCCCTCCCGCCGCCGCTTCGACGATGTTGGTTTCACCCATCGTGGCAACGATGTTCTGGAATGAATTCACCATACCGGAAACGGTACCCAGGAAGCCGACCATTGGCGCGGCGCTGGCAACTGTTGCCAGGTTGGGAAGATGCCTGTCCAGCGCGGCGACCACGTGAATGCCGTAATCGTCCATCGCCTTGACGACTTGTTCTTCGATTTTGCCGGGGTCGTATTCCAGACGCTGCAACACCAGGAATTTCCTCAGTCCTGCCGACAGAATCGCCGGGACCGGACCTTGTAGTCCGTCACATAAATGGAGGGCTTCTTCGACCCGATCCTGTTCCAGCAGCGTGCGAACCTGGGAACGCAGCGCCTGTGTATCGGTGCTGAGCATCTTCAGACTGCGAAATCGTTCGATGATGACGGCGAAGGCCACGATCCCCATGAGGAGGATGGGCCACATGAAAATTCCACCTTCGATCATCAGCCCCATTCCACCAGTGTGCAACAGGTCGTCAATCACGGACCAGAAGCCTCCGGTTTCTGAAGCTGCCGCTTCTTCTTCGGCTGCGTCACCATCGCCGGAAGCGGCAGTGTCCACGCCTTCGGCGGGCGTCCCCTGAGTGTCGGTCGACGTCGTAACAGGATCGGTTGTTTTTCCTTCACCAACGTCAAGGGCGACCGCTGCGGGAGGATTCGTTTCGGCTTGTGCCAGAACGAAGTCCGATCCCGCCTCCGGAGGAAAAAAACCGCACAGGCTCATCACAAGGATATTGATGTATGTCATGGGGTATCGTTCTCAACTGCACTGGCTTCGGATTCAAACTGTTGTAACATTTCGGGTAACGCCAATCGGCCTCGGGCAAATTTGGCTGCTTCGCTCGCGGGGAAATCCCAGCGGCAGCGATTGTATCTACGGAACGCTTCGATATTGTTTTGGCCTTTGCGGAAACTTTCGCCGGACCAGAACATCGCATCGGCACAGAGCGGATCATCCGGGAAGCGTTTCGTGAACTGGTCGAACGACTGTCCCGCTTTGACGAAGGTCTCTGCCTTGAAATAACATTGACCGTTACGAAAGGCCATTCTCGATGAATGCTGGTGACCTTCAAACTGTTCGAGAAACTTTTCGCCGACTTGCGCTGCCACTTCGAAACGGCCATTCTTGTAGAAGTAATCGCTGATGCGGATCATGACGCTGGCGATCAGCGGGCTTTTGGGATACGTCGCCGCGAGGGTCACGTAGGCTTCGAGTGCCTGGTCGAAGTCGCCTGCTTCTTCGTGGCACTGCGCCAGCTTGTACTGCGCATCCGCAGCCAGCGAGTGGTCGGAATACTGGCGCACGATCAACTCGTACGACTGAATCGCATCGTGCCATTGTTTCAACTCCTGCGAAAACTGCCCCATTAAATAGGCGATGCGAGGGACGTATTTCGGATCGGGATAATCCTCCATCACTTCCTTGAGCACGCGCCGGCCCGCTTCCAGATCGGTCTGAAAGTCGGCCGAGCGACCGAGTTCCTGGTGACTCTTGAAGAGTTCGAAATAACTTTCCGCGATGTGAAATTTAGTTTCGACGGCCAATTGTTCGTTGTTGAACGTTTTGCTGAACGCCGTGACGAGACCGTCCGTTCCGATCACAACCGGAACCTCTTGAAGAAGTTCGAGTTTGCCCTGCTCGGTACTGGCCGACGGATCGTTGTAGCGGATCGAGAGCGTGTCTCCGAAGAAGCATTCGATTGCAGGGTCGTCGGCCGTGACGTTATTCGGAGTCGGTTTCTCGCTCGGCGCGAGCGTCAGCGATCCCGTGAATATGCCGCTATGCTGCAACGTTTCGTATAACGGGACCGATTCCTTATCGCCGAACTCCGTCGTGATCTCAACGTCGATTGCATCGCGTTCGTCGGTGATGTCGCGATCGGCGTCTTCGACTCGCAAAAAGAGTTTCTCGCCGACGTGCAATTGAGTCACGGGCTTTTCGTATTCGCGGTCGGTGCAGGCGAGCTTACCGGTCGTAACCAGGCGGGCTTGTGCCGACAAGTTCTGCGCCTTGCCGTTGGGTCTTAACGCATCCTTATAAAGGGCCGCAATGCGGTCTTTCCCGGTCAGATTGAGAACCTTTGTCACCAGGCTGCGATCAACGGCGGATCCCTGGCCGTTTTCATCCGAGACGTTTGGGCCACCGATCAAATTTCTCGGCATTTCCGAATGAACGGGAACGAGATTTGGACTCGTGCTGCTCCCCAGTTGTAAGATCACTTGTCCGACGAATCGGCCATCTTCCAGTGCGATGTTGTCGGCGGATTCTCGAGACACCTGATTAAAGGTGCGCGTATACGCCCCCGACACGACGCATTCCACATCGACGGTCGCTCCATCGGTCGTCTTCAGCGAGACGATGATTTTGCTGCCGCTGTCCTTGGCTGAATCGGGATCGATCACTTCGACGGTCAGCGGAGCCTCGAATGCGACGGCGGCCGTTTCAGGTCGGTCATCGGTCACTTGATAAATGAATTGTGGAGGGCCGAGTTGCGGATCGACGGCGGGTATGACTCGCGATTCCAGAATGCGGATCTGTGCCTCCGAGGGTTGATTGACATACACAGCGGATTCACGGGGAACCGCATGTCCTGGGAACGTATTCTGCGAATCGAGATACCGCAGGAATAACCGCTCTCCCTTCTGTACCAGAATCTTTCCCTCTTCCTTCTTGGCGGAGGTGTCGATTTCCTTTGTGAAGATTCCCGTATTCTGGTTTGTTTCCGTGGCTATGTATTCGATCGCCTCGCCGCTGCTGGTGATCATTTCAAATCCGACCGTATCGGCTTCATCGGTTTTGTCGTGGTCGAAATCGACGATCTCGACGATGAATCGCTCACCCGGTTCGATGCGCTTCAATGTCTTTCGCAGCGTATAGACGTTTCCATTGGTGTCCTTCACGAAATCATACGAAATCGGAGTTACCGCCGCATTGTAATAGGTCGCCGTGAGTTGGCTCGACAGCAAACGGCTGTGCTCCAGATCTCCCTGCGTGAACTCATCGGTGTAATTGCCTGTGATCACGTCGCCGCCGGCGATTTCCAGCGTCTCGTTATCGGGGAGTGTGAGAATGTCATATTCGGTCGGGATGAAGATTTCATCATCCTCACCAGCGATTTCGACGTGATTGATGGCGACGGCTTCGCCGAGAAATTCGTGGATCACGAGCTTCACATACCGAAGTTCCATCGGTTCGAATTCCATCGTCCATTCGGATCGGCCGAAATCACTGCGAATCGGCGCTCGCGGTTTGGCCGGCTCAAGGTTGGGACGAGAGAGATCAAAATCGGCGGCGCGGAATGGAAGCGCAACAATCGTATCCGCGCGATGATCCTGGCGGGCGATCGTCGCCGAGACCCCCTGACTGGCGTTTGCCGCCGCGGCGAAGATCGTCAGCGGATGCGTTCCCGCCTCGAGCCAGACGTCGACCGAACGGTTTCCAGGTCCGACCTCGAGTTCGAGATTGTGATCGATCCAGACCGCCGTCGTATTCGCCTGAACCATGATACGGGCAGCGCCCGGCCGGTCCTGGACCAGCATCCCCTGCCAGATAACTGTGTACGGGTTTTGAGCGTCCGCTGCGTCGGCCGGCTTCGACCAGAGTAATTCGTTGACTTCTTCTTCCTCGACGGGCTGAATGTTCTTGCTCAGGTTGACGATCTGTTGCCAGTTCGAATATCCGATGTAGTTCCCTTCAAATACGCGGCGCTTCATGTGCCCAAATTCTTCGGTGACCGCAGGCGTGGGGGCGGGCTTGGGATGAGTGGCGATGCGGAACCAGAACTGTCCGTCATTGCTCCCCATGATATCTCCGCGAATCGGAATGTGCTGATCGGCACGGGGCGAACTGAGTCGCACGCGGTTGATCGTCTTTAGATCCTTCATGTCAACCGTCAAGAATTTCGGAGTCGCGCCATCAGGCTCGCTCATCCAGAACGTATTCGGATCGCGATCGATCGCCATCAGTGGACTGTGCTGGATCGAGGTATCGCTGGCCAGTGCGCCGGCGGGGAGTTCACCCGTTTGGGCGGTCCCTTCAAAAATACCGGTATGCGGCCCGGTTTCCTGCAATTTCACCTGCAACACGTCGCCGCTCTCGGCATCGAGCTTCACGACGACCTGATCGGGTTCATCGGAATGATCGCGGTCGGGATCTTCGGCGCGAAGATAAATCTGATTTCCCGGCTTGATCTGCCACGCGGGGCGAATTTGCGAGGCACGCCGTTCGTTGGACTCGGGGGTATCGTTAATTTCCTTTTGCAATTGTTCGCTGAACGATTCTTGTTTCTGATCGACGATGCGGCTGCTGGCCATCTCGAATTTCCCGTCGGCAGCCATGTGGATTTCCACGTCAGAAAACGGTACTTTGCGGAACTCCTTCTTGAATTCATCCGGATAATCGCAGCGGATGATATCCTTGCCGGTCAATTGCAATACGTGGTCGTCCTGCGTGACAACGCCGAGTTTGGTATCGAGATCGGTGCGGAACAGTCCTCGCCCTGCGCCGCCGGAGGTGAGATAGACGACCTCTTTGTCTCCACCCGGTTCGGTCGTCACGATCACCGGCACTTTGCTCTGCCCGCGGCTGATGCCGAGGTCGCTGTCCTGCACGACGATCGACAACGGCATGCCCGGTCGATGCGTTCTTTTGCTCGATTGTCCGAGTCGTCCGACGGTATTCAACAGATTGAGTTGATCCATGTACCGTTCTTCCTGGCGATACACTTCGGAAAGCTGGTAGAGCGCCTGATTCGCCAGTTCGACGTTCGGAACTTTATCGAGCACGGCTCGGAAAATATTGCGTGCTTCGTCGGGGTCGCCGCGCCGATGGGCCAGAACACCGCGAAGAAATTCCGCCCGCACGACGATTTCGGTGACTCGGCTATGCGACAGCTTTTCGAAGACCGTTTCGGCCTGATCGTAGACCTTTTGCGCCATGTACGATTCGCCGATACCGAATTCGGCTTCGACGGCCTGGGGAGTCTCCGGATAACGATTCATCACGGTTTCATACTCCGATCGGGCGACGTCGAATCGTTTGGCCTGAAAGAAGTTCTTGGCGAGCAGCAATTGCACTTCGGCGGCGATCGACGTATCGAATTCTTTCACCTCGCCGTACTTCACCAACCAGCTCCGCAGAATGTCTTCCACGCGATTGTGATTCTCATCGCCTCCTCCGACGATATGCCGATTGCAGATGAACAGCAGCAGGTCGACGGGAACTTCATAACGATGCTGATCGAAAAGCGGCAGGTTCTTCTGGTACGTTTCCCACGCCAGAGTTTCATCGCCTAACCGGAGATGCAGTCCGGCTTGCAACAGCGGAGCGATCTCGCTCTTTTCGTCGATCGTCACGCCGACGCCGCCGATGCGGGAATAACTCTGAGCCACGAGTTCACGCCCGGTTTGCTTCCGGCCTTCATCCACCTGCGGAATATTAGCCAGCATGCCGGTCAACAGCGTCGCGGCGGTGACGTAGTCTTTTTTCGATAGCGCCGACTGGACGAAGATATTCATCTGATCCCAGTCATACGTGGCGTCGCCGGCGATGCGCGTCATTTTCTGCAATGTCAAAAGATACGATGATGGGAGAGCATCCTTCGCCGTTGTCATTTCCCAGAGTGCCAGTTCCGCGACGGCGGCCGATAAGCCGTAATTAAAATCACGCAATGTCGTGAAAACGAGCCGTTTATCCTGTTCGGTTGCATCCAGCTTACCGCGTAACGCGTGAATCCACTGAATCGGCAATGCGTTGTCGACCGACCACGGACGATAGAAAATCTGGTCCTGCTTCAAACGAGCGGCCTGCAAAGTGGCTTGAAACTTCGGCAGGTCATTGAGTTTGAAGTATTCGTCGGCCAGCCATGTGGCATAGGTGCCGTGATAGATGCTGTTGAGCTGCGTCAATTCGTTGAGGAACTGAATGCGCTCGGCATCCATCAGCCTCGCGGCGACTCGAGAAGCGCAGTAGTAAGAATCGTACTGATTCAAGTCGACGGTCACATGCGAGCGCCAATAAGCGATGGCATCAGGAATCAGATTCTGGTTCGCTAGAATATCGCCGATATAATGAGCGTAACCGATGCTGGGGCCGAGCCGTTGTTCGTTGGCGACGATCCAGTTCAGAATGCGCTTCATGAGTTCGGGATCTTTGTTCTGTTCCGCAGCTTGTGCCAGCCGACGATACAATTCGGAATTGTTCGCCGATACCGTCTGCGTCAGCACGTGTTCCGTCGCGGCCTTGGCAACGTCGACCGGCCCGTAATCGGTTGCCGTCTGTAAAAATGCCAGGGCGATGCTTTCATCCTTGGGGAATTTCTGTGCGAGCTTGCCGTACAGCGAGACACAGTTGGGGCGTTGATCCGCTGGAGCCGAATATCGCACGTAATACGCCTGCTGCGAAACGATCTGGTAATACTGCTTGTCATTGAGCGCGCCGAGTTGCGTGAGGATCAGATGATCTCGAGATTGCGCTCCGGCGGGATCGTTCGACTCGCCGATGACCCAATGACGAATGACGATATCCTGGTCGGAGAGCGCCAGTTGCGCTTTCATGTATTCGGCGTGCGCCTTGTGCATGTCGTTCTTCTCGGCCTGTTGCAGCCATGCCAGCGGCATCGAGCGAAAGGTCGCCAATTCGACGAAGTCGCGGCGCGCTTTGAGAATCAGCGCCACGTCGGCCTGGAACGATTGTTCGCTTTCGGGCGTATACAATAGCGTTTCGATGGCACTGCGAACGTAACTGTCATTCGTCGGCGACTGCGTGATCATTTCGCGCAGCACCACCCTCATTTTAGAGTCGTCTTTCATACGATCGCGATACAATTCGAATGCCAGAATGTATCGAAGGTAGGTCTTGTCGTAGTCATAGGCATTATTGGCTATCGCCTGTACCAGAACGGACTCGAGTGCGGGATAATTGGGCGTTACATTGGGATCTGTGCGCAGAAACGCGGATGCGTTGGAATTTCTCAAAGCATCGAATGGCAGGAGTTCTCCGAATAATCGGTGAGCGGTCGCCTTGTCTCCTTCCCGTTCATATTTCAGCGCCAGCAGGCCGCGCAGATAGAGCCGGTCGGGCTTATCGGGATACTTCTGGAAGAACTCAGTTACGAGTTGATCCATTTCCGCCGCCTTGAGCGCGGCATCGTTGTACATGGCATTGGCGAGAGTATAATGCACATCCATGTCATCCTGAATGGCGCGGGCCTGCCGATAGCTGGCCACGCTATTGGCCCATTGGCCGAGATTTGAGTAGTTCTGCGCAATCTGGTAATGCAACTGACGAAGCCGGATTCGATCGGTGGGAATTCCCTTAGCGAGCATCTTGAGTGACGTGGCATTTGCCTTGGCCCATTCGCTACCGCGCCGCCATTGGGCGACGCCTTGCCACATGATCTCTTCGAGAAACAGGTCGACGGGCATGGCGTCGAGCATTTCGTCCGCAAGCATTGCGGCTTTGGAGTACGCATTCTTGTCGTTGTAGGCGGAGTAATAATATTGCGAGAGCAAAGCGTATTGTTTGCCGATCCCGGTCTGCGGTTGACGTCGCCAGACTGCGCGGCACGCATCGCCTGTCGCGTCATATTCATTAGGCATCTGTTGCAGTGCGTCCGCCAGACGGACTTCGATCTCTGCGCATTGCGGAGCATCAGGATAATTCGTCAGGAATTGACGGCACGTCGCGGTCACTTCCTTATTGCGGGCGACCCCTTCCAGTCCGTCGATCAATTTCAGCATCATCGCGGCATGCCGTGTATCTTGCGGATGGGCGCTGACGAATCGCTGCGTGACCCGGATCAAACCGAACACCCGGCCATTGGCGTGGTAGAGGTCGGCGAGCTTGACCATCACGTCAGCCGCTTCGGGAGTCGTCGCCTTGAATTTCCCCAAGTCGGTTTCCAGGAGCATCGCTTCGCGCGAAACGTCGTCGATGACTTGCTCCGGTTCATTTTGAGCCGGCGGCTTTTCCTGTGCAAAAAGATAGCCGGATACGTGTCCGTTCAAAACCGCCAGGACTGCAATGAGAAATCCTCTGAGGCGTTTCATACGGAATTCCTTTCAAGCGAGAAGTCACATAACGTTTCTGGATTCAATTCTGGATTCAAGTCGCGTTCGCGATGGCTTGTCGCCGTCTCAATCAAAATCGGCCTCATCGCCCGCTGCGGATGATGCCGACAATCGTTTGTCCTGGTCTGCGAAATAAGTGACCGTCAATTCATTCTCACGCGGACGCTGAATATCACATGCGGGGCAAATCTTGGCAGAACTAAGTGCTCCCGCAGAAATATCTTGGCTGTATTGGCATGAATGTAATTTGAAAAACGTTCGAACGGACCCAAGTATTTCTGCGGATTAACATAGAGGTATGAGCTCACGGGGTGGCTTTGGCAAGCGCTTCGGAGATCTTCTTGGCATCAACTGCCAGCGGACTTTCGGGATAATCGGAAATCAACTGATCGAAACGACGGCGTGCGTCGTCCTTGCGATTCATGCGATATAAACAACGACCGTAATTGAACAGGATCACGTCAAGAAATTTCGCATCGGGATGACTTGCCAGCACGGTTTCGAAGGTGTCGATCGCCCGCGTGTAGTCCTTCTGCCGATAGTAATAATTGGCCATTTTAGCGACCGCTTCGCCGACGCGGCCGCTATCGGGATACTGGTCGAATACCTTCTTGTATTCCTGGAAGGCCCGGTCGAACAACTGCGTCGCCTGCTGTTCGGGTGCCTCGGCCGCCATTTCGTCGTAACATTCTGCAATGCCAAACTGGGCATCACCTCGCAACTGGCTCGTCTGCATGTTGACCAGTCGCGTATAAATCCCGATCGCACGGTTGTAATTTTTCTGTTTGCGGGCAACGTCGGCGAGTTGCAGGAGCGCATCATCGACGAAGCCGCTCTCGGGAAACTCCCGCTGCAACCGGGACGCCATCACCGCCGCCAGATCGAGCTGATCCATCGCGAAATAGATCTGCCAGAGTTGCACGTAGGTTTCTTCGAGCAACTGTCCGCCCGTCTGGGTCGCTTCCTGCATGATTTCTTCACAGACTTGCAGGGCGCTTTGATATTTGGTGTCCGCGTTTTCTCCCAGACCGAATTCCTTGTAGCGGTTCCCGATGTTCATTAGGGCATCGGCCGTCTTCAGTTTTGTTCGGACGCGCAGTTCTTCATCGGAGATCAAAGCCCGCGTCACGCGGACTCCGCCCAGGTTGCCCTCGATGCATCGCGCGTCCCCCAGGACGATTCTCGAATCCGGAGATAGATTTCGTTCATCGACATAAGTAATGCGAATGATGTCGCCGGGGAGCGCTTGAAGCTGGTCGTCGTTCTCGACCGGGAGATCGGCCTTCGTGAGCTGGAGGGTGCCGCGAAAGATTCCGCTGTGAATCGAGCCGTCGTCGATGGGTTCCGCCGATGCCGATACCAAAGGTTCGGTCTCCGGAGTTCCCTCGCTCGCAGGTGCTTCCTTCTTCGACCCAGGCTCAGCGTCTTTGTCGGTTGATTTGGGCGCCGGTTTGGCGTCCTTGCCTGCCTTCGAATTTTCCTTGTCCTCCGGTTTGGCATCCGTCGGCGTCGATTCGCCATCGCTGACGGCCTCTTTTTCAACGGACGGCAACGTCGGTGCGGCACTCTGCTTGATTTTTGCCTCGGTCAGCGTCACTTCGAGTCGATCGATTCGTTTCAAGCGTTCGATTTCCTCTTCACCGTCTGCGGCCTCAACGTTATCGGTGGTCGCTGCCGGATTCTGTGCGGCGGCCTGCTGCTTGGCGATCGCTTCGTTTTCCAGCTCCTCTTCCGTCTTGGTGCGGAAGACTTCAACGACGGCGGTCAACGTTTCGGCGGCATCGCCAAGATCGCGATCGAGATCGATGATTTGCACGTTGACCGATTTATCGAGCACGACTCCTTGCAGCGCTTCGTTATATGCCCCATCCATGACCGTCACCATCGCATTGCTGACGACGGTGACGGCTTTCCCCACCGGTCGATCGAATGTCCGGTCGGCGGTGTGAGAATCGACATATGTGATGCTGACTTGATCGTTGCCGATGACTTCCAGGCGGCCGTTCCCCTTCACGGTTTTGCCCAGCGCGGTGGCGATGCTTCCCAAGGCAATCCGCACATTTCTGCCGACGGGATAACACTTGACGAGTTCCGCGTCGCCCGATTGCGTTTCGCACTTCACGTCGATCGCCTGATTGGTTTCGAGTACCGCCAGATCGGCGTCTTCGATTTTAATAAAGAACCGCTTACCAGCTTCCGCCTTGGGAATCATGCCGTCAGATTCCGAGACGTTCGTTCCTACTTTTTCAAGAGCGGCAATGGCTCGGCTGTAATGCCCCAACTGAAAATGGGCCAGCCCGATGTAGTAATAGGCGTGATTGACCTGAGGACTGACCGGAAATTTCTCGATGACGTCTCGCATCGATTGAAAGCATTTGCCGTGGTTTCTCGCTTCGAAATGCGAAACCCCTAAACGCAACGTCGCTTCGGCTCTCTGTTCTTCGTCAGAGTTGTCTTCACTCGCGGCGACTTCGAAGTGGACGCGGGCCTTATCGTACGCACGGTCGCGATGCAGGTAGTAATCGCCCAGTCGCATGTGCGCGACAAACCGGTATCGGCTGCGAGGATAACGCTCGAGAACCGATTCCCAGATTTCGACCGCTTTGTCGGGTTCGTTGGCATCCATGCGGGCGTCGCCCGCCTCAATCAATTTGGAGGCGGTTCGGTCTTCGACGATCGAACCCCGAAGACCGCCCGAAGCCGCATCGCCTTCGGCAGAATCGGTCGCCGTCTCTTGAGCATACAGTCCATGGACGGCGATGCCCGCTACAGCCAAGAGGGCGAGCGACAGCATCAACCCCGGTCGAAATTCACGAAATGCGTTCACGTCCGCCCCCTTAGTCCAAAAAACTTACCATCTGCTTCATACTCCGCGCGATTGCCGATTCTCGACTCGTCGGGGGCATGAATTCAGTTCTGGCTGATGCGAAACAGATCGAATTTTGCATCCATGCAGAAGGCTTCAGTCTTACAGGACTGGGGAACCGATCGGCATCTTCGCCGATCATGTATTCCAGGCCGTTGATCGACGAATCATATCGATCAGCGACAAACTTTGACAATCGTTATTCGAAGCGGCAGGTCGGAAAGGCCAAATATCAAAAGAGGTTCAAGATCAGGGACTCGCCGACGCTTATCTAGACTAAAGCGGAGATGCAGCCACAGTCAACTCCGACCTTTCGATCGACGATCGCCCGGTCGATGACCCTCGGTACAATCGTCGCATTCGATTTGACGCATCCGCGAAGAGATCTGATGATGACCGAACTGCATTCATCGCCTTCACAAGAAAATACATTCAACAGTTCAAATTATGTAAAAAGGTCGACCCGGCAAAATGTCGAGCCGACCTTGATTCGAATGCCTCGCATGTGCCGCAGTTTGAGAAACATGTTTATGTGCCTGTTGCCAAGTCCGGCGCTTTGATCGCCAGGATGACGATTTACGGCCTAAACCTTGTCAAGGGTTACAGAAACATTCTCAATATCCGATGGAGTTCTAATTGGCGAGCGGCACGCCCATCAGGCTTTGTGAGGGGCGTGGTTTCCACCCGATCACCATCAGGACACCACCCAATAACCTTTAGAAACCGCCGTTACGGTGTGAAACAAACGGCAATTACTTTATGCAAACAGATCTGCAATCGGAGTACCGCTGTCGACGAGTTTCATGGGACGCTGGAGCGGTGTCATCACTTGTTTGTTGGGATCGATTCCCAGCGACTGACAGAACGTCGCGTGCAGGTCAGCCACTTTGACCGGGTTGTCCTTCGGCTCGTAACCATCTTCATCCGACGAGCCGATGACCTTCCCACCGGTGATGCCACCACCGGCGACGAAGCAACTGAAAACATTGGCCCAGTGATCGCGACCGGCATCTTCGTTGATATTCGGAGTTCGTCCGAATTCGCTCAACATGACGATCAACGTTTTCTTGAGCATTCCCGATTCGGCCAAGTCTTCGACCAGCGAGGCCAAGGCCGGATCCATCACTTCACCGTGAGCCTGCATGGCAGGGAAGTTGGCGGAGTGGGTATCGAATCCGCCGCGGTTGACCTGTACGAAACGGACGCCCGTTTCAACGAGTTGTTTAGCGAGCATGACGCCGCGGCCGAACGTGTTGTCGCCGTATCGGTTAAGCATCGTCGTCGGCACCTTGTCAAGCTCGAATGCCGCCAGGGCCGGGCTTCGCATCAGTTTCACCGCTTCATTGATGGCGGTTTGCGACGCAACGTTGGATTCACCGGGATTCTTTTGGCCGTAGCGCTGATTAAAGCGTTCGAGAACCTCAAGCCGCTTGTTGCCTCGAACCTGGGTGATTCCTTCCGGAAAGGCCAGGTAGGGATCTTTTTCTCCCGGGGCACCGACGAAGTAGGCCTCGCAGGTCTGACCGAGGTAGCTGGCGCGGGCAGCCCGACCGCTGATCGACACGAATGACGGGAGATCGCCCATCTTCTCTTTTTCGTGGACGACGACCGAACCGAATCCCGGGTGCAGAATATTGGGAGTCGATTGATAGCTCGTCTGTACGTTGTATGTTCCGCGACCGTGATCCCCTTGCGTTCCGGCGATCGATCGCACGAGAGCGCAGTGGTGCATTTGCTGGGCGAGTTGCGGGAAGATTTCCGAAATCTGAATCCCCGGGACCGAGGTATCGATGGGCTTGAATTCCCCTTGGGTGGGACGTCCCGGCTTGGGATCCCACGTATCGAGATGGGTCATGCCGCCGCCGTTCCAGAAGAGGATGACATGTTCGGCTTTGGTCTGGGTCGCCGCACCCGTATAGGCAAGTAGATCACGTAATTGAAGGCCGAATAGGGTTGCGCCGGTGGCTCCCAGCATCGTCCGACGGGTCATACGATAATCGGGACATGACTTCATCAGTGAACTCCTTGTTCAACACGGGGGGAAGAAAGTTTGACTCTGTTTGTTACGCAAAATTTGGACGTTAGACGTTAATCGATTGATCTCACAAACGTGATGCCAAGAGGCATCATTGAATTTTTAACCGGCCTGATGGCCTTTCGATCCGCATAGTGACTTGCAAAAGTTCAGGGAACAAAGCGGAATTCATTGCAATTGAGCAATACCCACCGCAGATCGGCCAAGCCATCGACCGAACTCTCGTTGGCACTGACGATCTCGAGACCTTCATCCAACTCGGTTTCCGTGGGGGTGCGGGTCAGGATTTCCAAGTAAGCCAATTCCACGGCTTTCTTCACATTTTGTCGAGGGCCGACCAGTAGAACATAGGATGGTTCGAGTTCGCCAACACGGGCCGCTTCGTGGCTCAATCGCCCGTTCAACAGCATCAGTGCCTGTCTCATGGAGGGGGCATGGTCTCTCGTCTCGCCGAGTTGAACGCGCTCTGGCTGGCCGAAGACTCGCAGGAAGTGCTCGGGATCTGCGGGAGACGCCATGCGGAAAGAGCTGATGAAAGACGGGTTATCATCGAGTTGTTGTCTGGCGAAGCGCTCGATGAAGGCATAGGAGTTTTCCTGGGCCTGCATTCTCATCCGTTCGGCTTCGATTTCTTCTCGCGACATCGCCTTCATCTGCTCGACCTTGACTTCTGTTTCGCCTTCATCTTCGGCGAGATCATCGGGGTTTTCTTCGAGTATCTTGTCGAAATCCAACTCAACTGCTCCTTCGAGGTCGTAACCCGGAGCCTGTTCATCGGAGCCGACGTTCGCCGCCATCTGGCGCGTCATGACTTTGCCATCAGTCCCGGCGAGAGATTGTCCCTTCAGACCTTCACCGGAGGGAATTTTCGGGATACGGGATTCGGTCCAGACCGTTTTCATGTTCTTGCCCGCTTCGTGCTTGACGCTGAATAAATGCCCGGCGATGACGATGCTATCGTACAACGCTTCGCTATTCATGCGGCGAGTGGGAAGGGCCAGAAACGACGTCTCCAATTCACCGCGCAGCGATTCATCGGCAATCGTGGTGTGGCCTCGCTGGTAGACTTCGCTGGATACGACCAGGCGAACCAGCGTCCGCAAGTCATAATTGCTGGCCACGAATTCATCGGCGAGGTAATCGAGCGTTTGGGGGTGGCTGTGGGGGTTATTCTGATTGAAGTCGTCCAGCGGATTGACGAATCCTCGCCCGATCAATTCCGACCAGACGCGATTCACAAAACAGCGGGAAAAATAGCGGTTCCGCGGGCTGGTGATTTGCTCGGCAAGTTCCAGTCGCCATTCGCTCGACATGTTGCGCCCGCCGGTCTTGCCGATTTTCCGCACTTCGGATCGAGCCTCTTCGACCGCTTCATCCTGCTTGTTCGCTCGCGTTTGCTTATCGGCCTTCTTGTCAGCATCCGCCAGCAAGTCGTCCAAGGCATCGTCCGCATTCACCGCAGATTCCTGTTGCGCCAGCAATGCAGCCTTTTCTTCGGCCAGTGCCTTCCGACGGGCGTTGAGGCGCACGATGCTGGCATGATCTTCGGGAACCATCGCAAAGGGGAATCGCGGATTCATAGGCTTGCGATCCTCTGCGTTGCCGACCCCTTCCGGGGGCCAAAGAACCAGCGTCTCGCCGGCTTCCGTCGTATAGATCGTATTTGTGAATTGGTTTTCGACTCGGCGCGTCTTGCCGTAATAGGCGGCGAGTCCGTAGAAATCTTCCCGCTTCCAGACGTCGAAGGGATGGTCGTGGCATTGAGCGCACGCAACACGAACCCCCATAAAGACTTGTGCCGTCACGCCGGCCATCGCCATCGGGTCGGCTCCGTCACCGAGAATAAAACCGACTTCGGGAACGGCCCCGGCTTTGCCGTTCTTTGAGATCAACTGACGGCATAGTTCATCGTAAGGGACGTCGTTGGACAAGGAACGGTGAATATAGGCAATTGCAGCGGACCCACCCTCGGCGTTGGAACGCAGGCGAAGGAGGTCGGCATAAAAGGTCGTCCAACGGTCGACAAAGCGGTCATCGACCATCAATTTGTCGATGATTTTCGCGCGACGTTCATTTTCGGGCCAGGAAAGAAATTCATCGACTTCCTCTGTCGAGGGGATTCTTCCGATCAGATCGACCGAGATCCGTCTGATAAATGTCAAATCGGAAACCAGCGGCTCGGATGACTGAGTGACTCCACGGATTTCGTTTTCCTGGTTCAATGCCTCATCGAGAGTCTGGGCGCTGATGAGTTTGACGGGGGCCGATGGTTCTGCGACTTTTTCAATCGCTTTTTTGGCGGCGTCGGGCTTGGCCGCTTTTTCAGCGGCAAACGCCTGTTGCTCGCGATTTGCGACGGAAAAAGAATTCAACAGAAATGCGGACAAGAACACCGGCACCAGAACTGGTAACTGGAAAATCCGCTGGAATTTGATATGTGCCACGCTCTAAATCCTTTGAGAATGTGAGTCGGCAACCGTCCAAAATGTCACGGGAGATACGATCCCGTAGCTTTGCTTTAGAAGATAACCTTTAGGCGAGATGAAACATTCGAACGAAATTCGAGCAAAAGGATAAATTCATAAAATAACATAAGTCGCTACTGATTTCAAGGATATATTGAAAAATGCGCACATGCGTTCACAATTAGTCCGATAAAAACGTGGATATCACCAACAATGAATAAAATCCCTCGGCTCCGTTCGACTCTTGACATCGGTTTTCCCGGCTGTGGACTGATGTTATGTTCTCCGCCCGCCCCGATCTGTCACGACCGTCACAGGAAGCATTCATCGTGACTTTACATTCGCCATTATCGATATGTATAAATTATGAAACGAAATCGAGTTGATAACTTTTTCATTCCCGAATATTCTATTCGGATGGTCAAGGGATTTCGGCCTCTACGACTCACCGTCTCAGAACACCCCATTCAGGAGATGAAAACTATGAAATCATTTGTTCTTACTTCCGTAGCATTCCTCGCGAGTTTTTCCGCGTTTCCACTTCAAGCGGCTGAAGTCACCGTTAAGGGCGTGCATCTCTGCTGCGGCGCCTGTGTCGATGGAGTCAACGAAGCCTTGACGGGCATTGATGGCGTCAGTGACGTCGTTTGCGATCGCAATACCAAGGTCGTGGCCTTCAAAGCCACCGACGATGATGCTGCAGAACGCGGAATCGAAGCCTTATCCAAGGGTGGATTTTTCGGTACGGCCAAGCATGGCAAGAAAGACCTGCCATTCCCGGATGCCGGGGCGAAAAAAGATGCCACAACCGCAACGATCACTTTTACGGGCGTGCATCTCTGCTGCGGCGCTTGCGTGAAAGATGCCCACACCGCCGTCAAGGATGTCAAAGGAGTCTCCAAAGTCGACGTCGATCGCGAAGCCGGTTCGGTCACGTTGACCGGTACCGACATCGTTGAGACCGAAGCTCTCGCCGCTTTGAATAAAGGTGGCTTCTACGGTAAGGTCGCCGAGTAATCTCAACCGTTCCATCAACATTGGTGGTCCAATATTCGAACGAAAGACGCCCACGGGGTAAATCCGGTGGGCGTCTTTCTTGTTACACCACTTCTTACTTCGTCATCTCTAACGGCGTCCGAATCAATCGTTCGATTCCCGTCGCTGTGACTCGGTACATGTGCTCGAGTCGAATCCCGCCGCGCAGTTCGACGGTGTAGAGTCCCGGTTCTGCGGTAAAGACATCCCCTTCTTCAAAGTGGTCGTCCCACGCCGAATTCAAATGCGGAGCCTCGTGCGGAAATATCCCGACGCCGTGCCCCAGATGGTGAAAGAACGCCCCGGGGAGATAAGCATCCAACATCTCTTTTGACCGCAGAAACAGTTGCTTGCAACTGATGCCCGGCTTCACCGTCTCTTCGACCATCTGCAACACCTCAACCAGCTTGTCCCACGCGCGTCGTTGCAGATCAGTCAGCGTGGGACTGACCGCGAACGTGCGGCAACTGTCGGCGTAGTATCCACGATAAGCCGGTCCCAGGTCGAGGATGTATAACTCGCCCGCTTCGATGGCTCGTGGTCGCGGAGGTCCACCTGGTGTGCCGCATTGGAAATCATTCCCGAAAGCGGTCAACGGTTCGCCGGCGACTTCGACGGCAGCGGCCTGCAATTCATTGTAAACTTCGATTTCGGTCAATCCCTGCTCAATGATATCGCGGGCTTTGGCATACATCGCCTCGCTGCACGCAATCGCACGCCCGATCATCGCCAATTCATCGGGGTCTTTTCGTCGGCGAATCTGCCAGAGCGCCGGTTCCACATCGGCGAGTTGCACTGAGTTTTTTTCAATTCCCAACGCGTTGAGCAAAGCGGCTGGGCAGCAGGCGAATTCCACTCCCCAACGTGCTCTGTTCGACGCCGGGCCGGCGACTTTCTCGAGCAGCGGCGCAATGGCGCTCACTTGATCCTGGCGTAACGTCGCATAATGTTGAGCGGCAAACGAGATGATTTCATCCGCGGCGGCATGACTGGGGGCTTCATTGGGTGCGATCAGCGTACACGAGCCATCTGTTTTCAGCAGGACTGCGGCTGACATCAATCGATGCGGCCGAAAACCGGTGAAATATTGCACGTTATCGTGCGATACCAATAACGCCCTGTCGATGTTCTGGCACTGCATCCAGTCGATCAACCGACGTTGTCTCTGCCGACAAAAGTTGAGGTCAAGCAATAACTGCGGAGTTGCGGACATACGAGTTCCTTGCGAGAAAGCAGTCAATCGAAACAACGGCAAAGTCGAGTCGTTAATATTTCGACGTCGGCCTTTGCAGGGTACCTATCGATGGAAAATCGTCACCAGTATACTTACTCTGAACAGTATAGTGAGTTCGATCGTTCGATTCACATGAATCAGGGTCTGTTGATTTGCGACTGAAGCGATTTACAGAGATGCGGAGATAACCGATGGAATTGAGCCTGTTTTCTGTCAGCTATGCCGGTTACTGGGGACAGCATGCGCTGAACACCGATGATTTTATCGCGAAGTCGGCGAAACTCGGATACAAATCGGTGATGCTGGCGGGGAAAAGACCGCATCTCTCCCCTCTCGATACTTCTGATGCACACGTCGCACATTTAACGGCGCTGTTGAAAAAAGAAGGTGTGCGGTGTTCCGTTGTCGCCGCGTACACCGACTTCGGCAGTCCCGTTGCGCCGGAAGTCCCCTATCTCGAAATGCAGATTTCATTCGTCAACCGCCTCGTCGATCTCGCCTCAAAACTGGAAGCGCCTGTCGTTCGACTGTTCACCGCCTATGAAAGCGACGGCCAAGCCTTTTTCTCTGTCTGGAGTCGTACTGTGAAAGCGATCCAGGAAATATGCGACCATGCTCTCGATCGCGGGGTCACGATCGCCGTGCAGAATCATCACGATCTCGCCGTCGGCACCGAAACGCTGCTCGAATTTCTTCACGACGTCAATCGCAAGAACTGCCGACTCGGCTTCGATGCATGGTCCCCCGCTTTGCGTGGAGAAGACTTGTATCAATCCGCTTTGATCGCCGCTCCCCACACCGCGATCACGACGAATGCGGATTACATTCGGCTGTCGCGATACCGCTACCGTCCCGATGTCATCAATTACGACCGCATTCAGCCCGATGCGGTCAGGGCCGTTCCCTTCGGGACGGGGTTCATCGATTACAAAGCTTTTTTCAGCGGGCTGAAAGAAGGAGGGTTTGACGGGATCGCGAACTATGAAATGTGCTCACCCATCCGCGACGGCGGGAGCGTCGAAAACCTCGATCGCTATGCTTCGACGTACGTCCGTTGGATGAAGGACCACGGCTTCGCTTAAGATTCACTGAGCCAACGAAATGTTGCCTTTGAGCGATTCGGCATCTTCTCGATAGATATTCAGGAATTTCATCATGATCTGGGATTTGCATTGCCATATTTCGGGGGTCGAGGGGAAGACCGTCGATGAAAAAATGGCGCAGATGATCGCCTATGCCGACCGCATGCAGATCGAACGGCTGGTCGTCTATATGGGACTGTCGTTTTCGCTGGATCCCGATCCCCAGGATTTTCGCCGGCAGAACGATGAGGTGCTGCAAGCCCTCAGTCACTGGCATCATCGAGCGTTCGGCTTTGCGTATGTGAATCCGAAGTATCCCGATGAAAGCCTGGCGGAAATCGAACGCTGCATCGTCAATGGGCCGATGATCGGCATCAAATTATGGGTCGCCGTTCGCTGTAACGACAAACGACTTGATGCGATCGTGAGTCGCTGCGGAGAACTCAAGGCACTCGTCTTTCAACACACGTGGCTGAAAACGATGGGAAATTTCGAAGGAGAATCGACTCCGATGGATATGGCCGAACTTGCCGCGAAACATCCCGACATGCCGTTGATCTGCGGCCATACGGGTGGCGACTGGGAACAAGGGATTCGCGCGATCCGCCCATATAAGAACGTCTCCGTCGATCTGGCTGGCTCGGAACCGACGGCTGGTTTTGTGGAAATGGCCGTCCGCGAACTCGGCGCCGAGCGCGTCATCTACGGGAGCGATATCGGCGGTCGAAGTTTCTCGACGCAGTTGGCCAAAGTGAAGGGGGCGCAAATCTCCAATGTGGAGAAGTCGCTGATCCTCGGCAAGAACTTGAGAAGAATGATGGAACCGATCCTCCACATCAAAGGAGTTCGACCTTGATCACTGATGTGAATGTCTATCTTTCGCGCTGGCCGTTCCGTCGACTTCCCTACGATGAAACGCCCGCTCTCGTCGAAAAGCTCCGCCAATCGGACATCACGCAGGCGTGGGCCGGCAGTTTCGACGGCCTGCTGCATAAGGACGTCGCGCAAGTCAATTCCCGTCTCGTCGATGAATGCAAGAAACATGGTGATGGTTTGCTCCGACCGGTCGGGACGGTGAATCCCACGCTGCCCGACTGGCAAGACGATCTCCGCCGCTGCCATGATGAATATAAGATGCAGGCGATTCGGCTGCATCCCAACTATCACGGTTACACGCTTGATGACCCACGGTTCGCTGAACTCCTCACACTTGCCGAAGCCGCAGGATTGATCGTGCAGTTGGCTTTGTATATGGAAGACCCGCGAACACATCACAAATTGTTGCCGATCCAGCACGTTCAGCCCGGGCCTCTCAAGGAACTGATGAGTGCGCGCCCGCAATTGAAAATGATTCTGCTCAACACGGGGACTTCAATTGCCGGTGCGCCGCTGGCGGAACTCGTGCGCGCGGGGAATGTTTACATCGACACATCACATGCCGAATCGATCGTCGGCTTGGAAAAACTCGTAAGACTCGTGCCGCCCGAACGCATTCTGTTCGGATCGCATTTCCCGTTTTTCATTCTCGAAGCCAACCTGTTCAAGTTTCAGGAATCGGAACTCGGCACAACAGTGACCGAAGCAATTCAATCGCAAAATGCCCAAATGCTCATCGGCGAGTGATCAGAATTCATTCGACGAAATTCGCCCGACCGTTCATAAAAAAAGGATCACTTCGATGAAATACTTACCTGTCTTGTTACTGTGTTCGTTTATGTTCACCACTTCGAATTCGATTCCGGCGGCGGAGACCGGCCCTCTGCTTGCCGGTGCGGCGACGAGCAACATCACGCCATTCATCGGCGGTGACATCGTCGGTGGATTCAAACCAAATCCGTCAAAGCACATTCACGATGAATTGAATGTACGATGTCTCGTGCTCGACAACGGCAAGACGAAGCTGGCAATTGTCATCTGCGATCTCGCGGGACTTCATCGCAGCGTCAGCGACGAGGCGCGCAAACTGATTCAGGACGACGTCGGCATCCCGCTGGAAAACGTACTGATCAGTGCCACGCATACTCACTCGGCGACCAGTGCGCTGGGGGAACGATTTCAGGAATGGCAGGAATTGAACGACTATCAAAAATTCGTCGCCCGTAAAATCGCCGATGGTGTGCGAACGGCCCACAACCGCTTGCGGCCTGCGGAAATCGCGTTCGGGACCGCCGATGCTCCCGAGCACGTTAACAACCGCCGTTGGCACATGCGGGCGGGGACAATCCCTCCTAATCCGTTCGGCGGAGTCGATCTGGTGAAGATGAATCCTGCCGCCGGAAGCGAGAACCTGACGGAGCCCGCCGGCCCGACCGATCCCGTGATCTCATTCTTCGCTGTGCGCGAACCTGAAGGTAAACCGATCTCGCTCTATGCCGCGTATTCGCTGCACTATGTCGGGGGCGTCCGCGATGGCGATATCTCCGCCGATTATTTCGCGATGTTCGGCGATGAATTGGCCCGCCTGCAAAATGCCGTCACTCAGGATCCTCCATTCGTCGGAATGCTCGCCAATGGAACGAGCGGCGATGTCAACAATATCAACTTCGTCACTCCTCGCGGACGGCAAGAGCCATACGTGCAAATGCAATACGTTGCCCACGATGTCGCAGGAAAAGTTCATGCCGCACTCTCAAACCTATCGTACAATCGCAACGTGACATTGGGAGCACGATACCGCGAGCCTGCCATCGCGACTCGTCGACCGACGCCCGAACAGCTCAAATGGGCCGATGAAACTCTCGCTGCCGCACCGGAGGATCGCAACAACTGGGAGCTGCCTCATTTTTATGCGGAGCGGACGAAGAATATTCTGAACTATCCGGAACAACTCGCCCTGCCGCTGCAAGTGCTGCGGATCGGCGACGTCTCCATCGCGACGATGCCCAACGAAGTCTTTTGCGAAATCGGCCTCGAATACAAAGACCGCAGCCCGCTCAAGCCTGGCTTCATGGTGTCCCTCGCCCACGGTTATTACGGTTATCTGCCCACACCAAGACATCACGACCTCGGCGGCTACGAAACCTGGCTGGGAACGAATCGGTTGGAACGGGACGCCTCGGTTAAAATGCTCGATGCGTTGATCGAGATGACGCAGGAATTGTTGGATCAACCGTAATGGTCTTGGCAGGCGAATTTTTAGTGCGCCAATTCCGTGTAGGTTGCGTTCGGAATTGATTCGCGATCGTCACACATCCTCACAAATTTCAGGTTGCACAACACAATTCCCCCCGGCCGTGCCATTCGTGAGCGATCTTCCGCATCAGCAAAGCACAATCGAAACTGACCGAACCTCTGGGGAATAATGTTTCATCCGCGAAGTAACTCGATTCGATCTGCGTGACATCGAGAGGCTCGATGTGCCAGCGATCGCAGTGTAGTTCCAGCCCGTCGTATCGTCCAAGTGTGCGCGTCACGGAATACCCCAACGCTCCCGCTTCGAAAAATCGCGAGACCTCATCGAGCGACTGGAACACCGAAGTAGCGGGGAGTCGATCCGTCACGTTCCCCGCGACGTGTACGTGAGTTTTGCCGTCGGTGCTTTGCAGCGAAACGGATAGCGCCTCATCCGTTTCATGAACGTTGAACGTCGCGTAATGATGAACTCCGGGGAAGACTCTCCCTCCCAGCCACAGGTTGAGTCTCGAACCGGTGTCGCGCCGGGGGATGTAAACTCCCTGCTGAGTGATGCCGTTAACGTCCCATTCGACGGCGACGCGATGAGCGGCATTTTCCGAGCGAAGACCCCAGGGGAGTGGAAAAAAACGAGGGCGAATGTGTGCCAGTCGGATCAGACAAATCCCGGCGATGGCGTATTCCTTGAAAAGTTTCGGACGAAAAGGCGGCGGCAAAATCTTCGATATCACATCGGGATCGACGCGAAAGTTCGCCAGAATTCGCCGATCGATGATGCCCTGAATGACGGGGATACGCATGGGAGTGACCTTCCGAATGCCGGAGACAATTGACGGTTCATGATCTCCATAACCGCATCAGTTTCTCGATCATAACAGAAAATCTGACAAGATTTATCTGCGGCGATGCTCCGCAAGGCTATCCAGTGGAATTTGTCACTCTCACCAGCAAGGCACAGCAGTTGAGACATCCCGTATGAGATCGATCACATAGCCGGTCATTCGCGTGTGTTCACCGGAGTCAGCAGCGACAGCACGAACGGATCGTGCAGGCTGCCGGCGATGTAGTGGGCTCGTGAAAAATCGTGATGCCGGCTGTACTCATGCGGGACCGACACGACATACGCTCCCGCGCTGGCAGCGGCATTGGTTCCCGCTTCGCTGTCTTCGAGGACCATCATTTCGGATGGGGAAATACCCAGCTTCTGGGCCGCTTTGAGATAAATCTCCGGATCGGGCTTGCCCCGCGTGACGTCTTCCGCCGTGAGCGTGTAATGCAACCGGGGCTGTAACTCATATCGGCTGAGAATATTTTCCAGATACGCGCGGTGAGATGACGTCGCGACTCCCTTGGGAATGCGGCAGTGTTCGATGTGCGAAAACAGCTCGAACAGCCCCGGCATCGGTGCCAGGTGGATTTCCAAGTACTCGCCAAAAATATGCTCCGATTCGGAGAGTAACTCTTCGACCGTTTCTTTCAATTCGAGCGCGCGAACGAGATAGGTAAACGCCTCGTGGGCGCGTCGGCCCATCATGTTGACGCGGACGTCGTTCGTCATCTCTTTTCCGCGCCGACGAAGCAGTTCGCACCCCGATTTCTCAAAGACGTCTTCTGTATTGAACATCAGACCGTCGAGGTCGAATGCGATGCCACGAATCTGAGGCAGCGATGTGGTTGGGTGAGGGTTCATTTCAATCCGTTGTATTCTTTGATCTCGAATCGCCGTTACCAGGTCGGCGTCTGATTGCGGTAACTGTAATCGAGAATCTCCATAGGATGCGCGACCCAGACATTCCTGCCGGCCTTACTCAGTGCGGCCTGGATTTGTAGCGTGCAGCCCGCATTAGCACTGACGAGAATTTCCGCTCCTGTGTTGATGATGTGATCCAGTTTTCTTTTCGACAGGCGGTCGGACATCTCCGGCTCAGTGAGATTATAACTCCCCGCCGCTCCGCAGCAGATGTCGGACTCCGCCAGCGGGACCAGTTCCAGTCCGGGAACCTGTGCAAGAATTTCTCGCGGCTGTTCGCGGACTTTCTGCGCGTGGGCCAGATGACAGGCGTCGTGATATGTGGCTTTGAATGGGATTTGTCCCTTGGGTGCCACCAGACCCAACTCGGCGAGGAACTGCGAAACGTCTTTGATCTTGCCGGCGAATTTCGAAAGCCGATCGTAACGGGCCTTATCCTTTGGCTTCAGTTCGTGAGACATATGACCGTAATCTTTGAGCATCGAACCGCAACCGGCCACGTTGACCAGCACCGCGTCGACCTCTTCGAGTGGAAATGCGGCGACGTTGGTCTCGGCCAGCTCGAGCGCCGGTTCACCGGAACCGCTGTGATAATGAATTGCTCCGCAGCAGACCTGACTTCGAGGAATGACCACATCGCAACCGTTGGCCTGCAAGACGCGAGCCGTCGCCCAATGCACATGCCGGAACATGGCATCCGCGACGCAGCCCGTAAACAAAGCGACACGGGCCCGTCGGGGTCCATGAGCCGGCAAAAAAGCGGGCAAGGCGCGAGGCGTCATCCGCAGCGGCGGCAGCAACGACTGCATCCGCTGGAGCGACTGCGGCAACAACTTGATGAGACCGGTCGACTCGACGAGTTTGTCGAGTCTCAGCCATTGCATCAATCGAGCGGGCCACAACGTCAATCGCATTCGGGCGGGATACGGAAAAATGCCGTACAGAATCCACTTGCGAAACCACGCCGGCGCAGCGGAGGACGTCGTCGATGAGGTTGCGTTGCGACGCTGCTGCATCTCGACGCGAAACGGCTCGATCAAGCGGCCGTATTGCACACCCGAAGGGCACGCCGTTTCACAACTGCGGCAATCGAGGCACAAATCGAGATGCCGTTCGACGGTCGGCGTGAGATCGAGTTTGCCGTCGACGACGGCTCGCATCAGGTAAATGCGTCCGCGCGGGCTGTCGTTCTCGTTGCCGGTTTCGAGATACGTCGGGCACGCGGCGGTACACAATCCGCAATGGACGCAGTCCAGAAAGCGATCGTAGACGATGTCCGAACCGACCGGACGTTCCGTTCCGGATGGCGCTGGACTGACGATCGGTAACTCACTCTGCGGATTCACGAAGTATTATCCTCAACTGGTTCATATCGCCGCGAATAATCGATGCGGATTCAACAGATGATCGGGATCGAACGTCGATTTCAATTTTTGCATAAGGGGATATCCCGATTCCGGTTCTCCCCATAACGATAATTTGGCTTTCCACTCGTCCGCGCATTG
>JBJXGP010000189.1:0-4770 GCA_046160425.1 Planctomycetaceae bacterium
CGAAACTTCGCTCTTGCAGCACGCGCAGAAGTTTGATCTGGGTTTCGTGGGAGATATCGCCGATTTCATCGAGGAACAGCGTCCCCCCTTGTGCCATTTCAAAGCGGCCGATGCGGTTCGTGTTGGCTCCGGTGAAGGCCCCTTGCACGTGGCCGAACAATTCGCTTTCGAGCAGCGTCGGCGACAACGCCGCACAGTGGACCGGGACGAGGGGCCCTTTGACGCGCGGGCTGTTTTCATGAATGGCGAGAGCCATGAGTTCTTTGCCGCATCCGCTTTCGCCGCGCACCAGAACCGTGGCATCGCTGCGGGCCGCTTTGCGGGCCATCTCGAGCACTCGCCGCAATGCGGGACTGTTCCCCTTGATCGCCCCGCGGTGAAATCCGGCGACTTCTTCCACGAGTTCGGTCGTCTGCTGTTGGGCGAGTTCGGCTTGCAGCAGGTTGATCTGACGCTGTTTCGAGGCAAGTTGCTCGGTCTTGGTCAGCATTTCTTCATTCAGCACCGTCAAGTCTTGATGGATCTTGGACGTCTGGAGCGCGACCGTCGCCACGTGGCTCAGCGCTTGCAGAAACGTGACATCCTCAGCCGTGAATGACGACTGATCGACGCGCGGACCGAGCACGACCAGCCCCAGAACTCCATCGGCGTTTGTCAGCGTCTGAATCAGGTCGGCTTTCAGAACCTGCAAGAGATTTTGCGTCGGAGAATCTTCGCGCCAGCGCCCCTGCTCCCGTTGCCAAGTCGCTTCTTCACCAAGCCGCGAAAGCAACTCCGCGTCGGCGGGAATCTGGATCAACTCGTGTTCGCGGTCGGATGCATTGACGAGTTGGAAGTACTCGCCCGTGTGGTCGCGCAGATAAAACGCAGCCCACGTGACTCGCAAGACATCTCGGCATGAGATCAGCAGACGTTCCGACAAGGTCTGTCGATCGACGAGGTTGCCCACCGTTCGATTGACGCGGTTCAGCAACTGGTCGAGTTGATATTTTTCCCGGAAGAATTGGCGATCGACGAAGCGCTGCGCGCGATCGCGGACCCAGAGCATGATCAGCGAAACCATCACCATCGTCAGAAAGATGGCGAGCACCTGCTGCGGTTGCGGCGAGGAGTTGAGCGAGCGACCGATGAGGCTTCCCGCTGCCATCACCATCCCGAAGCCCACGGTGATCGCGGTACTCGTGGCATAGAACCGCATCCCCTTGTCGACGAATTGATCGATCAGTAACAACTTGTAGCGAATCATGCCGACCAGATACGCCAGCATGAAAGCCAGCCCGGCGACGAACATCGGCAGACTGGCGTTGCCGAGTGCGAACGAACTGCGATCGTAAAGTGCCAGATAGAGCGTGTAACCGACCGGGAGTAGCGCGAAAATTCCGGCACACAACATCCACCACAGTTGCCGTTGTTCGAGCGGATTGCGTGATGATCGGTAACTTCGCACGAGAACCAGAATCGTCCAGACAAAATAGATGGCCGTCACGGCAAGATAACCGTTGATCCCCCGTTGCAGCAGAGAAATGGAATCAATCAGGCGTTGAGTCATTTCGATATCGCTCGGAGCATTGCCGTCGAGACGGAGATTCCAAAGCGTCACGACGAAAAAAACCAGTGCGATCGCGGCAGGGAGGTAGACGGCTTTCAAGAGAAGATTCATCCAGCCTGACGATGTGACATCGGGACGCGGATAAATCAGAAAAAAGTGCAGCAATGTCACGGGAACCAGAATGGAGCAGGCGACGAACGGCAGATTGAGCCAGATGTTGCTGGCGATCAACCACCAGTGGTATCCCCCCACGAAGGCCCCCATCGTGACCAGGGTCATCAGGAAAAAAATGCGGGCGGCGTGATCGAAGGGACGATGCCAATACGCCAGACCCGACAAGCTGGTCAGCCCTAACTGCAAGGCGAACCAGATGAGAGTGATCAAGAGGGTCGACCAGGGAATCGAATGAATTTGCAGATAGGTGCGATGCCGATTGTCGTCAGCACTCGAAAGGTATTCGATTTCGACGAACGATCCCGTTCCCTCGACGCTGATAATCGGCCGCAGCGAGACATCCCTCACTGAATACGGGTTGACCCCCGCGTAAAGCGGTTGACCGGAAGGGGCCGCGTTTCGTAACCACGATAAGGAATCGGGGAAGTCGCGGTACGTGCGAATCGGCTGCTCCCCGACTCGCAGCAGGATATCTCCATCGGCCGGCCGGAACTCGGTCAAGCTGTTGACCCAGGGGAGGGAATGAATCTCGATGCCCGGTCGCAACGGATTGGGGCTGGTGTTCCCCTTGAGTAGACAACGCAGACCGATGTCGGGGCTGGTCGTGATGTAGCCGATGACCGTCACACAGTAGATCACGATGCCAACCGCGAAGGAGATAATGATTCGGCGATGCCACGTATTGGTCATATGATTTCAGATTCAATCCGAAGCAATAGTTGTGGAAATAAGGCCATTGGCCAGAATGCGAACAACCGAATTCTCGGCGCCGATGTATCGACTTCGGCGCCGATCAGCCTCTCGATAGTGTGTCGATGTCGGCGCCGAAATGTCAATCTCATCGTAATACGAAATTAAACTTTGTGAGGATTAGTTTTTTAATGAATGGCTTAAGTGATTTAATATCCAATGGATATATCCTGATATTGGTGCCGGTCCGCACCCAAATTTCTGAAAATGGAGCAACATACTCGGTTTGGTATGACATCTGCAAAACAATCATCCTCGTTGCAGTCGAAAACATGACACGTTGAAACACGACTGAACGACCGAAAACATCCTTTTCGCCCAGCCTGACCCTCGGAAGGGACTTAACGATCGGGAAATAGGGAATTTTGATCCCCTGAAAGCGGCCTGACCCACTCCGCTTTCAGTGACTGATACAAATCAGTCCCCTATTTTCTACGTCGACCTTCGCGAGGGTTTTTCTATTCTTTGGGCGTCCCACAGGCGTGACCGTTTCCCTCTCAAACCATTGTGGAGTTTGGAGATTCGTGCTTCAGAATCGCTGCCCCCTCTGGATTCCACCTCTCCACAGGGTTAAGATGAAATCTTGCCTATACCATCATCCGGAGATGTCGGACGGAGAACGGCAACATGTAGACACGGACGTCGCCGGTGAGAACTGTTCCATGTTCCGCATAGTCGTTGCTCCCCATGCATTACGTCCCTGAATCCGCGCGGGAATTCCTCCCCCCTGAACCGGGCTCTGCGCGGACGGAACGGGAACAATCGGCACTCTCCAGTTCTTCCTCCCCCTTATATCTTCTCACACTTTGCGTCGGTGCTCTGCTGTTCGTCGACCTGGGGATCGGTTGGATCGGACTCACGGACTGGGCGGCGTACCAGTCATTCGCCGGGTATCGGCTTGCGTTTCTCGCCGCGGTGCTCGGCGGGACGCGCATCCTCTATCAGACGTTCGACGGGCTATTCAGCGGGCGCGTCGGTGCCGATCTGGCCCTCACCATCGCCTGTCTGGCCGCGATCATCGTCGGCGAACATCAAACCGCCGCCCTCGTGGTCTTCATCGCTTTGTTTGGCGAAAGTCTCGAAGGTTACACCGTCGATCGCGCCCGCTCGGCGATCCGTCAGGTCTTTCAGGCCCTTCCTGATGTGGCTCATGTGATCCGCGACGGGAACGAAATCGATCTTCCCGTCGAACAGGTCGTCACCGGTGATGTGGTCATTGTCCGTCCCGGTGAGCGGATTCCCGTCGATGGCCTCGTGATCGATGGGATGTCCGCCGTCGATCAAAGTTCACTCACGGGTGAAAGCCTACCGATCGAAAAATCGCAGAACGACCTCATCTATTCGGGGACGCTCAATCAGTTTGGCACGCTGACCATCGGGACCGAACGGGTTGGCGGAGCGACCGTCATCGCGCAGGTGCTGCAACTGATTTCGTCCGCCACGGCACGCAAGATGTCGGTCGAACGCATGGCCGACCGATTCGCCCGCTGGTTTCTCCCCGCCGTCTTGTTCGCCGCGCTCGCGACGTGGATCGGCTGGCGACTCACATCCGGCGACTGGAAAGCGGGGATCTTGCCCGCGCTCGGGGTGCTCGTCGTCGCCTGTCCCTGCCCGCTCGTGCTGGCGACACCCTCCGCAGTCATGGCTGCGCTGTCGTGGCTGGGGCGTAAAGGTGTGATCATCAAAGGTTCGGCCGCGCTCGAACGGCTGGCCGACGTCGATACATTTGCCTTCGATAAAACCGGCACACTGACCGAGGGGAAGCCGGTGCTCCGCGATATGTGGGCCGTGGCTCCGCTCGATCATACCGAGTTGCTTCGCGTCGCCGCGATGGCGGAAAAACGGAGCGAACACCTCTTCGGCCGATTGCTAGTCCGCGAAGCCGAGCAGCGCCAGATGGTCATTCCCGATCCGGAAGAATTTCAACTCTTTCCCGGCGCGGGAGTGAGTGCCCTCATCCGGGCGACGGCTCTCGGTCCCTGGGCGAAACCGGTCACGCGGATGACGACCTCGGCCAATCAGGCACAGTGGGAGCGAACGCCGCAGCGCGTCATCGTCGGCACGCAACGTCTCTTGGAATCGCAGGGGATCATGCTGAACTCCGAAATTCAGCAGCGCATGACCGACTGGAATCGCGACGGCCGGACCGTGCTATGCGTCGCCGTCGGCGACAGTGTCATGGGGCTGATTGCCGTTCAGGATGCCGTGCGACCCGAAGCGGCTGCGGTTCTCGCGACATTGCGAGCCGAAGGGATCAAACATCTGTCGTTACTCACCGGCGATCGTCGCGCGCCGGC
>JBJXGP010000190.1:0-2625 GCA_046160425.1 Planctomycetaceae bacterium
AATTTCCGGTGTCGTCGAATTGCATCTTTGCAACGTGTTACGACCCGGTGCGCCAGTTTCGCCTCCATCGACGCCGTAAGGGCCGCGAGTTCGCCGCTGGCTGATGATGCTGACGCTGAGCGGTTCGAGGAATTCGATTTCGCGTATGACGCCGCCTCCGCCGTGATGCTTACCGAGGCCACCGAAACCATGTCGAATGCCGAATCGCGCCACGCGAACGGGATAACGCGATTCGAGGATTTCAACGTCGGTCAATCGCGTGTTGGTCATGTGCGTATGCACGGCGTCGCAACCATCAAAACCTGGTCCTGCACCCGAACCGCCGCAAATCGTTTCGTAATAGCCGAATCGAGCGTTGCCCATCAGCAGATTGTTCATCGTGCCCTGACTGGCGGCGACGACGCCCAGCGCACCAAAAATTGTGTCGACGATTCGCTGGGAGGTTTCGACGTTTCCAGCGCCGACGGCTGGGCATCGTAGCGGATCAGCGTCGGGCGTTGGGTTTAGAAAACAATCGGGCACGACGATGCGTACTGCATCGAGCACGCCGGCGTTCAGAGGGATTTCCTCGTCGATCAGGCAACGCAGGCAATACAAGACGGCGCTGGTGACGATCGCCACGTTGGCGTTGAAGTTGCCGCGATGAACGGGCGATGTGCCGGTGAAATCAAAGGTAGCGGTTTCGTTGGCGATGGTGAGCGCGAGACAAATTCTAGTTCCGTCGTCCAGCGAATCCTCGAATCGGCGAACACCCTGAGGCAAGCGGGCGATCGCGGCGCGAACTTGTCGAGCGGCTGACTCGCGCATGTAATAAACGTAGGCGTCGACTGTCGTTTGACTTTGCGACGCGATCAGCGACCGAAGGTCTTGTGCACCGGTTTCGTTTGCAGCCACCTGTGCCGCGACATCCGCGAGGTTTTCTTCCGGTGCTCGCGTGGGATAAGGCGCGTCTGTCAAGAGTTTGCGGAACGCGTCGACTTGAGGCTGCCCTCGATCCATGTATTTGAATGCGCGGATGAGAACGCCCTCTTCGGCCAGTGAGGTCGAATCGGGGGCCATCGAACCCGGTCGCTTGCCGCCGATCTCCGCGTGGTGAGCGCGATTGGCGACGACGAACAATAATTCGTCGCGATCGCCGAACACGGGTGTCACGACGGTGACGTCGTTCAAATGCGAGCCGCCGCGAAACGGGTCGTTCGTGATGTAGACGTCGCCCGGCCGAAAACCGCCGACATCGTGCATCAGCGCTTTGACGCAATGACTCATGCCGCCAAGGTGAACGGGAATGTGCGGGGCATTGGCGATCAGTTCACCGTCAGCAGTGAAGACCGCGCACGAAAAATCGAGGCGATCTTTCACGTTGGTCGATAGAGCCGTGCGGCGCAGCGTCGTGCCCATGCGTTCGGCGATGGCTGAGAATCGAAAACGAAAGAGCTCCAGCTGAACGGGATTCATGATCGTACCTTGATTTTCTGACTGCTCGGCACGCATTTTGTTGAGTAGTATGACTGACCCATTGTCGGTTACCGTAGCAGACCATCCCGCATCGATGATGAATGTGCTCGTTTCCTCCGCCAAGATCGCGGGGCCAATTATTGTAGTCCAGGGTTCGAGCTTGCTGCGGTGGAACAACGGAGTCTTTTTTTCGACGCCCGCTATGCCCGTAGACGTAGAGCTCAGTGAGTCGGAATCGGTGGTTTTGCTATGAGGAGTGGCATTCAACGTCAGGTTCCCGCCTCTTGCCGATTCAACCTTGACTCGGACTGCGCGAATTTCGATTGCGCGAACCACGTGTGCATAGCCGTACAATTGATGGTGTGCGGCTGTGAAGCGGGCCGGTAGCGCCTCCCAAGAATCGCCGGGGATGGTTATGAACGAGGCCTGTCCGGCGTAACACAAGTCGAGTGTGCATTCGGAGGCGCTCATTGCTTCGCGATCGACTCCATCTTCAACTAACTTTCCCTCGGCTTCGGCGGCCAGTTCGTCGACGACGTTACGCAGATGAACCTCTCCGTCTTCGCTCCATGGAATCTGTACGCTGCGTTCGACAATTCGAGTGCGTGCTGCGGCTCCGATGCCTACGGCACTGAGGACGCCCGCGAAGGGACTGTGAACGACGGCGCGTATGCCGAGAGAGTCCGCGATGGCGCAAGCGTGCTGTCCTCCTGCACCGCCGAAGCTGACCAGTGCGTATTCGCGAACGTCGTAACCCTTCGACGTTGACACTTGCCGAATGGCGGCGGCCATTTTTTCGTTGGCGATCCGCTGAAAACCCTCAGCCAATTCGATGGCGGTAAGCTTCGAGCCGGTCGCGCCGTTCACTTCGGAGAGAATCGAATCGAGTCGCGCTTGTGCGGCTTTCACGTCGAGTTTGAAAGGGAAACACGAGGGAACCAATCGCCCCAGAAGGACATTCACATCGGTGATGGTGAGGGGTCCGCCGCGACCGTAGCACGCCGGGCCGGGGTCTGCGCCCGCGCTCTTCGGGCCCACGAATAAGTGGTGTCCGTCGAAACCGCAGATGCTTCCGCCGCCTGCTGCAACCGTCTCAACCGCCAGCATCGGGGTCAACATTCTGACACCCGCTTTGACGGTTTCGTTTTGGTACTCAAACGGGCCGTCGAT
>JBJXGP010000191.1:0-6064 GCA_046160425.1 Planctomycetaceae bacterium
CTCCGTCTCTTTCGCCAGACTCTCGAATCGAGACGATGTGGAACGAAGCAGGACTGACGCAGCACGAGATGATCGACGTTCCGAATTCAGCCCAACGGGTGATCATCAGCCGACGGTAAAGTGGAGCGTGTCTCGTTCCCAAGCTCCGCTTGGGAACGCACGTCCCGGAAGCTCTGCTTCCCTTTTCGACTCAACGTGCTTTGCGACGCAAAATGCTTCATAATTCGCGACTCTCACCGCGGCGGTGAGCAGCCAGCGATTTTGCCGACATTGATTCAAGTTTGCCCGACTTGGCATCCTTCTCGATCTGCTCGTCCCACGCCTGGTTGTCGAATTCCTGAAACCATTCGCGGAACGCGGCCAACTCGTCGCAAGTCAATCGTTGAACTTCATTTTCGATCGCTTGAACCTTATTCACGATGATCTCCGCTCAGATTTGAACCAATGTTCGATATAGCAGACCCTCATTTGAAAATATCGACGGCTTCCATTGACGTCAATTGCGATATCAACGGAAGTGTTTCGTTCCCGCCCAACCTTTGATGGCTAATCTTCACCCCGCGAATTCGATGCGGACGGTGTCGAGGTTGATGTAACCTTCCGGCAGGCGGTGGCGCCAGACGGGGTAGTCCTGATCGGGACGAAGGCGGTGCGGGTCGCCGTTGATCGGCCCCATCGGGACCACATCGAGCGGGAACATCACCAGCATGATGTTATTCGTCGCTTGGCCGAGGACCTGTTCGAGCGAATGATGGCCGTACATGTCGGTTCGGTCGTGGCGTGAACCGAGACTCGTCCAGCGCGATTCATCGTTGGCCAGTTCGATCGTCTGTTCGCTCCAGTCGGAAGTGATCGAAAACGGCTGGCTGGTCAACACCCACGGCGAAGTTTTTCCCTCATGAGTCCCCTGCACCAGCAGAACGAGATGGGCATTCCGTTCGAGGAGTTCCCCTTTGAGCTTGAGCGTCATGCGGGCATTGCGGAAGTCGATCGGACATTTTTCGTTGACGAAGCGGTTCGGCCCCGAGATTTCGCGATGATGCTCCCCGACCGGTCCCGTCGTGTTGAGACAAAAGACCATATGCAGGTATCCCGCTCCCGGCGGAGCATGGTTGTAATCGATCCACCACGGACTACGGCTGGTCACGACGCCGGGCGTCCGTTCGAGTGCCCGCGGCCCGGCCTGATTGCTGATCCAACTGTACCAGCCGTTGCTGCCATTATCGAAAGTTTCTTCGTAGATGCGTTTGGTCATGGTGGATCTGAACTTTCTGAAAATTGTAGGGACATCTCTGTTGAAGGCAAAAACTGGTTATCGTGTCGGGTTGGACGATCCTCGTCAGCCTCATTATGATAATGGAGTGAGACGTCTATAAAAAGCATCCGCGATTGTTTTGTGATCCCGGGAGGTACACATGAGATTCACCCTATTGCGTCCGGCGGTGATGGCACTCATCCTCGCCTGTTCCTGGCAGGACGGCATGTCCGTCAGCGTCGCCGAAGAGAAACCGATCGACATCGGCTCGCGTCGGGAATTATTCGTCGATCATGCCCTGATCGATCAATTGAACAACGTGCAACTCGTCTTGCAGAAGCCTCACGACGAAGGGATCGCCATACCCTTCGATGCACCGTGGGAAGGGGCATTCTGCGGATACGCCACAATCATCAAAGACGAGGAAAAATACCTCGCCTATTATCGCGGTTTGCCGCTGCCGCGAGCCGACGGTTCCGAACGCGAAACGACATGCGTGGCGACGTCGGATGACGGTATCCACTGGACGAAACCCAACCTCACGTTCTTCGAAGTCGATGGTGCAAAAGAGAACAACGTCATCCTGGCGAATCATGCGCCGCTCTCGCATAACTTCTGCCCTATGCTCGATGCGCGAGAGGGAGTCCCCGCCGAGCAGCGTTACAAAGCACTCGCCGGGACGTCCTCGAGCGGGCTGGTGGCGTTCGTTTCGTCCGATGGGCTGGAGTGGCACAAACTTCGCAAAGAACCGGTGATCACCCAAGGGGCCTTCGACTCGCAGAACGTTCCGCTCTGGTCCGAGAGCGAACAATGCTACGTCTGTTACTTCCGCGTCTTTGTGGACGGCATTCGCCGCATTTCGCGCTGCACGTCGACCAACTTCGTCGACTGGAGCGAACCGGTGCTCATGGAATACGGCGACAAGCCGATCGAACATCTCTACACGAATCAGACGGGGACGTACTTCCGCGCTCCGCATATGTATGTGGCAATCGCGGCGAGATTCTTCCCCGGCAAACGGGTGCTCAACGATGAGCAGGCGAAAGCGATCAAAGTCGATCCCGGTTATTTCAACGATTGCTCCGATGCCATTCTCATGACGTCGCGCGGCGGGAGTCATTACGACCGCACGTTTATGGAAGGCTTTCTCAAGCCGGGCATCGGCGTGCAGAACTGGGTCTCGCGGACAAACTACCCCGCACTCAACGTCGTGCCGACTGGGCCGAGCGAGATGTCGTTCTACGTCAATCAGAACTATGGCCAGCCGACGAGCCACCTGCGGCGGTATTCGCTGCGGACCGACGGGTTTGTCGCGGCGACCGCTCCATACACCGGCGGCGAACTGATCACCAAGCCGATCACATTCACCGGGAAGGAACTGGAATTGAATTTTGCAACGTCGGCTGCGGGAGCGATCCGCGTTGAAATTCAATCGGCGGATGGCAAACCGATCAAGAATTTCACCGTCGATGACGCCGCCGAGACAATCGGCAACGACATCGACCGCATCGTCCACTGGAAACAAGGGACCGACGTCAGTTCGCTCGCCGGTCAGCCGGTGCGATTGCGTTTCGTGATGCACGATGCGGAACTGTTTTCGTTCCGATTTAAGTAGGTTTTCGTAGGGTGGGTCGAGCGGCGTCCTCGCCGCGCTGACCCACCATCGACGAAGTATGGAAAATCATTCGGTGGGTCGTGACGCGCCGCACGATGAGATGAATTGAAGGGAAGCAGAGCTTCCAAGACGTGCGTTCCCAAGCAGAGCTTGGGAACGAGACCAACAACACCCTCACCCCAGCCCTCTCCCAATGGGAGAGGGAGATCAAAAAGGAATCCTCCATGTCGAGTACGCTACACACCGATAAGACACAAAAACAGTCCGCTGCGGGTTCGGCGAAAACGACCGATCGACTGGCGAAGTCGAAAAAACTTTATCAGCGGGCAATGGAATTGATCCCCGGCGGGACGCAACTCATCAGCCGACGACCAACCCGCTACGCCAACGGCGTCTCGCCGATTTTCGCGGCTCGCGGCAAGGGGCCTCGCATCTGGGACATCGACGGCAACGAGTACATTGACTGGGTGAGCGGCATCGGCTCGATCATTCTCGGCTACGCCGACGACGTCGTCGATGAAGCGGTCAAATCGCAGATCGACAAAGGGACGAACTTCTCGATCACGCACGAACTCGAAGTCGAACTCGCCGAGGAACTGGTCAAGACGATCCCCTGCGCCGAGATGGTCCGCTACACGCGCTGCGGCGGTGAAGCGTGCGCCGTCGCCATCCGCATTGCCCGTGGCACGTCAGGCCGCGACAAGGTTCTCTTCTGCGGATATCACGGCTGGCACGACTGGTATCTCGCCGCCAATCATTCCGAAGGGAATCTCAACGACCATCTCTTTACGGGAGTCGAGCCGACCGGCGTCCCCAAGGCCTTGGCGGGGACTTGCTTCCCCTTTCCGTACGGCGATCTCGCGGCGCTCGGTGAAACTCTCGACCGTCATAAAGGACAGGTCGCCGCCGTGATCATGGAACCGATGCGGTCCGAACTTCCGCCGGAAGGTTATCTCGCGGGGGTCGCCAGGCTGGCGAAGGAACATAATGCGATTCTCATTTTCGACGAAGTCTCAACCGGGTTCCGGCTCTCCGAGGGGGGTTCGCAAAAGGCGCTCGGCGTCACTCCCGACATGGCGGTCTTCGCCAAATCGATCTCGAACGGTTACGCGATGGGAGCAGTCGTCGGCAAGCGCGACGTGATGGAACCTGCCGCCCGCATGTTCATTTCGAGTACGTACTGGGGCGAAGCGGTCGGATTGATGGCCGCGCTCACGACGCTCCGCGAAATCAAGAAACGCGAAGTGCCGAAATACCTGCTCGGTTACGGCCAGCAACTGCAAACGCGGCTCAACGCAGTCGCGAAGGAGACCGGTATGCCCGCCGAGGTGACGGGACACCCGATCCATCCGCACTGGTCGTTCAACGTCGAGAACGCCGAGCAGAAAGCGATCTTGCCGACGCTCTACATCCAGGAGATGGCCAAACGCGGCAACCACGGCTATGCCTCGTTCTACCTCAACGCCGCCCAGGGACAAGCCGAGCTGGACCAAGCCGTCGACGCCGCCCGCGAAACGTTCACTCTGATCGTCGACGGGTTGGCGAAGAACAATCTTGAGAAATTGCTGGAGTGCGATATTCAGAAGGAGTATTTCAAGCGGCTGGTGCGGTGAGGAAGAGCCAGCAGTCAGTATTGATCGCTGGACGGTATCCCACTCAAATCGCTGTAAATAAACACGGCACGGTCGTTAAATGAATCGTCCTTTGATTAATAAGCGAGCGTCTGAGCTTGAGCGTCTTTTTCACGAATCAAAGGATTCGCCGGAATTGTTACGCGTTCTTTTGGCAGAGCTGATTCATCGGAGTCGTCCAAGGGCCGTAAAGCTCCGAAAAATGGTTGAAGATACCTTAGACGGAAAGGTATCGCTCAACAATGCGTCGACGCAAATGACTTTATGGCCGTCGCCGCCTGAGCACGGAACACCAAGAAACAGAAGCCAGAAAAGTCGGCAAGCAGGGAGTACCAAAGAGCGATTTGTCGCACCAGAGATATTCACCACAATTCAGCCTTTAGGTGTTGCGCCGAGACCTACCGCATTTCGTCCAGAATTAAATACCGAGATCACGCTGGACATAGGCGATTCGGATCCGCTTGCCAAAAAATACAGAGTAGCCTTGGCGGCACTTATTCATGAAATGCGCACGCGCCGGACCGGTCATCAACGATTTCCACTCGAAGATGGCGTTTGCATACCTACCGACGCACGCGGCACATCGTACCAGTTCAATTTTGACGAAGAGGCAAATATCTTCGAGGGTGCAAAGATCGAATTGATCGTCGGTGGGCGTGTGGTCAAAGGCGTTTTAACTGCGATAATGGACAAAGCCATTATCGTCACATTGCAAGAAGACTTTGGCGAATACATTTCACTCTGTATTCTTCGTATTGATAACACGGCATTGCTTCAGGCATTACACGATCGAATCGGTGACATTGAGAACGGTACGGTCGATCCTTTTCACGCTGAAATCGCGGCGAACGTACTTGAGAACAACAATTCCAATGTTCGTACCGACCAACCGCTCGACGTGCATTGGCCATGGGATTCGCAACGCCCTACAAAAAATCAACAACGCTTTCTCGAAACAGCCTTGGCTAATCAAGTGTCGTGGCTATGGGGACCTCCCGGTACTGGCAAGACCGATACTCTTGCTGCCTTGACTCAGTTGCTTTACGAGAACAACAAGCGCGTGCTGATTTGTTCGAACACGAACCAAGCAGTCGATCAACTGTTGCTCAAATTATGCCAGAAACTCAAGGAGACAAATGATGCAGCGCTGGCCAACGGTTGCATCCTACGCCTCGGAAGAATCGAAGATGAGTTGAACAAGCGATTCGGTAATTGTATCACGCTTCAGTCCGTCGTCGAGCACAAATCATCCGAGTTAAATCTGGAAAAAGCTGCGATTGAAGCCCAACGTGAACGTGTCGAACAGCAGTTGAAGAGTGCGGAATCAGCATTGAAGACCTGGGACGACCTTGATGTTGAAAGGACCGCAGCGAAGTCTAAGAAGAACGAAATAGCCTCCTGTGAAACACAACTGAAACAGCACTCGACGGAACACGATCGGTTAAAACGGCAATTTGATGACTTGAACCGTGAATTAGAAGAACACCGGCAAGCCGGCATCATTCGTCGTTTATTTTTGCGAGACGTGAAAACTGTAACCCAAGAACGCGATAACATCAAAAG
>JBJXGP010000192.1:0-13738 GCA_046160425.1 Planctomycetaceae bacterium
CCTTGACTGCCGTCTTGTTCAATCTCTACGCCCGCCCGACGATGGCCGTTTCGATCATATTCATTTGCGATGCCATGACCTCGATGGCGAAGGTCTGCATCATCACATTTTTTGTCAGTTGCATCATTTCGCGCTCGAGGCTGCGGTTGTTGCCGTCCTGAAACGTCAGATCCTGGGACGGCGAGACTTCGACCGTTTGAAATAACTCCCGCTGCGGATCGACTGCGGAAGAGGAACCTGACAGAGATACCAGGCGTTGCAGCGATTGGCCCTGCGATAAACCGGAATTCATCGGAATGGTCGACCCCGTATTTGCCGATGGTGTAAACCCCGTTCGTCGTTGGGCGATCATCTTTTCAAGCGATTCCTGAAACCTGGCGACCGGCAGATCGCGGGTGCGATACCCCGGGGTATCGATGTTGGCGATATTTCCCGCGAGAACTTCCTGCCGCCGTTCGTTGAACGCGGCGACACGTTCCAGGATCGGAATCGTCGTGGAATTGAGAATGGGTTGTAACATGCAACGCATCCGTTTCTGTGAAGTCGCGAATTATCATCTTGTTCCCAAGCTCCGCTTGGGAACACACGTCTTCGAGAGCTACCTGCTTCGCTGATTTTCAACAATAAACTTTGATATTTTAATCTCTCGTTCTCGTCACGCGGCGCGTAATGCGGGCTGCGAGCGGTTGGAGCCGGGCCCTCCGCGGGGAGGATAACCGTACTCGCGCAATTTGCCCGACAGTGTGCGCAGTCCGATTTGCAGGGCCTGCGCGGTCCGCTCGCGGTTGCCCCCGAAGCGGGTGAAAGTGGCTTCGATCAATTTGCGTTCCATGTCCTTGAGCGACATGCTCGACGATTCCATGTGAATGGTCAGTGCCGGCTGTTCCATCCAGGGACGAAGCATTTCCGCCGTCAATCGCGTGCTCAGATCGACGCTGCACGCCCGATCGAGAATGTGATAGAGCTGACGGATGTTGCCCGGCCAGGTATAGGCTTTGAGAAGTTCGAGCGCTTCGAGCGTGATCATTTTGGGCGGGCGACCTTCTTCGGTCGCCAGGCAATTGAGGAAATGTTCGGTCAGCAGCCCGATATCTTCGGTCCGCGAATGCAGCGGCGTCGTCTTGAGCGTGGCAAACGGCAGCACCGCCGTCCCTTCCTCGCGAAACAAACCGTTGGCGGCAAGTTTTTCGGCATCCACGTGCGACGTCACGATCAGGCGGATATTCAGGCGGCGGGTGACTCCGCTCGCGGGATCGAGATAACGTTTTTCTGCGAAGATGCGGGTGATCTTTTTCTGGAGCGGCTGAGAGAGGCAATCGATGTCTTGCAGCAGAAGCGTGCCCCCTTCCGCCAGTTCCAACAGTCCCGGCATCAGATGTTGCAAACCTGAATGCGGCTGATCGGGATCGTGCAGGCCGATCGTTGCCCGTTCGGCGCGGCCGAAGAGTTCTGCTTCAATCGCTTCCGTGGAAAGGATGCTGCAGCGCAGCTTGATGAATGGTCGATGCGCCCGCCGGCTCACGTCGTGAAGAGCCTGAGCGCACATGGTGACGCCGGTCCCGGCCTCACCGAGAATCAAGACGGGATCGTCTTTTTCAGCCAGTGAGAGAATGTGTTCGCGCAATTGCTGCATCGCCGTGCTCGATCCGAGCATTTCGCGTTGCAGGCGGTGTTGAAGCTGTCGTCGCAAACGCTGGATGTCTCCCAGCGATCGGGCCATGTTGCGGGCCAGCGTCAGCACCGGGCGAATTTGCGCCGGCGACTGAGGGACTGCAACGCGATGCAGCGACGGCGCGGCGGAGTGAGTCAATGCGGACTGGTCGCCGACGAGATGCACGATCTGGGTGGTGCGCTTCTGGGCATTCAATTCGCCGGCGAGTGAGGCGACCGTGGCGGGATCGTATCCGGGATCGAGAATGCAGACGTCGAACTCGTGACTCAGCAGCAGCCGGCGCGCTTCGGAGAGCGAATCGCACTCATGCAGCACAAAGGTGCCGGGTTCGAGGATTTCCTTGTGGCGCTCGCGTTCGGCGGGATGCGGTGCGCAGAGCAGAAATCGCCCGGGATCGACGTCGTGGACCAGTTGTTCGTTCATGAATGGTTCCGTGAGGGGGCAGGATATTCAGGCAGGAGGAGTGGAAGTGAAGCAGCAGGTGGGGACGAGGTGAAGGGGCAGGTGGGGTGGTGCTGGCGGCTTATCCGCCAGTGGGAGGGCGGTTACTTGATCTTTCTGTCCAAACGATTATTGATTGACATCCAGATGAATGGGAGAGAATTCAGGAACTTCCAGGCTGTCGTTGTAGGCGGCATGCACTCGGCCTCCCTGGGAGACGGCGAGCAGTTGTCTTCGAGTTTGATCGCGGCGGGTCGTGAGGTGGGAGGTGCTGGACGATTCTTCGGAAATCAATTCCGCCAGCAGCGTTTCGGTTTCGGCGAGGATCTCGTCGCAGGCTTTTCTCGTATCGAGCGGGATCTGCTCGCGGACGATCGGCCAATTTTGAATCTGGTGACTTTGGCGTTTGCCCAGCTCGTCGAGGCAACCGAGGATCCGCTGTTTCTGCCCGAGCAGCTCGAGCAGTTCGTGATATTGTTCGTCCTGAACACATACGGATTGCTTGCGCGAGAGATTCAACAGCAGGCGAAAGTACTCGCGCCGCGTATTGAACAACTGGTAGTATTCCAGGTGAGAGGGAGCGTTCATGGTGTTTAACTCGCGGGTTCGTTGTTATTGGTGAGACGATTGTCGGCGGGTTGCTTCTGCGGATCAGGTCGTTCCTGCTGATACAGACGAATGGCCCACTCGACCCAGTCCTGCCATTCCGCTTTCGTCAGATTCGTCAGTTGAGGTTGGAAGACGTCATCCGGCAGGCCTTCCAGAATGTATTTCACTTGTTCGAGTTTGCTGCGGGCCTCGGTCGGCTTGCCGAGTTTTTCGTAGCATCGAGTCATTTGGAGATAGGCCAGAACGGCGCGTGCGTCCTGCGGGTATCGATTGGCCGCCGCCGTGTAGGCGGTGATCGCCTCTTCGTATTCCTCAAGGCCGTAATGCGTGTGAGCGATTTCGAAAAAGCATTCGCGAAGCATAAAGGCGGCGGGGGGATCGATGCCGTCCAGTTTGATCAGGTCGGTTTTGAGTTGCGTGTATTCGACGATGGTCTGACGGAGTTGTTCCCGCATCGCCTTCAACTGTTCCTGGCGGGCGTTTTCCGTTTCTGCCGTCGTGTATTTCCGGCGGTGTTGATCGGCGGCGTGTTGCAGGGAATGCGCCAGCAGGAAGCGGGCTTGCGTGATTTCCGCCGATTTCGGATAGCGTTTGACGTATTCTTCCAGACGAAGAATCGCTTCGTTCGAACGCAGAAACGATTCTTCCAGCAACGGAGTCGACTTCGCCGACTCCTCGAGGCTGGTTCCTTTTCCCGCTTGCCAGCGCAGAATATCCGAGTGATTCGACAGGAATTGCCCCAGCGAAAACAGCGACAGCCGCCATTCGCGGGCGCTGGGGGCCAAGTCTCCTTTCGTGAGGATCGACCTCCAGATTCGCTCCGCCTGTTCGAGTTCGTTCCGTTCGAGATGACAGATCCCCGACAGATATTCCGCGGTGAATCGCGAGGCGTCCGTCGGGTAGGCCTTCATCACCAGTTCAAAATTCGCCAGCGCGTCGTCGAAACGGTCGAGATCCATCAGCACCTCTCCCATTCGAATGTACGCGTTGGGCATCCCGGTCGGAGGTTGGACGTCGATGAAGCGTTCCCATAGTTCCAGCGACTTTTCGAACTCGTGTCCCATCCGGTAGTGTTCGGCGCTGAGCCGGATCGCATCGGAATATCGAGGAGACGTTTTCCATGCTTCCGCCAGCAGTTCGTGTTGGTACCCGCTGAGATTCCAATGTTCGCGAACCTGAGCGATCAGGCTTTCCCGCTGATCGGGTGGAGCCGCGTCGTAGTGTCTTTGCAGATGTTCGGCCCACATGTGGTGCGCTTCGGCCGAATACTCCGTCGCCGCGACCTCCGACAGAACGACGGCCATCGATTCGGACAGGTCGATGGCTTCCTGAAACACGCCGCGCTGCACCCAGTCGTTCCAGGCCTCGATGACGGCATCCTGAAGTTCCTTCAGGCTCAGCCAGCGGTTGCGATAATCTTCGACGGGGCCGACGGATGCCAGGACGCTGCGGTAGGCGGCGAGCGATTTTTCGTTGCTGAGATTTTTTCGCATCAGGGCGGCGGCGCGCAGCAAGGCGGCGATCCCCTCTTGCGAATTGCGAAACCGGTTGGCGGTTCGCTGATAATCGACGACGGCATTTTCGTCATCGTGGAGTTTTTCGCGGCAGACTCCCAGCAGATACGAGGCATGACGGGCAAAATCCTGATCGGTCGTCAGATTTTGCGCGACGGGAATCAACAATTCGATCGCCTCTTGATAGCGCTCTTCGGACATGTAGGTCTGTGCCTTGAAGAGTTGTGTCCCCAGGTTGCTCGAAGTCTTCGTCGACAATTTCTCGAGGGTGGCGATCGCGTCCTGATGACGATGCTGCGAAAGATATATCTGCGCCAGTTGCATGTGAGCCTTGTCGCGCTCTTCGGTCGAAAGTTCCGGGTTGGCGAGAATGTCGGCGTTGATCTTCAAGGCCAGCTCGAGGTCTGCGGCCTTTCGCGTATCGAGATAGATTTCGGTCATAATCAGCGTCGCTTCCACTCGTCCCTCTCTATAGGTCGCCACCGCTTCTTCGAGAGCAGGACGTGCCGCCGCCGCCGAGCCTGAATAGAACAGACTCTTTCCGTAGGCGAATGCCCATACGGGGCGCCATTTTTTGGCGATGATGTGTTTGTCCGCATCCTTCAGCCACTTGCGCGCGTCTTGATAAGCCTGCTCGCGACTGACTTCGTCAAGAACCGGGTCGATGGCCGTCTGGTACGACGCCATACCGAGAATGAATTCGGGAGCCCCGGAAAAATCGGGATCGCGGTAATCCATCGAGATCACTTTTTCGCTCAATGCTTTGGCTCTCGACAATTTGCCGTTATCCAGCGCGAGGAAGGCGTCGTCGAGATATTTTGCCGGGTCAGGAGGAGCTTCCGTCGGCTTCAGCACAAAGTAGGTACTCCCCGCGATGAGTGCGGTTCCCAAGATTCCCACGACGAGATGCTTCCTGGAAAAACGCTTGGAGGCGGTTTCCGCTGCCGGACTGTCGTCGGCATCTTCGTGTTCGAGATTCTTGGGATCGTGGGGAGCCATGAACGAGCGACGCTCAACAGAGAGGGATTTGGAATTGAGAGAGGAATCAGACAGGTATGGCGACGTGCAAATGTCCGCTTGCGGATGTGATCCGAGCGCAGTGGAACGCCTGCGCGCATGCGGTTAAGGCGATGTGTCAATCGATAGGATGGAATCGGTTCGTGCCGGAGCGGCAGGAGAGACTGGATTTTATCTCAGCGGAGTGCAAACAGATGGGAAGGAAATTCGATCGTGACGCAGGAATGTCACACGACTTGAGACGGGAGGGGAGTGATATCCGTTTTTCCCCGGATGTGTCAATAGGGGAGTGACGAAAACCGGCAAATCCTGCCGCGTCGCTTGTACGAAGTTCTGCTTCTTGAATCTCCGATACGTTTCGGTTGCACAGGCCGTCTTCAACAGATGGCGTCAGCACGCATTCGCGAGAGCGGATCACAGAACCGCAGGTATTTTGACACATAAAATACCACGGTTACTCTCACGATAAGATATAACGCCATCGACAGATAGAACAAAAAAACGCAGCGTGTGAATTGTTAAGATTTTAACAATCACCTCAAGGCGTCTTCACAATTCGCCGATTTCACAAGATGAATCGATTGTAATAATTCTCACGTCAATAACGGTCGAGCCGGAAAAATGGATTGCAGGGGGTGGCCAATGATCATTCGACGCTTGTTCTGGATAATTCCGGTCCTGGCTTTATCGACGTGTATTACTCTTCGCGCGGAACAACCCGCGGGGACGTATAACTTGAATTCCGATCTCCCCTTCGCCGACGCCGATCCCCCGGCCCCGCGAGTCCTCGATGACTCGCTCAGTTACGACCTGCTGTTGCAACGTTTACAACAGGCCGAGCAGCGGCTTGAGGAGTTGGAAAGCGATAAAAAATCGCCCGCCTCCCTCGTCCTTCCGATGAAGGGTCTCGCGGAAGAAAAACCCGCCGAAGCGGAGGACAAGTCCGAAGAAGACCAGACGACTTTCAAGACCTCCTGGAAAAACGGGCTCGAGTGGGAACGTAAGGACAAGGCCTTCCGCTTGCATGTCGGCGGGCGAACACAAGTCGACTCGGTCTGGCTTTCGGCAGAACCTGGCGCTCTCGTCAACGCCGGCGGTGTCGGTGAGCAAGACGCCGTCGATTTCCGACGCGCCCGACTCCGCGTCGATGGCACGATGTATGAAGTGATCGACTGGGTGGCAGAATACGACTTCGTCAATAACGTCAACGAAAACGCGGGACTCGCCGCCCCCTTCGGCACCGCGACGGAAAACAATGTGATCCACGTTCCCGCGCCGACCGACTTGTGGTGGAATATCAAAGAGCTTCCTTTTGTCGGTAACTTCCGCATCGGCAACTTCAAAGAGCCGTTGGGACTGGAGCATAATACCAGCAGCCGTTTCCTCGACTTCATGGAACGCTCATACAACCAGGATCTCTTCACCGGCCCGTTCAACAACGGTTTCTCTCCCGGTATGATGTTCTGGAATACTATGGATGAAGAACACGGAACCTGGGCCGTCGGCGTCTTCAAGAACACGCAAAACATCTTCGAATACAACACCGGCGACGGAGAATATGCGGCAACCGGACGCTTGACCTACCTTCCATATTACGAGGATGAAGGAGAAAAGCTCTTCCATCTCGGCGTGTCGGGAAGTTATCGCGGCAACGACCAGAATCGCATGCGCTTCCGTTCGCGAGCCTCGCTCCGCAACGGACCCGGTGCGTTGAACCCCGTTATGGCGGATACCGGCTTCTTCACCTCGAACGATCAGGGAATCCTCGGTGGTGAAGTGGCGATGATTTACGGATCTTTGCATCTCCAAGCCGAATACATGGGTTCGTGGGTCACCGATTCCGTCGGCAACGCCGCTCCGTTCCTCGGTGTGCCGCTCGGTACAGTCTTCGTGCATGGCTATTATGCACAAGCGTTGTATTTCCTCACCGGAGAACATCGTGAGTATGAAAAGAAGGCCGGTTCGTTTGGCCGCGTCGTGCCGCACAATAATGCCTTGTGGCGCGAAAAAGATTGTACTCGAACGTGGTGCCCGGGAGCATGGCAAGTCGGCGCGCGTTACGGGAGCACCAGCCTGAACGATTTCGGCATGGACGGCGGTACTTCGCACGACGTCACCGTCGGTCTCAACTGGTTCCTGAACCCCAATATGAAGGTGCAATGGAACTACGTCTTCACGCACCGCGACGCACCGCGCAGCATCGCCGGCGGAGACATCGAAGGCTTCGGCATGCGAGTCGCTCACGACTTCTAATCGGGTGCATCCATTAAATGGTCGTGATCATTCGGGTAGCCGGGACAGCTTTGTGTCCCGGTCGCGCAGCGACAAGAGGATTTTTTGTAGCCGAGGTCTGCGACCTCGGTCCGGCCTCGCAGAGGCCAGCTACAGATACACCTCTTTTGATTTGCTGATCACGCCGACCTACCGCCGCGTGCTAGAATCGCTATCATTGAATAAGGACAAATACGAATTCGTCCTCTTCAATGGCTATCGCATTCAGAGATTTCACCACAAAGGAACAGCATGAGCACGCGCTGGATCGCCGAGCGGATGCATCACATCGATGCCTCGGGAATTCGCAAGGTCTTCGACCTCGCCGCGAACATGAAAAACCCGATCAATCTCAGCATTGGTCAGCCGCATTTCGATACTCCCGATGCGATCAAGCAGGCGCTCTGCGATGCCGTCTGGGCCGGCAAGAACGTCTACAGCCAGACGCAGGGGATCGCTCCGCTGCTTCAGAAAATGCAAGCGACCATCGATGCGGAATACGGCCATTCCGACCGCCCCGTCTTCATCACCAGCGGCACGAGCGGAGCCTTGATGCTCGCGCTCTCGACGCTCGTCAACCCCGGCGATGAAGTCATTGCCTTCGATCCGTATTTCGTCATGTACAAGCATTTGACCACGCTCGCCGGCGGAAAGACCGTCTTCGTCGACACCTATCCCGACTTTCGCATCGACGTCGACCGCGTCGCCGCGGCGATTACTCCGCGAACGAAAGTGATTCTGGCGAACAGTCCCGCCAACCCGACGGGGGCGGTCGCCAGCGCCGAGGAACTCCGCCAACTCGCCGAACTCGCGCGCGACAAAGACGTCGCATTGATCAGCGATGAGATCTACCGCGCGTTCTGCTACGACGGCGAGTTCGCCAGTCCTGCCCGCTGGAACGATCAAGTCATCGTCATCGACGGGTTGAGCAAATCGCATTCGATGACCGGCCTGCGGCTCGGCTACTGTCACGGACCCGCGCACGTGATTCAGCAGATGATCAAGCTGCAACAGTTCACGTTCGTTTGTGCTCCGCAGCCGGTGCAATGGGCGGCGATGACCGCTCTCGATTACGCGATCGACGACCGCGTCGACGAATACCGCAAGAAACGCGATCTGATGGTCCGCGAATTGTCCTCCGATTACGAAATACACGGCGCGCAGGGAGCCTTTTATCTCTTCGTCAAATCGCCGTGGGGAACGGGGACCGAGTTCGTCGCCGAGGCGATCAAGAACAATCTGCTGATCATCCCCGGCAACGTCTTCAGCGGCCGGGATACGCATTTCCGCATTTCATACGCCCAATCGGACGAAACGCTGCACCGGGGGATCGAAGTCCTGAAAACCCTGGCCCGCAAGGGTCCGGCGGCGTGAGCGGGTGGCGAACGATGGGAAGCATCGAGTGAGCATGTGATGGACGCGCCGAATTCCAAGCCGCCCCTGCGAATCACATTCGTCATCCATGCCTTGCACGGCGGGGGGGCTGAACGGGTGACGGCGGCGATGGCTAATCACTGGGCCGCTGCCGGTCATCAGGTGACGGTTATCACGCTCGATTCGCTGGGTTCCGACATCTTCAATCTCTCGACGGATGTCCGGCGGGTCGCGTTGGGTGTGATGGGTCATTCGCTCAATCCCTTGCAGGCAATCTGGCGCAATCTTTTGCGAATCGGCAAGCTGCGCGACGCCATTCGCGAATCGCATCCCGACGTCGTCATCAGCTTCACCGACAAGACCAACATCCTTACGCTGCTGGCGACGAAACGTCTGCATATTCCGACGGTCGTCGCCGAGCGGATCGATCCCCGACGGCATCCGCTCGGCTGGATCTGGGAACGACTGCGACGTCGCACATATCGTCGCGCTGCGGCATTGGTCGTGCAGACTGAAGCCGCCAAGACATACTTTCGTGGGATGCTCGCCGAGCAAGATGTGCATGTGATCCCCAATTTTGTCGATCGCGTGGATCTGCCACCGCCGAAACGCGATTCGAAAGAGGAAAAAAAACTGATCGCCGTCGGTCGGTTGTCGCCGCAGAAAGGCTTCGACCTGTTGATCGAGGCGTTCTCGCGCATCGCCGATCAGCATCCCGACTGGTCGCTGGAAATCATCGGCGAAGGCCCCGATCGCCAACAACTCGAACAATTGTCGCGCGAGAAAAGTCTTGATCGGCGCATCTCGTTCATCGGCTGGGTGCAGACCCCGATGGAACGCCTGCAACACGCCGACGCATTCGTATTATCGTCTCGTTATGAAGGATTTCCGAACGCGCTCCTGGAAGCGATGGCCTGCGGCTTGCCCGTCATCAGTTTCGCCTGCGACAGCGGCCCGGCGGAGATCATCCGCCACGAGATCGACGGCCTCTTGGTCCCCGCAGAGGACATCGACCAACTCGCCGGTGCGATGAGTCGAGTGATGTCCGACGACAGCCTCCGCGCCCGATTGTCATCGCAAGCCATCGAAGTCAGCGACCGCTTCAGCCGCGACCTGTATTTTCAGCGCTGGGAGAGCTTGCTGCGCCACGTCTTATCGTAACCCGAAGCGTCAGCGAGGGAGCTAACCGAATCTCTTTTCCCAACCTCTTCGTTGATTCCATGTCGTTTTACCGACTGAACAGACCTGCCTGATCAGTCATGAAAACATGAAGGCCTTGACAGTCGGCTGCACGCCTAGACAGAATGGTCCCATAACATAGACAGAATTCTGATTGGCAGAATCTTGATTCTGGCTATACCTGAGTTTGCCGAACCCGGCGTCCGGCAAACGTGCGGATGAGCCGCCTTGGTTTGATCCGCACAGAACTGGTGGTACCCCACCGTAGCCCGGAACGCCGCGCGACGTATTGCGGTTAGCAAGCGTGCATGGTAGCCTTTGTGTTTGCTACTCCCTCAACGACCGCGGGCGGCAAACAAGCGGATTGAGCCGACCCCCAATCACTACCAGTGGTCCGGCGGCTCATCCGCACGTTAGGCGGGAACGAATATTTTCTGTGAGAAAGCTAGGAGGAACACATGGCCGTCTGCGTTTCGCTCATCAACATGAAGGGCGGAGTGGGCAAGACAACTCTTGCCTCCCAGATTGCTTGGTACGCGGTCCGACAAATGGATAAGAAGGTCTTGCTGATTGATCTCGATCCACAGGCCAACGCGAGCCAATCGGTCATGTCACCACAAAAGTGGGTGTCTTACTTGGATGACGGGGGCCTTACGGTAGCCGACATCTTTGAGCAGTTCACGCCTACTGGCACGGCAAGCGGCAGCCCGAAGAAACTTGATCCTTCAAAAGTCATCTACAACCGCGTAACCTATAAGGATGGCAGCCTCCTCCACCTTGTTCCCTCCCGCCTGGAGCTGTCCTGGACACTTCGAAATCCGACTGGTAAGGAAACCCTGCTGGCACGCTTCGTAGCCAAGGTCGAGGAGAAGTATGATTTGATCTTGATCGACTGCTCCCCCACCGATTCCATTCTAACGGACGCGGCATATCACTGCAGTCGATATATCCTTGTACCCATTCGGGCCGAGTTTCTGGCATCGATTGGCTTCCCATTGCTGAATCGAAGCATCAAGGCTTTTCAGATGCGTCATGAGGACAAGGCGATCGAGGTGTGCGGTCTCGTCTTTAATGATTTCGTTCGAGGCAACGAAAAACGTGAGCACAAGCTCTCGCGCAACGATGTCAAAGTCAAGGCCAACGAATACGCCTGGGATGTGTTTGAGAAGGACATTCCTCACTCCGACTCCTATTTCCGAGCGGCGAGGGAGGGAATGCCGATTGACCGCACCAAGGGCGCGCATGGGAAGGTAAAAGATGAGTTCGCGGCTTTTGCCGAAGAGTTTTTTGGTAAGATTGGACTATGAGTCAAAAATCAAGACAATCCTTGGTTGACGAGCAAATTGGTTTGCTCGTCAAGCATTTTGGCGTCGCCCCGGTTCGTGCTGCTTTTGATAAGGCGTCCAATGGCGCGGTCAGGTCCTCTGAAGCTCAGCCTCGAAGTCGTTCGAGCAGACCTGATCGTCGAGCCAGTCCGACCGTCACAAGCATGCTTGAACAGCTTCTTCAAAACGACGCTGAGAAGTACCACCTGCTCGCCGGCTTCTACACGCAGTTAAAGAACAAGACGGTTTTGCCAGAAGCTCAGGATATCCGCCACTTTGCACAGCTCATCGGACTAAAGGAGATTTGTGGAAAGTCGCGCAAGGGCATGGTTCCTAGTTTGATGCGTTTTCTCTTGGAGCAGCCAACTGAGCGACTTCAAGTTGACATCAGCGCGGCCCCGAATATTTCAGAGCAGCAGCGTCAGATGGGCTTCTCAGTTATCACCGACAAGCTCTTGGGCAAAAAGCCAGAAACGGGATCGGAAGTCGTCTCCGAATAACGAATGCCGCCTAATCTCTATATGGCCTCCCTCTGTCAAGAAAGCGCACGGGGATTGTGGTGAGGGGATATGGAAAAGTAATCCTCACAGGTATCGGTGACAGAGGTCTTGGATTGGATTCAGCGAACGAACGCGGGTGTGGTAATTCGGCAAACGGTGTCGGTTCGTAGTCGGCTTGCAGGTCAGTCGGCACGTCGGGTGGCAGGGGCATAAGCTGCTTCGACATGCCCGGGATGCTGACTTCGGGGCGACGTAAAACCTTACGCCCCGCCACCCATTTACCTGTTGATACCCCTCTTTTCTTCTATTCCTCGCAACATTCTGTATGATATGATATCCATGTTTGCCGATCTAAAAATGGCGGACGTTCACCGAGTATCGCTTTCGCAGGTCTTTCGAGGTGGGATATGTGGTCGCTGCAAGGTCGTCCTTATCATTTGTGTGACGGATTGACACGCCGGGAGTTGTTGCAGGTCGGGGGCGTGGGGGCGCTTGGGTTGACGCTTCCTTCGCTCTTGCACGGTCAGCAACTTGCGTTGGACAATATTCCTCCCGAAGTGCTCAACGAGCCGACGTTCGGGCGCGCGAAGAATATTATCGTCCTCTGGATGCAGGGTGGACCGCCGCAGCACGAAACGTTCGACCCCAAACCGAACGCCCCCGCCGAAATTCGCGGAGCGTTCAAGCCGATTCAAACCAACGTCGTCGGCACGCAGTTTTGCGAACTCCTGCCGCGAACGGCGTGCATTGCCGACAAGCTCGCCGTCGTCCGTTCGATGACGACCGCCAACGATCTGCATTGCGCCAGCGGCTACCACGTGCTGACCGGTTATCGATACAACGGGCCGAATTCGCGGACGATCACTCCGCAGGACTGGCCCTGGTTCGGGTCGCTGGTGAAGATGCTCAAGCCGAGCGAGAAGCTGCCGCCGCTGAGTGCGGTGTGGGTTCCCGATATTTTGCGATTGAACGAGAGCGTGACTCCCGCGGGACAGACGGGGGGATTCATGGGGAGCCAATGGGATCCCGATCGCTTCGTGGGGAACCCGCTCGATCCCGATTATCACGTCGACGGCCTCGATTCGGTCGGGATCACCGCCGAGCGCCTCAAATCGCGGATCGACCTGTTGTCGCATTTCGACGATCGCTTCCGTCTGCGGGAACGGGGGAAGGGACCGCTGGCGTACGTCAATTATCAAGAGAAAGCGTTCGACATTCTGACGACGGGGAAAGTCCGCGAAGCGTTTCAGATTCAAAAAGAACCCGATGCCATTCGCGAGACCTACGGCAGGACCGAGTGGGGACAAAGTTGTCTGCTCGCCCGGCGGTTGATCGAAGCCGGCGCGCGGCTGGTGCATGTGAACTGGGCGCGCGAGCCGGGGGATTCGGCCGTCGACAACCCGATGTGGGATACGCACGCGCAGAACGCCGATCGTCTCGAGGATGCGTTGTGTCCGATTTTCGACATCACGTTCCCCGCGTTGATCCGCGACCTGGAAGATCGAGGACTCCTCTCGGAAACGCTTGTGCTGGCGATCGCCGAGTTCGGCCGCACGCCGAAAATCAACGGAGCCGGCGGGCGCGATCACTGGGGTCACGTTTTCAGTTTTGCGCTGGCGGGAGCCGGAATCGCGGGGGGACAAGTCTACGGCGCCAGCGATCGCGACGGGGCGTATCCGGCGGAGAACCCGGTCTCTCCCGGCGATCTGACCGCTTCGATTTTCCATCTGCTGGGGATCCCGCATACCTTGTCGTTCAAGGATCCCGAACGGCGCGAGCACAAGCTGACCGAAGGTTCGCCGCTCAAGAGCGTGCTTGGCATCGACAAGGCGATAC
>JBJXGP010000193.1:0-33884 GCA_046160425.1 Planctomycetaceae bacterium
GATCTCGCCGCGCGGCGTCGTGCGACCGCTCGCCGATGGGGCCGCCCAGTTGACGATTCAGCGCGAGACTGAATCGGTCATCATTCCCATCACGGTCAAGGGGGTGCAGAATCCGATTCCGGTTTCATTTTCACAGGATCTGATCCCCGTGCTGACCAAGTTTCGCTGCAACGGCGGACGCTGCCACGCCAAGGCCGAAGGCCAGAAGGGATTCAAGTTGAGCGTCTTCGGATACGACGTCGAAGCCGACTACGAAGCGATCACCAAGGAAGCCCGCAGCCGGCGCATCAATCTCGCCGTCCCCGAACAGAGTCTGATTCTGCGAAAAGCGAGTGCAAAGATTCCTCACGGCGGCGGCAGAAAATTCCGCACCGGCGATTACGCCTATCGACGGGTTCTCCGCTGGATCACCGAGGGTGCGGCGTATCACAACGACCCGGCGACGGCAATCGTCAAAGTCGAAATCGAACCGACGTCGCAGATTCTTGCTCTGGATGGAACGCAGCAACTCCGCGTCACCGCGATCGACGCCTCAGGTCGCAGGCGCTGCGTCACGACCGAATCGGAATTCGAATCGAACAACACCGTCGTCGCCGAAGTCGATGAATCGGGTTTGATTCAAGCGAACAATCTCGTCGGCGAAGCGGCAATCTTCGTCCGTTATCTGGGGATGGTCTCCGTCTGCCAAATCACCGTCCCTCGCACCGGCGTGACGTTTCCCCGCCCGGCCGAAAGCAACTTCATCGATGGTCTGGTCTGGAACAAGCTCGAACGACTCGGCATCCCGCCGAGCGAACCGGCCGACGATTCTATGTTCCTGCGGCGAGTTCATCTCGACACGATCGGCACGCTGCCGACGGCGGACGAAGCCCGCACGTTCCTCGCCGATACCGATCCCAACAAACGCAGCAAGGTGATCGACCGCCTGCTGGAGCGGGAAGAATACACCGACTACTGGGCATTGCGCTGGGCCGATTTGCTGCGCGTCGATCGCGAGAAGATCACGCCGCACGCCGCACTGGGGATGACGCGCTGGCTGAAGACGCAATTGAAAAAGAACCGCCCCTACGACCAGATGGTTCACGAAATTCTGATCTCGCGCGGACCGACGACCGCCGAATCGCCGGCGGCTCTCTACAAATCGCTCAACACGCCCGATCTCGCCGCCAAGTCGATCAGCCAGCTTTTTCTCGGCGTGCGCATCGAATGCGCGCAGTGCCACCATCATCCGTCAGAGCGTTGGACGCAGGATGACTTCTGGGCACTCGGCGGCTTCTTCACGGGGGTCAGCTTCAAGCCGATCCCCGGTGGAACCGATGCGTTGGTCAGCCTCGGCGGAACGGATCTCAAACATCCCAAGACCGGCGTCGCCATTCCCGCGCAGACATTGGGGGGACAACCGACGGACCTGACAACGGTCGCCGACCGGCGGGTCATCCTCGCCAACTGGTTGACGACTCCGGAGAATCCATACTTTGCGCAGGCGATCGCCAATCGTCTCTGGGCACATTACTTCGGTCGGGGATTGATCCATCCCATCGATGATATACGCGACACGAATCCCCCCAGCAACCACGCGTTGATGCAGGCCTTGACGCAGCACATGCGCGACGTGCGCTTCGACCTGAAAGCGTTCACGAAGACGCTGCTCAATTCGCGGGTCTATCAACTCAGCAGCACGTCGAACGAGATCAATGAAACCGACCAGCAGAATTTTTCGCACGCCCTGACGAAAGCTCTTCCGGCGGAAGTCCTGCTCGATGAAATCTGCCAGGTGACTGGCATCCCCGAAAAATTCAACGGCTGGCCCGAAGGTTATCGCAGCATTCAGGTGTGGGACAATCGCATGCCGTCATACTTTTTCCGCATCTTCGGGCGACCTGTTCGGGCCAGCGTCTGCGAGTGCGAACGGAGCAACGAACCGAGCATCTCTCAGGCGCTGCATCTGCTCAATTCGCCCGAAATCACCGAAAAAATCCACGCCCGCAAGGGAAAAGCCCGCGTTCTTGCCGATTCCTCATTGACCCCGACTGAAATTGTCGATGAAGTTTATCTGATGACGATCAGCCGTTATCCGAGCGATGAAGAACGCCAGCTCTTCCTCGCAGTGTACGATGCCCCAGGGAGCGATCGCCGAACCGCAACCGAAGACCTGCTCTGGGCTGTGATGAATGCGAAAGAGTTTTTGTACAATCATTGAAGATTTGACTGATTCTTGGTTAGCCGCGACGCGCAGGTCTTCCGTAGCGGAGCGCGCCCTCTCTGCGGTAAAATTGATTTGAGCAAAAAAAGGGAACCCATCATGATCAAGCTCGAACTCGGCCAGAACTTCGGCAAGTGTTGCGATCGCATCTCGCGCCGTCATGCCTTGCATCTCGGGACGGCCGGTATGCTCTCGGGCTTGACGTTACCGCGCCTGCTCGCCGAGGAAGTCGCCAACGATTCGGGGATCAAGGCCCGCGCCAAGTCGATCATCTTTCTGTTTCTCGAAGGAGGGCCTCCCCACCAGGACATGTGGGATCCCAAGCCCGATGCCCCGCTCGAAGTCCGCGGCCCGTTCCAGCCGATCAGCTCGTCGGTCCCCGGCACGTTCGTCCTCGAACATTGCCACCGCTCGGCGGCCATCGCCGATAAGTTCACCATCGTTCGCAGTCATACGCACAACGATAACGGCCATACGACCGGTTATCATTACGTGATGACCGGACGCAAACCGATCTTCGCCGACGGCGATAATCCGATCCCGAACAACGAATTTTATCCGTCGGTCGGTTCGGTCGTGTCACACGAACTCGGTTCGAAGGGAGCGATCCCGTCGTACATCAACATTCCCCATCCGATGGGGGCCGGCGGTCCCGGATTTTATGGAGCCGAACATGCCCCCTTCGTCATCGAAGGGGACCCGTCGCAACCCGACTTCGAAGTCAAGGATCTGCGGCTGACGTCGGGGATTTCCGAAGATCGGCTCTCTCTCCGGCGCAAACTCCTTTCGGGCGTCGAACGCCGCTTGAACCGCGCACAAGGCCGCGCCTCGACGATGTCGACGTACTACGAAAAAGCGTACACGTTGATTACGTCGCCCGAAGTGCAGCAGGCGTTCGACATCACGCTCGAACCGCCGGAGCTTCGCGAACGCTACGGCATGAGCCAGTTCGGTCAATGCACGCTGATGGCCCGCCGGCTGATCGAAGCGGGTTGCCGATTCGTGGGCGTCGATGGGCCGGGTTGGGACGTCCACTTCAACTGCTTCCCCAGCCTCAAGGGGGATCTCATTCCGCCGACCGATCAGGCCTTCAGCGCGCTGATCAACGACATGGAACAACGGGGCCTCCTCAAAGAGACGCTGGTCGTGATGATGGGAGAAATGGGACGAACTCCCCGCGTCAACGCGCAAGCCGGCCGCGACCACTGGTCGATGGCCCAGACGATCATTTTCGCCGGTGCGGGAATCAAGCCGGGACAAGTCATCGGCGCGACCGACCGCGATGCGGCGGCAGTGACCGATACGCCGGTGTCGATTTCGGACTTACTGCGGACAATCCACAATATTCTGGGGATCGACGCCAGCAAAGTCGTCACCGACCCGCTCGGCCGGCCGATCCCGCTCGTCGAAGGAGGCGAGTTGATCCCCGGTTTATTGGCATAACATGCCCGAAGATCATAGAACCAATAGCCGCAAAAAACGCGAAAAGACACAAAAATCGGGAAGAATTTTGGCATCATATCCTGTTTCTTCCTTTTGTGATTTTTTGAGTTTTTTGCGGCTATGATTTTCTCTATCTGCTGACCTAACCGGTAGCGCAAGCGAAAGATGTGAATTCATAATACAGGTGATGCGATGAAACAGAAGCTCCTAAAATTTTGCACGCTTTCGCTGTTCATGGCTATCGCGACAGCGTTGCTTTCTCCATCGCAATGTTTCGGGCAGCTTGCGCCCGAAGTGGGTTACATCCATCCCGCCGGAGGCAAAGCGGGAACGGTCGTCGACGTCGTGCTGGCGGGATACGACTGGACTCCCGACATGCAGTATTTCTTCCACGATCCCCGCATCCAGGTCGAAATCATCGGCCCACTGACCGAAGCGCTCATCCCCGATCCGCCGTACTGGTTCGGCAAAAAGGCACGAGGCTCTTCGACCCCCTTGCCGCGCGAGATCGCCGCGCGCATTACCATTCCCGCCGACATGCCCGCCGGTCCCGTTCGCTGGCAAGTGGCGAACGCCAACGGAGCCTCGGCGATGGGACAGTTCATCGTCGGACATGCGAACGAACTCGTCGAAGACAAACTCCGCGCCGAAGCCGCCGCTCAAGGCCGGCGAGTGATTCCGCTATTGCCCGAACTACCCGTCGTCATCAGCGGGCGCGTCAAGCGAATCGAAGAAGTCGACCGTTACCGCTTCGTTGCCGCGAAAACCGGACCGGTGACGTGCGAACTCTTTGCGCGTCGACTGGGTTCTCCGCTCGACGGCGTACTCGAAGTGTACAATGCGAAAGGCGAACAACTCGTCGACATCGCCGCGACCGACGGACAGGATCTCGCGACGACCTTCGCCGTCGAACAGGGGCAGGAATATACGCTGCACCTCTACGACGTCGATTTCCGCGGCGAACGCGCGCAAGTCTATCGACTGGCGGTGACAGCCGGTCCGCGAATCGCCTCCGCCAGTCCCTCGGGGGGACGGCGTGGGACGACGCAAGAGATCACGTTCACCGGTTACGGACTGGCGACCGGTGCGCCAATACTCGAATCGATCGCGCAGCCGGTCGCCTTCCCGACCGATGCCGCGCTGCAACAATTGAACTACACGCTGACGACTCCGCACGGACAAACGCCGGAATTTCCGCTGATTCTCGATGACGTGCCGAACCTCGCGAAACCGGCGACCGCGACGGAACCGGTGGTGCTGGCACTACCCGTCGCCGTGACGGGGACGCTGAATGCCGCGGGACTCGACCGCTACTCCGTCACCGGAAAGACGGGTGAAATCTGGTCGATTCACGCGACCGGTTCGCGCATTCTGTCGCCGGTCGATCCTTCGGTCGCCGTTCTCGGACCCGACGGAAAAGAGCTCGCCCGCAACGATGACGTCTCCGGCTCGACCGATGCGTTTCTCTTATATACTTTGCCGATGGATGGCACGTATCAGATCGCCGTCACCGATATGGGAAACCCCAACGTCGAACGCCCGCGCACGTATCGCTTGACGCTGGCGACTCCGGTTGCCGGTTTTGACGTCAGCGTGCCGGAGTTTTTTAACGTCCCCTCGGCAGGCATGGCCGAACTGGTTCTTAAAGTCGAACGCAAAGGCGGATTCGTCGATCCGATCTCGGTCACGGTGAGCGGACTTCCCGACGGCTACACCGTTCCCGCCGACCTGATGGTTCCGCAAGGGGCCGCGGAATTGAAAATCCCTGTCACCGTGTCGCCGCAAGCGGCGGTGAAGGCGGCTCCTGCGATCATCTCGGCGAAAGGGACCGTCAACGGACAAGAGATGCTGAAAACCACGCGGCCGGTCCTCGTGGCGGGGACGATGATCCCGCCGTTCAAGTTCGACGGCGAAGGAAAAGACGACGTCACGAAATGGCGGCGCGGGACGACGTTTCCTGCCCCGGTCAACATCGAGCGGAATCCCGGTTTCGACGGCGAGATCATTCTCGTGCAGACGGCAAAGAACGATCGCCATCGGCAGGGAATCTGGGGGCCGGAAATGCCGGTCCCTCCTGGAGTCTCGCGGATACTCTATCCGGTTTACGTCCCCGAATGGCTGGAGACGACCCGCACGTCGCGGATCGTGCTCAACGGCTGGACGAAGCTGCCCGACCCACAGGGAAATATTCGGTATGTGCAGGCCAAGATGCTGACGCGGATCGGTTTTCTGCCGATCGGCGCGCTCTTCAAGATGTCGCACGAACCGACCGAATATCGGCTCAAGCCGGGGGACGCCATCGATGTGACGCTGCAATTCTCGCGATCGCCGGAACTGCGCGAAGCGGTGCTGGTCGAATTGATTCTCGATGAAGAACAAGCCGGCCTGCTCGCCGCCGAACCGCTGACTGTTCCTGCGGATCAGATGCAAGCGGTGTTTCACGTGACGAGCCTCGCCGACAAACGGCTGGAGGGGGATTACAAGGTCAAGCTCCGCGCGACGACATTCCAACCCGGCAAGCTTCCGGTGATTTCGGAAACATCAGTCGACGTGGAGTTCGTCCCCGCGCCGTAATCTCGTCGCGTGGGCTGTTCCTCGTTCCCAAGCTCCGCTTGGGAACGCAAGTCTTCGAGAGCTTCCACTTCGCACAACGATGTGTCACGTTGCATTCCCGGTATGAGGCTGAGAAGAACGAATCCACTGGCGGGCAAGCCGCCAGTGCCACCCGACCGCTGAATCTTGGCGACTCCATTGCAAACTTTCCGCATCTTTTCGATCATATACCGAGGAGTGCATTCATGGTCGAAGAGTTGCCGAAAGCTCGTCAGTCACATGTTTATCGTCCGTTTCGCCGGCGCACCTTGCCGGGGGCTACGCCGGGGAGCATCGTCGTCGATCCCGCGGCGACTTCACCGACGATTCATGTGACCTGTTACGGTCCCGTGGATTACCGCGAACAGACGCTGGTGAGTTTTGAGGAACTCGCGCCGTGCCTCGACAAGGAACCGGTCACCTGGATTCACGTCGACGGCCTCGGCGATGCAAGCATCCTCAGGAAATTGGCCGAACGTTTTCAAATTCACCCGCTGGCGCTGGAAGACGTGGTTAACGTCCATCAGCGGGCCAAGGTCGAGGAATATGACGGGCAGTTGTTCATCGTCGCCCGCATGGTCAGCCTGGCGCAGTCGCTGCGCTCCGAACAGATCAGTATTTTTCTCGGCCCCAACTACGTGCTGACGTTTCTGGAAGATCCGGGGGACTGCTTCGACCCCGTGCGCGAACGGCTGAAAAAAGGGCATGGCCGCTTGCGGCAGACCGGCCCCGATTATCTCGTCTATTCGCTGCTCGATGCCATCATCGATGCGTACTTTCCGGTCCTTGAGGGGTACGGCAACCGGCTTGATGAAATCGAAAACCAGGAACTGGAAGCTCGAAATGCCACGCTGATCAGCCACATCCATCACGTCCGCCGGGAACTGCTCTATCTGCGAAAGTCGATCTGGCCGCTCCGCGAGACGATCGGCCTGCTCTTGCGGGATTATCCCCAGCAGTTCAAGGACGAGACGCGGGTTTATCTCCGCGATTGTTACGATCACACGGTGCAGATTATCGAAGTGGCCGAAATGTATCGCGACATGTGTTCGGACCTGCGCGATTTTTATTTCACGATGATCGGTAACCGCACGAACGAAATCATGAAAGTGCTGACGGTCATGTCGTCGATTTTCATCCCGCTCACGTTCATCGTCGGCGTGTACGGCATGAATTTCGATTATATGCCCGAACTGCGATCGCGCTGGGGCTATCCACTCACGCTGGCTGGGATGGCGTTCATCGGCTTGTCGTTCGTCGGTTATTTCTGGCACAAAGGCTGGATCTTCGACGGACCGATCGAAGAAACTCCCCGAAGAAAACGTCTTCGCGAGAAGCCTCGCAAAGATGAAAATGATTGAGCGGGTCGCGCTGCGAGCGACAACACTTCCTCCCACCGGGAGTGGTGTTAAGCCTTCTCCCTCCGGGAGAAGGTGGCCGACAGGCCGGATGAGGGGACTTGCGTGCGAACGTTAAGGTACAACGCGAAAATCGATGAACAAGGAGCAGAGAAAGGCACCCTCACCCCGGCCCTCTCCCGTCAGCGGGAGAGAGTGTGAAAGTCAGATATCACATGTCATCTCAGGACAAGTCCACTGGCGGGCAAGCCACCAGTGCCACCCAATCCGAAAACGAGGGAAACTACACCGTCGCCTGTTCGCTGGGGATCGCCTTGAGGGTGATGAACGTGTCGTAAATCCCTTCGCCGACGTTGTTGATCTTGTCTTGCAGCGTGTCGAGGAATTCGTGCAGGCCGCGGGAAAGTATCTCCTGCACCTGGGCATAAGAAAGCTCGGCTCGCAATAATCCCATGCGGCGTTCGGCGAGATTGCGCGTTGCGCCGACGGGAGTCCCCGAAATCGCATGCAGCGAGATTTCGGCGGCGAGAACGCAGTAATGCACGGCACGCGGAAATTCCCGGTCGAGCGTGAGAAACTCGACAACCCGTTCGGGAGTGATGCCGTGGTAGCGCTGGCGGTACATCTCCAGCCCGCTGACCGATCGCAACACGGCGGACCATTGCAAGTCGTCGATCGGCGTCCCGACGTCGCTGACGCTGGGGAGCAGAATGAAATACTTGACGTCGAGGATCCGAGATGTTTTATCGGCGCGTTCGAGCAGACGTCCGAGGTTGGCGAAATGCCAGCCCTCGCCATGCGACATCGTGTGATCGGTGATCCCCTGAAACAGGTGGCTGGCCTGGCGGATCTGGCGATAAAACTCCGCCGGAGATTTTTGCACGCGGTCGCTTTGCGAGGCGTCGCGGACGAGATAATAGAACTGGTTGAGCTGTTCCCACATTTCAGTCGAGATCGTCTCGCGGATCGAGCGAGCATTTTCTCGCGCCAGGCGGATCGACGAGAGAATCGAATACGGATAATCGCGGTCGAACGTGAGAAATTTCTGCACGCTTTCCTGCGTGGCGATTCCGTATTTTTCCGCGAACCATTCGTGATCGCCGGTCACGCTCACCAGCGGTTGCCACGGTTCAGGCGAACCGGCCGGCAAATCGAGAATCATGTTGAGCGTGACGTCGATGAATCGCGACAGGTTCTCCACCCGCTCGACATAGCGAGACACCCAGTACATGGCGTCGGCAACACGGCTCAACATGGTATTGTCCTACTTAAAACTCGATTTTCGCCACGCCCTCAGGTGGCACTGGCGGCTTGTCCGCCAGTGTGATGAAACATTAAAATAACAGTTGACGCAGCGGAGCTGCGAAGACTTGCGTTCCCAAGCGGAGCTTGGGAACGAGATGAACCATGCGGCGCGCTCCGCTACGGAAACCCTTTGCGTCGCGGCTAACCATTCAACCACTCCATCACTCCACCACACTTCTTATGCATTCCCGTTTCCGTTCTCGGCGATGACCCACGTATCCTTGCTGCCTCCTCCCTGTGACGAATTAACGACGAGCGAACCTTTCTTGAGGGCGACTCGCGTCAGTCCGCCGGGGAGCACGAATATTTCCTTGCCGTATAAAATGTAAGGCCGCAGATCGACGTGTCGGCCTTCGAAATGATCGCCCACGATCGTAGGGACTCGCGACAGCGACAGCGTCGGCTGGGCAATGTAGTTTCTCGGCTTTTCCTGAATCAACTCCGCGAATTTCTTGCGTTCGTCTTCGGTCGCGTGCGGGCCGATCATCATGCCGTAACCGCCCGATTCATTCGCCGCCTTCACGACCAGTTCATCGAGATGCGACAGAACGTACTTGCGGTCTTCCTCATCGTAACAGACATACGTGGGGACGTTCGGCAGGATCGTCTCTTCGTTGAGATAATACTTGATCATTTTGGGGACGTAGGCATAAATGACTTTGTCGTCGGCAACGCCGGTCCCCGGTGCGTTGGCGAGAGCGACGTGACCCCGGCGGTAGACGTCCATTAATCCTTCAACACCGAGGGCAGAATCTTCGCGGAACACCAGCGGATCGATAAAGTCGTCGTCGATTCGGCGGTAGACGACGTCGACCCGTTCGAATCCCGACGTCGTCCGCATGAACAGAAACCCGTCCTTGACGACGAGATCCCTGCCTTCGACGAGTTGCACTCCCATCTGCTGCGCGAGAAACGAATGCTCGTAATACGCCGAGTTGTAAATTCCCGGGGTGAGCACGACGACGGTGGGATGCTTGACGTTATCCGGGGCCAGATGTTCGAGGGTTCGCAGCAAGTAACTCGCATAGTCTTCGACCGGCCTGACATGCGAAGCCTCGAAAATCTGCGGAAAACTCTGCTTCATCAGCACGCGATTCTGCAAGACGTACGAGACTCCGGAGGGGCAGCGCATGTTATCTTCGAGCACGTAGATCGTTCCATCCGCGTGACGCACCAAGTCGGTCCCCGTGATGTGACACCAAATATCGCGGGGCGGGTTCAGGCCACGACAGGCTTCGCGATAACAGCGCGCCGTCTTGACGAGTTCGACGGGAATCACCCCGTCGCCGAGAATGTGCTGTTCGTGATAGATGTCGTGAATGAACAGGTTCAACGCGCGAATGCGCTGCTTCAATCCGCGATCGATCTGATTCCATTCCGCGGCCGGCACGATGCGGGGAATGATATCGAAAGGCCAGATTCGCTCCGTCCCCTGCGCATCGCCGTAGACGTTGAACGTGATCCCTAAATTCAACAACGACCGTTCGATGGCGGCTTGGCGCTGAACCAATTCTCCTGGCGGAAGCGAATTGATTTTCCAGATCAGCAGGTCGGCTTCAGGACGGGGCTGGCCTTTGTCGTCAAACATTTCATCGATAAAACCTTCGGTCTGGTATTCACTGAAGTTCAGTGGATTGGCCATGAGTCACCTCAGTTTCTCTTGGATCCGTTGGACGATTCGAGAGGAATGACGTCGACGGAGACGCTCATGTTCTGCAGCGTCCCCCCCAGATAGACCCCTTTGATCGGGCAGACATCGGTGTAGTCTCTGCCCCAGGCAAGCGTGATATGATCGCTGTCGACCAGACGATTGTTGGTCGGGTCGACACCGATCCATTGCCGCGTTCCGCAATAGATGGAAAACCAGGCGTGCGTTGCGTCTGCCCCAACGAGCTTTTCCTGTCCCGGCGAGGGGATTGTGCGCAGATAACCGCTGACATACCGGGCGGCCAGCCCCAACGAGCGCAAGCAGGCGATCGCGACGTGCGCGAAGTCCTGACAGACGCCGCTGCGCAGTCGAAAGACTTCTTCGACGGGGGTCTGCACTGTCGTGGTTGCGGGGTCGTAGGTAAAGTCGGCGTGAATTCGTGAGGTGAGTTCGAGCGTTGCCGCCAGAATCGGCCGGCCGGGAGTAAACGAAGCCCGCGCGTACTGTTCGAGTTCGGGAAACCACTGAATTCCCGGAGAGGGAAACGTGAACTGGCAATTGGCGATTCGCGTGGCGGTCGTGGGACCGACGAGTTCGGCGGCGATTTTCTCCCACGCGAGAGTCTTGGCGGGATCGGGGTTATTCTGACTGCGCACTTCCACGCGATTGATCGACGTGACGCTCAAGCGACGATGACTTTCCTCGATCGAAAAAAAACAGGTCTCGTTGCCGAAGTAATCGTTGCGGTGTTCCATCGCGATCGGCTTCGGCTTGATCATCAAGCGGTGAGACCGGCAAAACTGGGTTCGGCCTTCGCGCGGCTTGAGATAGACCTGGTTGTGACAGACGGGGACCGTCTCGCCGTAAACGTAGGTCGTCTTGTGGATGACTTTGTACTTCATCGTCGTTCACTCCTTCCCCTGCGTGCGCAGACGAGTCAACTGGCGGGGCGAGCCGGCATGAATCAGGTATCGATGGCTGATCGCATCCGACAACGTGGGGAGCATCGTCGATATCCGGCTCAATAAACGATCGAGGTACGTCCGTTCGCCGTCTTTGTGCATCTCCGACAGAACGACGACGTCGGCCATGCGAACGCTGTGGAGCGCCGACATGATCAGCCGCTGCTCGAGATGGCGAAGCGGTTGATTGCGTTCTCGCGGCAGATTTTCGATATGATCGCTGAGGACGGCAAGCTGGAACGCGACCGAGCGGGGATTCGTTTCATCGGTCAACAACAGATCGATGACCGGAGCGACCTGGAAGTTCGCCAGATAGCGCGTGCGGTAGGTCATCGAACTGTCGGCGACTTCGAGGATCGCATCGAGGACGACGCTTTCTTTTTCTCCGATCACCACCACGGCGTTTCTGACAAGATTCAACGTGTACAACGCCCGTTCGAGCCGACGACCGATATCGAGGAACCGCCAGCCCTGGGTTCGCGTCATGCTCTCCATCACCATGCCGCTGAACGATGCGAGGTCGAGCACGAGGTCGTTGAGCAGCGCGAGGATGTCGCTGAGCAGCGAATCGCCTCCGCGGGTCGGTTTGCGGAATTTCTGTTCGAGTTCCTGAATGATCCGCCAACTGTCGAGCGAAATGCGATCGCGGACCAGCGACGTCGCCCGGTGCGCCGAGACGATCATCGCCCGCAGACTGGTGACTTCCTCTTCGTCAAAGATACTGTCGGGAAGCGCCCGTTCGATCGCGGGCATGGGGTCTTTCATTCCCTGAATGGCGAAACCCGGTTCGATGTGTCCCAACTCCGCCAGCGACCGCAGCAGCACCGGCAATTCAGGGATGCTGTTCGAATCGACTTCGCTCGTCAGGCGCAGCAGCACCGTCCGCAATAATCTCGCGGCCCCTTCGATGCGCTCCACTTGTCGTCCCAGCCAGTACAAATTGTCGGCGACGCGGCTGGGAAGCTCGGCACCGCTGCGCCGGAGTTCCAGCAACTGGCCGGCCGGCTGCAACAGGCTGACCGCTTCGACGGGGGTATCGGTCAGGATCCATGTGTCCTTGGCCCGTTCCCCCTCGGCGATCGAAAGCCCCAGACGTTTGCCTTGAGGCGATGTGCGAGTCAGCCCGCCGGGCATGACGACATACGAATCTTGGGATGCGACCAGATACGTCCGCAGCATCATCCGCCACGGTTCCAACGATTGACTGCCCCAGACCGGAATCGACGAGGGAGTCGTCAAGGCCTGCGCAATGTACTGTGCGGGGTTGCTCACAAGTTGTGCGCGAACGTCGTCGATTCTCTTCCCGCTCAGTTCATCGCCGAACCAGACTTCCTGATTTCCCTGGCGAAAAGCCGAGCGAATTTCCAGTTCAGGGAGATGTTCGAGCACATACGCAAGCGACTCCGGCTCGCCGCACCACCAGGTATCGACCGACGAGAGCAGCAAATCTTCACTCAGGAGCGCGCGGCATAATTTCGGGAGGTACGGCAGAAAAACCGGCGATTCGAGGATACCGCTCCCCAGGGAATTGGCCACCACGACGTTGTTACTCCGGATCGCCTGCAACAGGCCGATGACTCCCAACGTCGAATCGCCGCGGAGTTCAAGCGGATCGCAATCGACGGCATCGACCCGCCGCAAGATCACTTCGACCGGCAGCAATCCCGCCAGCGTTTTCAGCAGCACGCGATTATTGCGGACGGCTAAATCTCCCCCTTCGACGAGCGAGTAGCCGAGATACCTCGCGAGATAGGCGTCTTCGAGATAACTCGTGCGATGTGCCCCTTGACTGAGCAGCACAACGCGCGGATTGTCGCGATAACGAGGGGCCAGTCGCTGCAACGTTTCGCGGACCGCCAGGAAGTACGACGCCAGCCGCGAGACCTGACAATCGTGGATCAGGTTCGGCAGCATCCGCGAGATGGCGATGCGATTTTCGAGCGCGTAACCGGCCCCGGAGGGTGCTTCAGTCCGGTCGCCGAGCACGCGCCACTGGCCGTTTTCGGTCCGCGTGATGTCCGCCGAATAGAAATAGAGATAGCGCTCATCCTGCTGTTGCTGATGATAGGCGCGCTGAAATCCGGGATGAGCGAAAACCAGTTGCGGGGGGATCAATCCGCGGCTGAGCAAACGCTGCTTGCCGTAGAGATCGGCGAGAATCAGGTTCAGCAGCCGGGCGCGTTGTTTCAGGCCTTGCGAGAGTTGGTTCCAACTGTTGCCGTCGATCAGCAATGGTATGGGATCGAGTTCCCAGGGCCGCGTGACCGCCGTCAGATCGCCGACGGGATGATAGGTGATGCCGTTTTCCTTGAGTTGCCGGGTCGATTCTTCATGGCGGCGGGAGAGTTCAGCCCAGCCGATGGCATCGAGCGACCTCAGAAACGAAGACCAATGCGCGCGAGGCAGACCCGATAACTGAAAAGCTTCATCGTACCCCTGGTTGGGAATACGATAACTACTCACCAGCGAGGTGGCAGGGGCTTCCAGATTTTCGGTCGGCATTGAATTCATCGCGGCTCGATCTCGAAACACTGACTCAATTTTATCAATCGTAACCCGAATCGTATCTTCTCCCTCGCCCGCTTGCGGGAGAGGGCCGGGGTGATGGTTCTTTCCCCTCCACCGAATTCATTCGCAACACATTCGCGACCTGTTTGTACCTAGCGACGCATATCGAGCGTCAATGGATATTCGGCGTTGATCTCCTCCGGCGGAATCACCATCTCGCCTGCGGTGTGTCCCATTTTGAAGAAGCGGGAGGCGCGACGGCTCTCGGCTTCGTAGGCATTAACCGGAAACTGTGCAAAATTTCTTCCCCCCGGATGCATCACGTGATACGAACACCCCCCTACCGATCGCCCTTGCCACGTATCGAGAATATCGAACACCAGCGGTGAATGAACGGGAATCGTCGGATGCAGACAATGCGCCGGCTGCCACGCACGATAGCGAACAGCCCCCACGTATTCTCCCGCCGTACCGGTTGGATGCAGCGGGACTCGGCGACCGTGACAGGTAATGATATGCCGGGGATCGGTCAGTCCCGTCACTTTGACCTGCAAGCGTTCAACCGATGAATCGACATAGCGCACCGTTCCTGTCGTACCCGGTTCTTCTCCGAGAACGTACCACGGTTCGATCGCCTGCCGGAGTTCCAGCACCATGCTTTCCCACTCGATTTTTCCTACCAGTGGGAAACGAAACTCGAAATGTGCCCGAAACCATTCGGGCTGAAACTCGAATCCCGCTCGCTGCAAGTCGGCGATCACCCAGTGAAAATCCTGCCAGACAAAATGCGGCAGCAAAAAGCGATCGTGCAGCGCTGTCCCCCAGTTCACGAGAGGTTCGCGGTAAGGAGTTTCCCACATCCACGCCGTCAGTGCCCGCACGAGCAACTGCTGCGTCAGGCTCATGCGGTGATGCGGCGGCATTTCCATCGCGCGCAACTCGACCAGACCCAGGCGACCCGCGGCGGTATCGGGAGAATACAGTTTATCGATGCAGAATTCTGCGCGATGCGTGTTCCCCGTGACGTCGACCAGCAGATGCCTGAATATGCGATCGACCATCCAGGGAGGACATGCCCCCGTTTCGGGGATCTGCTGGAAGGCGATTTGCAGTTCGTATAACACGTCTCGCCGACCTTCATCGACTCGCGGCGCCTGACTGGTCGGACCGATGAACGTCCCCGAAAAGAGATACGACAACGACGGATGATTGTTCCAATACGCGAGCATGCTCCGCAGCAGATCGGGTCGGCGGATAAACGGGCTATCGGTCGGAGTCGCCGCACCGAGCACGAGATGGTTTCCCCCGCCCGTCCCTGTGTGACCGCCGTCGAGATTGAATTTTTCAGTTCCTAATCCCGTTTCCCGCGCCTGTTCGTACAACACCGTTGTATTCTCGACGAGTTCCTGCCAGTTCGCCGCCGGATGCAAATTCACCTCGACCACACCGGGATCGGGGGTGATCTTGAGTTCGTTCAATCGCGGATCGACCGGCGGCACATAACCTTCCAGAACCAGCGGCAACTGCAATTGCCAGGCGGTCTCTTCAATGACCGTGACCAGATCGAGATAATCTTCAAGCGTTTCGACCGGCGGCATGAACAGATACAGTCGTCCCTCGCGCGCCTCCACGCAAAACGCCGTCCGCACGATCGGAGTCTTGTTGAGATCGACATTGTCGGGGTCTTCGTCGGTTTCCACGGGCTGTTTCGTCTTTTCCTTGCCCACTGGTGGAGTAGTACCCTTTTTCGCGGATTTCGCCGCGCGCGCGGCCTGTCCCGGCTTGTCGTGAGGCTGCAATTGCTGCTCGTTGATTCGCACGGGAGGGATGTCGAATTTCTCAGAATGCAACACGGGCTGCGCACGCAAGCCGCGATGCGGCGGGAGCGGTGAACGCTGCTCCGTGGGATCGAGTTCGACATACTCCGGACTTTGCTGCGACGGGTCAACGGGCAACGATTCGAGCGGCAGGCGCAACCCGATCGGCGAATCACCGGGGAGCAGAAACAGATGTTTCGAGCGAATCGGCCAAGGCCCGCTCGACCAGCGATTGAGGTTCTGAGCCTGCCACCACTGACGACGCAGAGGCATCACGTAACCGACCGGCGCCCCCAGCCCCTTCGTAAAAATTCGTTCCAGCCGTTGACGTTCTTCGGCATCTTTCAATTTCGGATCGCGAGGATCGACGTCGACCGGCAACCGCTGCTCCTTCCAGACGTAATGCACGACGTCTTCGTATGCCGGTTGTATCCAGCGCGTATCGACTTCCAGACGCCGGGCGAGTTCGATGATGAACTGGTGCGCCTCTTCGTAGCCGAAACCGTAATCGATGGTTTCATCGGCAAACAACGAGGGGTTCAGCCACATTGGCTGACCATCTTTCCTCCAGTAACAGCGCAGCGCCCACCGCGGCAGCGATTCGCCGGGGTACCATTTTCCCTGGCCGAAATGGAGCAACCCTTGCGGAGCGAAATGTTTTTTCATCCGATGTATCAGCTCGAGCGCTCGCTCCTTTTTTACAGGACCGAGCGCGGCGGTGTTCCACTCTTCCGACTCCATGTCGTCGCTGGCGACGAACGTCGGTTCGCCTCCCATCGTCAAGCGCACGTCGGACGACTCCAAGCGGGCATCGACCCGATCGCCGAGCGACATGATCGCCGACCATTGCGATTCGGCGTACGGTTTGGTGACGCGAGGTTCTTCTTCGATCCGCGTGACCGACATCTTGAAATCGAATTCGACCTGACAGACGTCGGTTGCACCGGTTACGGGAGCCGCACTTTGCGGGTCGGGAGTACACGCCAGGGGAATGTGCCCTTCCCCCGCCATCAAACCGGAGGTGGGATCGAGTCCGATCCAGCCGGCACCGGGGAGATACACTTCGGCCCACGCATGCAGATCGGTGAAGTCGGCCGCTGCACCGGCCGGGCCGCTGACCGGCTTCACATCGGGGACGAGTTGCACGAGATAACCCGATACGAACCGGGATGCCAAGCCGAGACGTCGCAGAACCTGCACCAAGAGCCAGGCCGTATCGCGGCACGATCCGTGTTTCGACCGCAACGTTTCGCCGCAGGTTTGGATCCCCGGTTCGAGGCGGATGACGTAACTGATGTCCTTCCAGAGTCTCTGATTCAAGGCGACTAGAAACGTGATGGTGTCGGCGGGATTACGATCGATCTTCTTGATGTACTCATCCAGCTCGGGTTCGTCGGCATCCAGCGCGAGAAACGGCTGCAATTCTTTCTGCAGCCACGTTTCATAGACGAACGGAATCTGCTCGCAATCCGGTTCGAGAAAGAAGTCGAACGGATTGATGACGGTCATTTCTGCCACCAGATCGACTTCGACCTTCAGTTCGCGCGTCGGCTCATGAAAGACATACCGGGCGAGAAAGTTTCCCTGCGGATCCTGCTGCCAGTTCAAAAAGTGCTTCTCGGGAGCGACCGTCAGCGAATAACTTTTGATCGGAATACGGCAATGCGGAGCCGGCCGTAACCTGACGATATGCGGGCTGAGCGAAACCAGTCGATCGTAGCGATAGACGGTTTGATGATTGAGAGCGATCCGAATGGCCATAGTGCAGAAATAACCCTTGAGGTCCGTCGAAGTGGCCAGAAAGACATCCAAATCCAGATCGGGCCGGGTCGAACAGGATAGCAAAGGTTAGCTACCATCACGCCCGCTGTAAATGGTGAGTACGCCGTGAGCCGCAAGATCATATGTCTAACGCACTTCGACTTTTACGTGAGCACCGCTGAGCAACCTTGACGATCTCGATCGGTCCGGGCAGAGACCTCGAACAGCAGCAACGATTGCGGACCTCGCGCCATTGATTATCCAGCCCCGCATGAGTACTGTAAATAAAGCGTCTTTACGCAAATTTCACGGCAAGTACCACCGTGGATTCATCATGGCGGTTTTGGCGACTCCTTCGACGAAAATCAACGAAGGGATCTAAGGTTTTTGACGGTTCACGATTGAGTAACACAATGAGCATTTTTCGCACGATCGACCAGTCTCGCACAATGAATGACTCGATGGCGTCGTTCGCGCGGTGGACGGCATTCGAATGCATCCTTCCATTTTTGATCTGCGGATACACGATGACGGAATGCCTGATGGCTGAAGACGACCTCGCCGATCGTTTCGAGAAGTTGGCGTTCGAAAGCTCGGACAAGCAAGCACTCCCCTATCGTTTTCTGAAACCGGCGGCGCCGCAGGCCGATCAGAAGTATCCGCTCGTCGTATTTCTGCACGGCGCGGGCGAACGCGGGAACGACAACGTCGCACCGCTGGTCCACGGCGTCAAGATTTTCGCGTCCGATGAATTTCTCCAAAAATACCCCTGCTATGTGATCGTGCCGCAATGCCCGGCGGAGTTGAAGTGGGTCGACGTCGACTGGACGCTCGACGCCAGCACGATGCCCGCCGAGCCGACAGAACCCATGCGCTGGACGATCGAACTCGTCGACAAACTGATTCAGGATTTGCCGATCGACCCCAACCGCCTCTATATCACCGGACTTTCGATGGGAGGGTTCGGCGCGTGGGATGCGATCGTGCGATATCCCGATAAATTCGCGGCGGCGGCTCCCGTGTGCGGGGGGGGTGACCCGGCACAAGCGAAGCTGTGCTTCAACACTTCCGTATGGGCTTTTCACGGCGCGAAAGATCAAGCGGTCAAAGTCATGCGGTCCCGCGAGATGATCGATGCCATGAAAGCGTTGGGAGGCAAACCCCGCTATACCGAATTTCCCGACGTCGGACACGATAGCTGGAACCCCGCATACAAGACCGCCGAATTGTACGAATGGATGTTCACGCAACAGAAAGTCGCCGTCACCAAGTAATTCGCGACGGCATTTCGCATTTGTCCGACATCCCAGCTTCACCGACAGGAATACTCCCCCAAGTCGGTTACACCCGCCAGACCGGACTCATCCTGCCGATTGAACATCCGCAACGATCCGGGTAGGCTCGTCGCGTTGAATTCTCATGCGCGGTCTCGTAAGATCCGGAATCGCCGTATGCGTTCGTTCTAACATTGATTTTCCCGTGACGACATCGCGTTGTCACTCTCCAGATTGAGTACCCGATTTATCGCTGTGAGGAGCACGACATGAGCCAAGGCTCTGCCGGTAGCATTGAAAGTGTACTGCAAGAAGGTCGCAAGTTTGCACCCCGGGCGGAATTCACCGCGCGGGCCAATATCAAAAGCGAAGCCGAATACCAGAAAATGTGGGATCGCGCCAAGGACGATCCCGCCGGTTTCTGGGGCGAACTCGCCGAAAACCTGCATTGGTCCAAAAAATTCGATCAGGTTCTCTCTGGTGAAATGCCCGATACGAAATGGTTCGTCGGCGGCAAGCTGAATGCCTCGGTGCAATGCCTCGACCGGCATCTCAACTCCTGGCGGAAAAACAAAGCCGCCATCATCTGGGAAGGGGAACCGGGCGATACGCGCGTCCTCCGCTATCAGGATCTGCATCGCGAAGTCTGCCAGTTCGCCAACGTGCTGAAGTCCCTCGGCATCAAGACCGGCGACCGGGTCACGCTCTACATGCCGATGGTCCCCGAACTGGCGATCGCCATGCTTGCCTGCGCGCGCATCGGGGCGACGCACTCCATTATCTTCGGCGGTTTCAGCGCCGATGCCGTTGCCGACCGCAACAACGACGCCAGATCGAAACTCGTCGTCACGGCGGACGGAGGCTGGCGGCGCGGGAAAGTCGTCCCGCTCAAGGTGGCCGTCGACGAGAGTCTGGCGAAATCGCCGACCGTCGAAAAGGTGGTCGTCGTCCGTCGCACCGGCAACGACGTGACGATGGTTCCCGGCCGCGATTTCTGGTGGCACGATCTGATGCAGAATGCATCGACCGATTGCGATCCGGTCGAACTCGACAGCGAACATCCGTTGTTCATCCTCTATACTTCGGGTAGCACCGGCAAACCAAAGGGAGTGCTGCACACCACCGCCGGTTATATGCTTGGCACGACGATGACCTCGCGCTGGGTCTTCGACCTCAAGGATGACGACACCTACTGGTGTACCGCCGACATTGGCTGGGTCACGGGGCACAGCTACATCGTCTACGGGCCGCTCTCCAACGGAACGACGACGATCATGTACGAGGGAGCACCGAACTGGCCCGATGAAGGCCGCTTCTGGAGCATGATCGAAAAATACAAAGTCAACATTTTCTACACCGCCCCGACGGCGATTCGCGCCTTCATCAAGTGGGGCGATCAATGGCCGAACAAGTACGACCTCAGCAGCCTGCGACTGCTCGGTTCGGTCGGTGAGCCGATCAATCCCGAAGCGTGGATGTGGTATCATCGCGTCATCGGTCAGGAACGTTGTCCCATCGTCGACACCTGGTGGCAGACGGAAACGGGAGCGATCATGATCAGCCCCCTCCCCGGTATCACGGCCACCAAACCGGGAAGCTGCACCAAACCGCTGCCGGGAGTCGTCCCCGACATCGTTCGCAAGGACGGCACGAGCGTCGGCCCCAACGAAGGGGGTCTGCTGGTCTTGCGCAAGCCCTGGCCCTCGATGCTGCGGACGCTCTACGGCGATCACGATCGATTCGTCTCCACGTATTTTGGCGACATCAAAGGGTGTTACTTTGCCGGCGACGGCGCCCGCAAAGATAATGACGGCTATTACTGGGTGATGGGGCGCGTCGATGACGTGCTGAACGTCGCCGGGCACCGCTTGAGCACGATGGAAATCGAAAGCGCCCTCGTGTCGCACGCCGCCGTCGCCGAAGCGGCGGTTGTCGGCTATCCGCACGATCTCAAAGGGGAAGGGATCTGCTGCTTCGTGTCGCTGAAAACGGGCGATGGAAACGACGAACTGAAGCAAGAATTGATCAATCACGTGCGCAAGCAGATCGGTGCCGTGGCCACGCCGGATGTGATCCGTTTCGCCGCCGCTCTTCCCAAGACGCGCAGCGGAAAAATCATGCGACGGCTGCTGCGAGACATCGCCGCCGGACGGGTGTCGACGCAGGACACCACGACGCTGGAAGATCTCAGCATTATGGAGAAGCTTCGCCAGGACGATGAATGACATTCACATTTAGCCCCCGGTCAATGACCGGGGGTCTTCGAGCCAGTGGGTCGCGCAGCGACAAGAGGCGGTGCATCGCCGATCACTCAACCGACAGCGCTTCGCGGAGCGCGCTCGATGGGAGCGATTGCCCCGTGATCGATTTGAACTGCGTCGCCAGTTGATCGGCGAATACTTCCGAGCATTCGACGATTCGGCAGCGACGGCCGCGCGCTTCCGAAAGTACCGGCGTCTCCTCTGGCATATGGGAGACGTCGAGAATCGTCATGTGCGGTCGCAGGTATCCCGCATTGAAATGTTCCTTGCGGTGCCCCAGTTGCAATTCGGTATCGGAAAAAATGACGACGTCGGCGAGCGTATCGTACAAATTGGCGAACTGGACATGACGGATGTTGAAGTGCTGCGCCAGCTTCAACGACGCCTTGTCGCTCGTGCTGGTGATGCTGAGCAGCGCTTTTCGCCGGAGCAATCCATAGATGATCGACCGCGTCGCCGATCCGTGGCCGATGATCAGCACGTTGCGGCGATCGAGGGGACGGTCTTCGTCTTTCTCTTTTCCCAATCGTTCTTCAAGCGACTTGAGCACGCCGCGCCACATCGTATTGTAGGCATGCCAGCCGTCCGGCTGTTTGAGCAACAGATCGGCATAACCCGCTTCTTTCGCCGCATCTTCGGGTTGTTCGGCCAGAGGGAAAACCTCTTCCCCCGATTCGGGACCGGTGACGATCCCGTTGATCTTGAGCACATCGAGCATTTTGCCAAGCCGATCGAAGCGACCGGTCGCAATCGGCAGACAGCGCATATTCAGGGCGAGCTTTTCAAAGCCGGTGTTGAAAACTTTGATCGTCGTCTGCTGCAATGCAGACATCCCCGCCACGCCGACGAAACGCGTCTGCGGGTTGATGCCGCGCCAGAAGTACGTTTCCTCCAGTTCCGAGACGGTCGGCTGCTCGGCGTAGGTTTCCATCCCTTTTTCGAGTGCGGCGTAAATCCACGGTGCGCCGTATTTGCATCCCAATAGAGAAAACGTGATGCCGCCTCGTCCCAAACCGACCGCAACGACGGGGACGTCCCGCTTCTGCGAAACGGCGGCGAGCATCGGCCACGCGGCATCGAGCGTCGGAGTCGGCCACGTCACTTTCACGATATCGGCTTTCGCCTGCACCGCGCGGTTGACGATCTCATCGACGTTATTGACCGGATCAGCGAGACTGGTAAAACTCACCACGCGTTTCGTTTTGCCGAACCGCGGAATCTTCGCCGCGATGTCAACGTCGAGTTCCACGAAATCGGGCTGCGCGACGATTGCCTGCCGCAAGAGCAGCAACCGTTCTTCTTCGGTCCCCTGCCATTTTCCACCCTGTTCGGGCGTGCGGCAAGAAATCAGAATCGGTTTCTGAATCCCCTCGATCATCTCGGCGACGTTCGGCTCTTTGATGAGATGGTCCAGACAGAATTCGACGACATCACATTGCCGGGCCGCATTCAGCAGATCGACTTTTGCGAGCGTTCTCGATTCGGGGGCGACGGAAATACAGATCTTCATGCCATTCTTTCCTCTTCAATTCCGCCAATACGAACTCAATCGGCGACGCTTTCATTCAAGACACGATCATAATACTCACGAGCGAACTGATATGCAGCTTCGGCAGCCGGAATTTCCGAGGCACGAATCTGTCCTTTCTTCTGTCCCCAGCAGACATCGACCGCCTCGCGGCACCACTTCGCGCTGCGGCGGCTCGAGCGAATCGGCTCACCCGCAACTTCGACGAAGACCGGGTTCGTGTGGACCGAGGGGAAGATACGGACCGCCACCCAACTCGAATGTGGAATATCCACATCGAACGACAGATTTTGCATCTGTCCATCGGCTTCGATTTCCTTCACGGCCGCCGGATAACCGTTGACCACCAGTTCGACGGCGACTTTTCGCGTGTCGCCGATGCGGCTGCGTTCGAGATGCCAATACGGTTTATGATCGAGCCGCGCCTTGCGGATTTTTTCAGTCTCGGGAGTCGGCGTCTCGGCAAGCAATGCCTGCACTTCAAAATTTACGGAGACTTTCCCCGGCTTTTCGAGATCGAGCTGGCTGATTTTTCCCTCTGCACCCGGTTCACCGACGCCGACGTCATTCACTCGGAAATCGAAAATATGGCTCAAACCGTCGCCGCAGTAACTTCGTCCGTCGCGGACGCCGGCGATCCAGTTGTCGTAATCGAGAGTTTGACCTTCGGGGAGTTTGACGTAAATTCTTCCCAGCCCCACCTTGTCGCCATAAATGCACGGGAAGTCGGTCTCGCCGCTGATCCGCGTGCGCATGCCGCAGTTGAGCGTGTGATACCAGATATTCAATTCCCACACCGAAGGAGTATCGACCGCCGAAATAAAATGACAGACGTCATGCACCGTCGTGACGATGAATTCGTTGGCACCGATGCCGTCGAAGGGAGGCATCGCATAATCGGGAAGTTTATCGGCGGCTCGACCCTGCCAACCATCGGGAACGCGGCGATAATCGACGACCACCCGTTTTCCCTGAGCATCGTAATCGGGAAGCGAGATCCCCCAGCCGCTGTGACTGTAGCCCACGACTCCCCCCTGCTCTTTGCCCCATTTTAAGACCGGCAACGTCCATGTCGGCCATTCTTCGAGCACCGTCGTGCCTGGGTAATCGTCTTCGGTTAGCCGCAACAGACACAGATGCCCGGCATGCGACGACGGAAAACCGCTGACTTCAACGTCATACCGCATCAGATAGTTCTCTCGCGATAACGCCGAGACCTTTCCTTCGAAGTATTGCTTCTGCGTGTACCAACACGGGCCCCAGCTCAGCACGCAACCGACATTCAAATCTTCACCCAGAATGTGCCGCATCATATCGGCGGGAGTGACGCCTTCGGTCGGATTCTCATAATGCGCACAACCGGCCGCATGCACGTGGTGATCTCCCGAAAACCAGTTTCTCGCAGCGGCATGCGCCCAGCGTTTCAAATGAAAACCCGCCCGCTGACTGACGATCCCCGACTCGACAGTGAGCTTTGTTTTCTGCACCAGATATTCGGGTCCGCGAGAGACTTCGACATCGTACTCGCCGGGAGGCAGATGCACCGACTCGCCATCGGCGCGGTAGATCTGATTGTGAAAGAAGAAGTCGGGAGCCAATCGCCGCGCCGGATTGGGATAGACCCTCCCCCATGCATCGCGAATGACAAATGCCGCCGTGGTCGGGCTACCATCTTCGTCGCGGATACTGAGAGCGACTTCTACGGAAGGGATCGATTCGAACAAAATGGGGGCGGCGTTGCGAAAACCGAGATCCTGCGTCCCTTGGCCGACGTTGAAGCCCAGCTTCGCTTCCCGCTTGCCGACGTCGCGGCAATACAATTGAATGATGCGGTATTCCAGTTCCAATCCCGAGAGTCCCTCCTTGAGGGGCTGCGTATCGAACATCACGATGTCGAGAAATCTCTGCGAAACGTCGGTGAGCGAAATCTCCCTTTCGGGACGGCTGGCTCCGCGACTTCGCTTGAACTGCGGAGCCGCATTGGGGCTTTCGGGCAACAATCGCGCCGTCACCCCCGCTTCGTTATGCACCTTGACCAGAAAGGTGCGCCACCCTTGATAGATCAACTCCTTGCGGACCGGTCCTTCCTGAACCGAGACGCGGCTTTCGGGGTTGATCCGCACCGCCGCGACGCAATGTTGATCGAGCGCCGTCTGAATCCCCTTGATGGCATCGAGGGGGGCTTTCGCTTGAATCGCTTCATCGATGGCCCGTCGATCTTCAAGAGGTAACGGAGCACCGACATACTCGAGCGCTTCGATCAATCGCAGCGTGGCCGCCTCCAGAGGTTGCCGTTCGACCTCGACGACGACCGGCCATTCGTCGGCATGCGCCATCGTTACGGAGAACGCAAAAAGACATCCGCTAAAACATTTCAGCAAAGACAACAGATTCGAAGGGACGAATTGAGACATGTGCCGCTCCCTGATCGATGAAACCCCTGCAAGTGCGGAATCGCCTGATACTTGGGAAATATCAGAGTCTCTCGGCCAGATTCGAGGAGACATAACTGATCATTGTGAATCCACGATCCGTGAAGATCAAGAAGGAAGCCGCAAATTCAGTGATTTGCCGCGGGAATCGTTCAACGACTCAAACCGGGAATAGGCGGCAAATCGTCAAGAATTCGTAGATTCGTAGGGTGTGTCGAGCGACGTTTCGTCGCGCTGACCCACCGCGATTATGTTAACGAAGATGGTGGGTCAGCGCGGCTTTAGGCCGCTCGACCCACCCTACATCCTCCCGCAAGCGGGCGAGGGAGAAAGGGGGCGAATCGTCAAGTGCCTTGCAGCACATCGCCACCGATTAAAGGGCGCCGCTTCCCGTCAGGATCACGCGGACTGTCCGCAGCAGAATCTTGAGATCGTTCTTGATGCAGCAGTTTTGCAGATACAAGAGATCGAGCGCGACCTTGCGGCGGATGCTCTCGATATCGGTATCGTAGCCGTTGATGACCTGAGCCAGCCCGGTCAAGCCCGGCTTCAGGCCGAGGCGGTTGATGTAATCGGGAATTTCCTGCGAGAGCTGCTCGATGAAGACGGGACGTTCCGGCCGCGGGCCGACCAGAGTCATTTCTCCTTTGAGCACGTTCCAGAGTTGGGGTAGTTCATCGAGCCGGGTTTTCCGCAGAAATCGTCCGATGGGAGTGATCCGCGAATCCCCTTTGACCGCCAGTTGCGCACCGTTCTTCTCGGCATCGGTCCGCATCGTGCGAAACTTATAGAGCACGAACGGCTTGCCGAAACCTTCCGACCGGCGGCGGTCTCTCTCTTCCGCTCGCCGCTTGTCATTGTCGCTTTCGGGATTCGTTCGTGCGCGACGATCGCCACGATCGCGGCGCAGATTCAAGCCCACGCGAACTTGCGAATAGATGGCCGGTCCGGGCGACGTCAACTTGACGAGCAGAATCACCAGCAGCATCACGGGCGCCAATAGCACCAGCATCGTCGCAGAGATCACGATATCCATGACTCGCTTGACGAGGCGCGTTCGCTCCGAAAGGGAACGGACATCCCCTCTCGGATTTTCCAGTTCCAGTATCAATAGCCAATGAGACACAGGCAGATTCGCCGTGGACGCATATTTCGCCACGAGTTCGGCAAACGCATTCGGATTGGACCCCGAATCGCGCGGGTCATCTTCGGCGGACACCATCACCTGATTGTTCGAAAGTGAACTTCCAGTCTGGATCTCTTCATCAATGAGTTGTGTCGACATCGTGTCACTCTGAAATATACGTTCGTAAGGTGGAGGACTTATCGTGCGTTGAAAATATGACGATCCCGATTTCCGCGCGCACCCTTCACGGGGACTTACAACCAATCATTGAGAGTATAGGTCAACGCTTTCGGTGCGGCGGCGACTCCATGAACCGCGACCGAGTTCATTAATCGTTCGAGCTCGAATCGGACGGTCGTGACGATTTTGGCGAACGGTCGGAAAAATTCGACCGTATTAAGAATGCGAAGCAAATCGCCTTTGTGGTAAGATGGCGTCAGGAAAATAGTCCGATAGCTAAGTTATCGGGTGGCACTGGCGGCTTGTCCTCCAGTGTGAAAGAGTTTCGATAAACAACTAACGAAGCGGAAGCTCTCGAAGACTTGCGTTCCCAAGCGGAGCTTGGGAACGAGGCGGTCGCGCAGTTCACCTCGGCATACTGATTTCAACACAGGAGCGCACTCATGTCCGTTTCGGAAAATCCTGAACATGACCCCGGCAAGAAAATCCCTCGACGCGATCTCCTCAAGTCGGCAGCCGCCGCGGGGATGTTTGGTGGATTGATCGGCCTGTCGCCGAATTCCGGCCGCGCAGCCGATGGAGGCGGATCGTCGCTCATCCGCGATGAAAATCAGAAACCCGGCAGCACCGACTGGCAATTGACCTACGTCCGCACGTCGGGGAACGGAAATCGCCGATCCAAACTCATCGAAGGGTATTGCTCGCAGCAGAGCGTCAAGCCCGGCGAAGCCCTCGATATCATGCTCAGCACCGAGGCTCCCACCGAGGCGGTCATCGACGTGTATCGCATGGGATATTACGGCGGGACGGGAGGGCGCAAGATCGCGCGACTGGGTCCGTTTGCCGTCGGTCCGCAACCGGAAGCCCCCATCGGCGAGCATCGCGTGCGGGAATGTCATTGGACTCCCACGACGCAATTGACGATCCCCGACGACTGGGTCAGCGGCGTCTATCTCGGCAAGCTCTCGTGCAATGCCCATCGTTATCAGAGTTATATCATTTTCATTGTCCGCGACGACCGGCAGGCCGATCTCTTGTTTCAGTGCAGCGACAACACGTGGTGCGCTTACAACAAATGGCCCGATGATTATTCGCTGTACGATAGCGATCCCCCCAACAATTCGCTCAACGGGACGACGCGCGTCACTTTCGATCGGCCGTATTCGAAGTATCCGCAGGTCGTCGATCAGGCGTTGTCGGTCGGTTCGGGAGAATTCCTCTGCTGGGAATTCCCTCTGGCCCACTGGCTCGAACAGCATGGCTACGATGTGACGTACATTTCGAACGTCGACACGCATCGCGATCCCGCGGGCCTGATGCGCGGGAAGGTTTTTCTCAGCATCGGCCACGATGAATACTGGACGCTGGAGATGTACGAGAATCTCCGCCAGGCGATTCAGAACGGCTTGAACGTGGCGTTTCTCTCGGGTAATTCCGTCTGTTTCGTGGCTCCCCTCGTGCCGAGCAGCGACGGCAGACCGAACCGCATCTTTCATCGCGCCGGCCGCTACGGCGGCTTGCTCGAAGAAGAAAAAAAATACATGGGCCCGTTCGACATGGACGGCCCGAACGAAAACCTGATCATCGGGGCACGAACCATCAGCCCTTTTAACGGTTCCGGCGACTGGATCGCCTCGAAAGCGGACCACTGGATGTTCGCCGGGACAGGCATGAAAAACGGCGATGGCATCCCCGGTCTCGTCGGGTGGGAGTTTCACGGCGACCCGGCGAAGATCCCGGGACTGGAAATTCTCGCGGAGGGAATCACGATCAACGGGGGAGACAGGCCGGCACACTGGATGTCGACGATTTACCCGGGTCCGAAGGGGAACCTCGTCTTCAACGCCTCGACGATTTACTGGTCGATGGGACTATCGCGGCCCCCCGGTTTTGTGCCGCCGTTCGCGCATTACGGCCGGCCGCACGGTCCCGATGCCCGCGTGCAGCAGATCACCGCAAACTTTTTGAAGCAATGCGGAGCTCAACCGATTGCGTAACGGATCTTAAACCACAGAGGGGAGTTACGATTTAACACCGTAACTCCCCTCTTGATTTCGCATTACCGTCACGCCACGGTTCACCGCGAGGACGTCTCCAGATGCCGGCGCGGCCGGGGAGCGATGTCTTTGGGTGACTCGACCAGAAATTTCTTGAATTGCCAGTGCGCATCATCCCGAGTCGTATCATCATCGACCCAGTTAGGCCAATCAACCGGTTGCGAGACGAATGTGCCGAGATAAGGCATGGCGACATCCAGGATCTCCGCATAGGGCAGGTCGTCCGGGAGCAGAACCCCCCGCTCGGGATTGCGAATCATCCAGTTGAGCGCGCCGATCAGTGAGGCGGCGACTTGCAGCGTCGTCGCGTTCTGGCCAGGGACATGCCGACGGGCCTCATGGATATCGAGGATGCTGCCGATCCACCACGATTTGTAAGGATGCCCCATCAGCAGGCAACCGAGTTCGTCCTGTCCCGAGACGATGTCATCGCTGAGAATGTGAGCCGATTCCTGTCGGACGTAGTTGCGATGCCGGAGTTCTTCCAGCGACTTCATCGCGTCGTCGCACGGGTGATAAGCATAATGCACGGTCGGGCGATAGATCACGCGCCCCGATTCATTCCTCATCGTCAGCCGATCCGAAATGCCGAAAGCCTCGCCGTGTCGAACCACCATACCGCTGATTTCTCCGCTCGGCACCCAGGATCGAACCCAGGTGTCGATGCCCATGCTATCGAGGCAGATCTGATTTCGGGGCCCAGACCGATGGCGATTGGCTCCGTGCGGAAGTTTTCGTTCGTGGCTGCCCCAACCCATTTCGGCGGGGGCGATTCCCTCTTCGTACAAGCCTTCGATGCTCCATGTATTCACGAACTCGTTGACTTTTTTTCGCCGTTCGCCCGACTGGTTGTCCCATTCGCTGATGTGGATGACTCGCACCCCGAGCAACATCGCCAGCATGGGAAAATCGAGTCGTGCCGCGGCCTGGGCGACTTCCACCGACGAAGGACTTGCGAGATTGTCGTCGCACCAGAGCGAAGCGATATCGAGCAAGGCCTTGCGGGTGAAATGCGATACGAGACCGGGATTGGCGCCATGATCGAGAATTGCAGTCGGACCCCGTCCTGCATCTCGCCAGGAGTCGACCAGCCGGCGAATCTGCATCTGCCGGTGATACAGCGTGCGATCGGCCACCGACAAGGTCTCGGAACCGGCGTAGGGATCCCAGAGTTCGACCGACGTGTTCAGAAATCGGACATTACGACGATGGCACCAGTCGATCAGGTCGACGGTTTCGAGGTTCCAGGTCAGATCGATGACGATGTCGCCGGGGCCGACCTGCCGTTCGAGAAGCTGCGCGAAATTCGCGGGCGTGACTTTTTCCTGGATGTAGTTGACCCGCTGGTCCATGACCTCGGGAATGGCGTCCCGCAGATCTTCCATGTCGAGAATGGTCAACCGATCCGCCGGCATATCCAAATGTCGGAGCAACAGCGGGAGCGTACACTGCGACACGCTGCCACATCCGAGAACAAGAATCTTACCATGAAATGGAATTTTCCTCATGGTGGTTTCTCCTCATGAGTCCGGGTTAACAGCCCGTGACGTACCCGACCGAATGTCAGAAACAGACGAACTTCGCCCGCCTGCTTACGCCATCAAAAAGGGTTTTCAACGGTCCATTAAACGTCTTGGAATCGCATTCTCTCCGCTGACTGCGGTTCCTTGACTCGAAGGCCATGGTCGCCACCTTTTGCACTTCATATGTGCCAGGTTGACGGCTCATGCTGCTGCCATCGATATCACCTGATAACGCGAGGAGACCAACCCTGGTTCCTCTTCTCGATAAAACCTCCCGAACGAAACTCGCGATTTCGTTCCTTGTTATAGTGCCATCGTCACGTTCGCCGTGAATACACCATATCATTATACGTCAATTCGCGGCGAGGGAAGTAGCCTCCTAGAATTGCAGATGACTTTGCATTTCAATCGACGCCTAAACGGTAGACGACGAAAGCTGACTCAGACATTCCGAGATCGAATTTCGCCGACCGGCTTGTCAAATCTCAGTCTCGAAATGATACATGAGTCAGTCTCGTTATTCTATCTTACGCCAAAAACAGGAGTCGCGGTGATCTATTCCCTCCCGCGGACAGGAATGGTTGCTGGTAGGCGTTACGCTTCGCGAAGCGTGAAGTGCCAGATCGGACAATCGACGCGGTCTGACGTCGATTGCCGATCACCGATATGACACTCCGCCGGAGATCGATGACTCCGCGAAAATCAGTCGATTTCGACATACCGGGCGATATCCAGCCCATTGAAACCCGATGCGCTGGCCGACGAATAGGCCCCCATGGTCGGGACCAGCAGCAATTCGCCGATTTCGAGATCGGGCAAGTGTTGATCGCGCGTCACGACGTCACCTGAATCGCAGGTCGGTCCCGCAACCACGCAAGGCCCGGTCATGCGACGTTCGTGATCCTCCGCGAGTAACGGGAATTCGGCGTGATCGTAGACGATCCCCGAAAACGCTCCGTACAAGCCGTCGTCGATGATGTACCAGGGGATGCCGTTGCGCACGTTTTTGCCCAGGACGCTGGTGATCAGCGTCACGGTATCGGCGCACATGCCTCGACCCGGTTCGGCGATGACTCGGGGGTTGATGTCTCCGAACGACATTTCCAGAGCACGGCCGAGCGAGAGGCAGTATTCTTCGAGCGTGAGGACGTCGCTACGATAGGGAGCGGGGAAGCCCCCTCCGAAATCGAGGATTTCGAGTTCGATCCCCGCCGCTGCCGCATCGTCCCAAACCTGACGGGCCTGCTGCAAGGCGACAAGAAAGTCTTCGGGGGAAAGGCACTGGGAACCGACATGGAACGAGATCCCGCGAACTTTCACTCCCATCTCAACCGCCGCCTGCATCAGCTCGACCGCATCGTGGGTCGAGGCCCCGAATTTGGCGGAGAGATTGATCAGACTCGTTTGCGACGACATGGCCAACCGCAACAGCACCTGGGCCTGCGGTGCATATCGCGCAAACTTCGGCAGTTCGTTTCGGCTGTCATAGACGAACAATCGCACGCCCGCTTCGTAGCAATCGCGCAGGTTCTGCACCGTCTTGCAGGGGTGAGTGTGCAGCATGTCCGCAGGATTGAAGCCGGCATTGATCGCCGCCGTCATCTCGCCGAACGAACAGACATCGACCGAGCAACCAAGCTCATTGAGCGTTCTGAGGATTTCGTATTGCGGGTTGGCTTTCGCCGCATAGAAAAACTCGACACCGGGGAGGCAGGCTTGCATGGTCCGAAAATTCTCCGCCAGTTTTGATCGCGACACGACCAGGAGGGGCGTTCCGTGCTCGGCGGCAAGCATCCGTGCGTGGGAAAAATCCAGCACGGGTTTGGCGGAACGCATCTGAGATGAAAGTAAGGTCTCACAAGCTGTTATCATAGAACGAATCCTCCCGCTCGGTGCAAGAGCGCACGAAACATGTGTTTGGTGTGTAACGACTTACAAGAAAACAACAAGGGCCGATTTGATGATACACGTTATCCCCGGAACGAGATTCAGCGTGTACGTCGACCTGGGGTCAGCGAAGTTGTCGGGAACTTTTTTTCGTTTCGATGCATCGATCATTCAATGCATGACAAAATCAGCGGATCACGGAGATGCCAAATGAAGGCATGCAATCGGTTCCGGTTGCGTCCCGGCACATTCTTGGATACTTCCCAGTCGGAGCAGACCGAGGTCAAGAGTGGCGCAAAGTCGTTTGATGGTCCGAAACAATGCTTCGGGGCCAAATGGACTGAAGGTGTGGCGAGCGGACGAGAATAGGAGTCCCTTGCGCAGGCTCATCAGGTGATTGCAACTGCCGGAGGAACCTTCGTGCGTGGAGCCATCAGAGGGTGTAAGGCGAGAATTGGGCGTGGAGCTATAACGACGAGTATCGATAAGGCATTCACCGGAAGCGTTTTTCCGGAGCGTCAAAGCAACAGACACGCGAGAATTTTGTGTGACTTCAACCATAGCGGTACATAACGCCTCCCCGGCATTGCCATGAAAATTCGTCGAACAACGAGAGCATTGTAAAAAGAAATCGGTTTAAGTCAAATGGTTCTATAGCATTGTAGACAATTTTTTGTAACTTTCTACCACGAATAGTTCATTTCTTGACCCCTTGAAGGCCTCCCCCGGCCCTCAACGTGCTCCGCAGCGGGTTCGACAGTTCGAAAATCTTGGCCCCGCACACGCTTCAAAGATTATACGACAGCACCAGCAACAAGAGGAATACGCCGGTCATCAGCCCCGAAATCTGCAAAAACAACCGCGTCGATCGCCGCACGATGAGCGCGGTTTCCTCGAATCGGCTCGCGCTATACACCACACTGACGGCGAGAGCCAGAGGGAACAGGAGCCAGGTTGTATTCGTGCTGGCCAACAGCGGCATCAGAGCCAGGTGAATCATCGCATTCATCGTCGCACCTTAAGAAAATTCCGATCGTCAATCGCTCGAGGCGTCCGTCTACGATTGTGCCGTCTCGCCGATTCCGCCCCCGGATGGCTTTGACGCGACCGCGGAAGTAGTATGGTCCCCGGTGGGAGCAGCGGGCGTCACCCGCGAAGGGTTCGTTGTCTGAGCGCTTATCGGAACGGGGTTCCCCATGTGAACAGGAGCCGGCATCGGCGAGGTGGCCCGCCGGTATTCGTCGCCGTAGCCGTAAGCCGGCCCTTCGAAGGCATCCCAGATGGCGAGGATGTTGAGCAGCCCGGCGATCCACGTGTAAACCAGCGCCAGTTCATAATACTTTCCGAGGCGGCCGTTGAGGTCTTCGAGATTCATTTTGTCCAAAGGGACTTCAAAGCGGTTGATCCAGGGACGGGGGATGACTCCTTCGATCTGCCCAACCGGAGTCAAGTCTCGCTCTTCACCGGCGACGATTTCGCAGACCAGCAATTGCCCGTCGCCCGCTGCGATCGGTTTGTCGATTTCAAAAGGCTCGCTCAACTGGAACTCGACCTTTTGCCCTCGAGAATCAGAGCCGGTAAATGTCCCCTTGACGACGGGGCCGAATTCTCCGGGAACGGGACGCAACGAGATTTCCCCTTGAACCGCTTCCTTCTCGAGGCGGTTGTTCGCATTCTTGCAGATGACAATCCCCTCGAACGGGGCATCGAGATCTTCTTCCAACGTTGTATGACGAACATTGTCGGGATGTTGATAACGCCGGGTTTGCAGCATCGCGGGTAGGGCGGGGATCCCCACCATCATTTGCGAGAAGTAGCCGTAAGTGCTTTGGCCCGGTTCGCGGGAGAAATAGACGACTTTATTCTCCCCCATGCACATTCCCGCGAGGAAAGTCCCGAGAATGCAGACGGCGTACACGGTTCCTTTGAATAGCCGACCCTGGTAAAAATGCCCTAAACCGGGGAGCAGGAACGCCAGCAGAGCCGCCAGCCACGGATTTTTCAGAGAGATACGAGCGT
>JBJXGP010000194.1:0-34351 GCA_046160425.1 Planctomycetaceae bacterium
AGGCACAGGTCAGGGCGTCGGTGATTTCCTTGTTGCAGCAGCAGGGGTTCTTGCGAAGCTCATCACCGATTTTATCAGCGGCTTTGGCTCTGACGCGTTCATCGCTGTCATTCAGAGCATAAACGAAGGCCACCATGATTTCGGGATTGCAAACGCAGTCGAAGCGACCGCCCAACTTGTGAATCGCCGCACGACGTTTCGTGGCATGGCAAGCGGTTTGCGATTCGTAAATCAACTCAGCGATGACACAAGGATCGGCATTGCAGCATTTTTCCTTGGCGCATTTGTCCTTACAGCATTTATCTTTGGGGCATTTGTCCTTGCAGCATTTTTCCTTGGGACACTTTTCTTTTGCGCATTTGTCCTTACAGCATTTTTCTTTGGGACACTTATCCTTGCAGCATTTTTCCTTGGGGCACTTTTCTTTAGGGCATTTATCCTTACAGCACTTTTCTTTGTTTTCGCAGCAAGGTTGCTCTTCGGTTTCGCATTCCTCTTCGCAACGCACAAGACGATACTTGGGGAACTTCGGCATCTTCGGCATTTTCCAATTGAAACCGCTGTCGCAGCATTCGTCTTCTTCGCAGCAGTCGTCCGAGCCGAACTTGGGCAAGCGAAGTTTCGGCAAGTGGAAACCGCTGTCGCAGCAATCGTCTTCGCAGCAGTCGTCCGAACCGAACTTGGGCAAGCGGAGTTTCGGCAAGTGGAAACCACTGTCGCAGCATTCGTCTTCGCAGCAATCATCCGAACCGAACTTGGGCATACGGAGCTTCGGCAAGTGGAAACCATGTCCACAGCAGTCGTCGCAACCGCAGTCGTTGCCGAATTTTGGCATTTTCAGCTTCGGCAGGCGAAAACCGCCTTCGTCACAGCAATCTTCCTCGGTTTCGCAGCAATCATCTTTTTGCCAGCGGAACTTCGGGAGCTTGAAGGAATTGCAGCATTTTTCTTCGCACGTATCTTCGCAGCAATCGTTGCCCCACTTGATTTTGGGGAGTCGTAATTTGCCGCAGCAGTCATTTTCTTCGCAGGTCTGCTTGGTTTCGCAGTCCTTGGTACGGCAGCAGCGCTTGGGAGCCGGTGCATGGCATTTCTGTTTGCAGCAGGCGGCGCGCGGCGCGGCACATTTTCGCTGATAGCTGTGGGTTGTTCTTTCACAGGGCATTGTAATTGTTGGCTTACAACAGTCGGGTTGAGTCGACGAGGCACAATCACTGCTCTTGGCTGCACCGTTTTCGCTGTCCAGCGACTCCAAGTTTAACAGGCCAGCTTGTGCCACGGCATGAACGCTCAACACCGCTGCCACGAACGCGGTCAATTTCATCCATTTCATAACGCAGCGTCTCCTTCACTTGGGTCGTTATCGTGGGTCGCGGGAAATTCGTAATCGTCGGTAAATGTGTTCGTTGGCGATATCCGCTGAGGCGGACATCCGTTGTTCGTTGTGTCCGTATGAATCCGACTGAGAACGATTCCTGCAACGCGCGGGTCAGTCGACCCTCAATCCATTATCCAAGCGTGTCGTCCTGATCGCGGGAGCTTGGTTCATCCCTTGCGTTAATCGCTACGATCAGCGAGTCCGTGTCTCCATGAGAAATCCGTTTTTCTAGGACTGGTGCAATCTATCGGCGAGACCGATACGGTCGCTTGAATCTCTCAAACCGTTATCACGTAAAATGGTTACGTCAATTTCTGTGACGGTTATTCTACGTGTAACGCTTAGTGAAGATGTGGGGGAATTTGACGGGAGCAAACTCAGCTTCCACGTCCATTTGGCGATAAGTCAGGTAAGCTGGAGGCGATTCCGTAGTGAGTTCGGGGAGATTCCGATTAATCCCGTCGTTCGTGTTACGAAGTGAATTCGCATCGCAGGGGTTCAACGGCGTGCAACGATAAACCGGCATATTCTCGAATTCCGTCACCGGATGGAGTGAGAAATCGAGAAACCGTACCGGTTGCGCAAAGTCACGCGGTGCGCGAGATTGTGTCACCTTTGCGGGGCATCCAGCCCATGCCAGCCGCGACGAACAGGACCGAACTTTCGATTCGTCGCAGTATCGGGATTTTGCAGCGCGATGAATGCAAGACATCTGCGAGAACGAGCCGTCGCGCGGGAGAAATAACCGTCTCAAACGATTCGACCGTCAATGCGACGAGGCGGACGGTTGTGCGGACTTAATCAGATCGAGCAGGTATTGTCCGTACCCGTTGCTCCGCATCGGTTCTGCCAGTTGGCGGACCTGCTCGGCGTCGATGAATCCCAGTCTCCAGGCGATCTCTTCCGGACAAGCCACCTTCAGACCCTGGCGGCTTTCCAGGACGCTGACGAACGTCGAAGCCTCGAGCAGCGATTCGTGCGTTCCCGTGTCGAGCCAGGCGGTCCCGCGGCCGAAAATCTCGACCAGCAGTTCTCCGCGCTTGAGATAGGCACGGTTGACATCGGTGATCTCGAGTTCGCCCCGCTTCGAAGGTTTCAGCGATCGAGCGATCTCGGACACATTAGAATCATAGAAGTAAAGTCCCGTGACGGCGTAATTCGAACGGGGCTGAGCCGGTTTTTCTTCGATGTCGATCGCACGCCCTTGCTCGTCGATTTCGACGACGCCATATCGCTCGGGATCGCGCACGTGATAGGCGAAGATCGTCGCGCCGCCGGTTTGCAACGAGACCTTTCGCAAAGCCTGCGACAACTGATGTCCGTAGAAGATGTTATCGCCGAGAATCAGGCAGACCGGCGAACCATCCAGAAATTTCTCGCCGATCAAAAACGCTTGCGCAATCCCCGCCGGACGGGGTTGCTCGGCGTACGAGATATTGAGCCCCCATTGCCGGCCGTCGCTCAATAGTCGCTCGAATAGCGGCAGATCCTGCGGTGTGCTGATCACCAGAATGTCGCGGATCCCCGCCAGCATCAGCGTGCTCAGCGGATAATAGATCATCGGCTTATCAAAAATCGGCATGAGCTGCTTGCTCATCACCCGCGTCGCCGGGTAAAGACGCGTCCCCGAACCGCCGGCAAGTATGATCCCCTTGCGAGAGGATTCCGTTGTTACATCTGAGGGTTGTGGTTGATTCATGGGATATGTTTCGATCGTCAAGAATTGCCGTTGTAGTGATTATTCACACGGTTGCAAGTTGGCCTATTGGACTGAAGAAAACAGGTATCACACGAAGCCACAAAGGCACGAAGCAAAAAATCATTGAGTTCAAGATTCTGATTTACATGCGTTTCTTACTTTGTGTCTTCGTGCCTTTGTGAGAGATTATTCCGAAGTTATTCCGTTGACCGTCATAATCAATGAACGGTAATGCGATCAGATTGTCTTATTTTCGATGATATTCGCGATGCCAGGCGACGAAACGGGCGATTCCGGTTTCGATCGTTGTTTCCGGGCGAAAACCGACATCGCGCTCGAGGTCGGAGATATCGGCGAATGTTTCCAGCACGTCTCCTGGTTGTAGCGGCAACAGGTTTTTCGTCGCTGACTTCCCGAGCTCTCGTTCGAGGACCGATATCAAATGCAACAATTCGACAGGGCGATTGTTGCCGATATTGTAAACTTTATACGGAGCGAAACTCGATGAAGGATCGGGCTGTTCGGCGTTCCAACCGGGATTCGGCGCCGGTATGCATTCGGCGACTCGCAGAACTCCTTCCACGATGTCGTCGACATACGTGAAGTCGCGCCGCATGTCGCCGTGGTTGTAAACATCGATCGGCCGGCCGGCGAGGATCGCCTCCGTGAAGCGAAACACGGCCATGTCGGGCCTTCCCCATGGGCCGTACACGGTGAAGAATCGCAGCCCGGTCGTCGGAAGCTGAAACAGATGGCTGTACGTGTGCGCCATCAATTCATTCGCCTTCTTGGTCGCCGCGTACAACGACAACGGGTGGTCGACATTGTCGTGTACCGAAAACGGCATGCGACGATTGGCCCCGTAGACCGAACTCGATGAAGCGTATACGAGATGACCGATTTGTTGTTGACGGCAGAGTTCGAGAACATTGCCGAAACCGACCAGATTGCTGTTGATGTACGCGGCCGGGTTCTCCAGCGAATAGCGGACTCCCGCCTGAGCCGCGAGATGAATCACGGCTTTGAATTCGTGGGTCGCAAACGTGTTCTCCAGTCCGCTGCGGTCGGCGATATCGATCGGGTCGAATTGGAAATTCGGATGTTGTTGCAGTTTCGCCAGTCGATCGCGCTTGAGCTGAACCGAATAGTAATCGTTGAGATTGTCGATCCCCACGACCCGGTCGCCCCGCTCGAGCAAGCGGCGAGCGACGTGAAAACCGATGAAGCCCGCGGCTCCCGTGACGAGAAAATTGCCCACTCGGTCCTCGCGCTATCGTAATGGCTGATCCGTGGTGAGATGAGAGCGATAATAGTCGATGGTGGCAGAAAGCCCCGTCGCGAGATTGACGACCGGTTCCCATCCCAACAATTTCCTGGCCTTGGTGATGTCGGGACAGCGCCGTTGCGGATCGTCTTTCGGAAGCTCGACATTGACGAGCTGCGATTTCGAACCGGTAATCTCCAGCACTTTCCGCGCGAGTTCGAGCATGCTGTTTTCCACGGGGTTGCCGAGATTCACCGGCCCGATTTCGGAATCCTGATTCATCATCTTGTACATGCCGTCGATCAGGTCGGAGACATAACAGAACGACCGCGTCTGTTGGCCGTTGCCATAAATCGTGAGAGGTTCTCCGCGCAGTGCCTGCAGAATGAAATTGGAGATGACCCGCCCGTCGTCGGGAGCCATCCGCGGACCGTACGTGTTGAAGATGCGGATAATCCGCACTTCGACGCCGTGCGCCTGATGATAGTTCACGCACAACGATTCGGCGACGCGCTTGCCTTCATCGTAACAGCTTCGCGGGCCGATCGGGTTGACGTGTCCCCAGTAGTCTTCCGTTTGCGGATGGATCAGCGGGTCGCCGTAAACTTCAGAGGTCGAGCAGTGCAGCACGCGAGCGCCGCAGCGTTTCGCCAGACCGAGCACGTTGACCATGCCAACCGTCGAGGTCTTAATGGTCTTGATCGGATTGTGTTGATACGCCTTGGGCGAAGCAGGGCAGGCGAGATTGTAAATCTGATCGGCTTCGATGAACAGCGAATGAACGATATCGTGCCGGATCACCTCGAACCGGGGATGCCCGATCAAGTGCTGAATGTTTTCCTTGCGTCCGGTAAAAAAATTGTCGAGGCAGATCACATGGTGATCGTGGTTGAGCAAACGATCGCAGAGATGGCTCCCCAAAAACCCGGCTCCACCCGTGACCAGAACAGTCGTCATGGTTGTCTTTCGTTGGAAAATAGTGTGAACATTCTCGCCATCCGCGCATTATTGGCCGGTTCACGGGATACTGCGAGGTCACGCAAAGTCGCCTCATTCTAAGCCGGGAATGTGACTCCTGACCAGAGAGGATTTCGACTTTATTGCATCCACTCATTGGTGGTTCTCCCCGGTGGTGCATCTGTAGCTGGCCTCTGCGAGGCCGGACCGAGGTCATAGACCTCGGCAAATAAAAGACCTCTTGTCGCTGCGCGACCGGGACACAAAGCTGTCCCAGCCACCCGAATGGCCACCATTTAACGGTTGCACCCATTGCATCCGGGCTATGGCTTCCCCGTGTTTTTCCACCAGCGAAGCTCCAGCGCACCGCTCACGCGGCTCGAACCGTCGTCGGCCGTGGCGGCGAGATCGATGCGCCCGTCGCCGTCGAAGTCGGCGGCGATGATCTGGTTGGCGGCGAACCACTGCTCTTTGATCAGGTGCGTCGTCCAGGTTCCCTTGGGATCTCCCTGGTTTTCGAACCAGACGACGCGATCCCCTTTGGCCCATGACGTCGCCGCGATATCGGTATCACCGTCGCCGTCGAAGTCGGATGCAATCGCCTCGAAGGCATAGGGCATCGGTCCGACGGCGTGCTTCTTCCATTCGGTTCCCATGCCGCGCTCGCCGACGTTTTCATACCAGACGATGGTGTGCAATTCTTGAGGGAGCAGTGGATCGCGCATCCCCTGGGCGATGACGACGTCGGTGTCTCCGTCGTCGTCGACGTCCGCCGGATGGCCTTGAATCTGCGCCCGTCCCCGATCGTCGATGATGTGTTTCGTCCACGCATCGGCTTTGGGATCGGCCGGATTCTCATACCATGCCAGATACGATGCATGGTTTTTGACATCGGTGACGTCGGGAGGGACATTTTCCGCTCCGACCGAAGCGGCAAGAATGTCGGGCTTACCATCGAAATTCATGTCGACGACCGCGACCGTGCGGGCCTCCGACATTTTGTCATCGAGGATGTATCGCTTCCATTCGTTGTCCCAACCGTCAGAGCCGGGGTTCTCGAACCATGTGATGAGACTGCTGGCATACCCCGCCGCTGAGGCATCGAGGTCGCCGTCGGCATCGATATCGGCCAGGACGACATCATAGGCCCGCGGACAGTTCGTCGTGATGACGTAGCGTTTCCAGAGACCAGATTTCGGATCATCCGAATTCGCGTACCATGTGATCTGGCCATCGCGGTTATTCACGATGGCGATGTCAGGCTTGCCGTCGCCGTTGATGTCGCCGGTGGTATGCCGTTCGAACCAGCCGGCTTCATTCTCGTGAACGAGGTGGCGTGCGAATGTTCCTTGTCCGTCGTTTTCGTACCAGAACAATTTCGAGAGCGAGGGTTTGCCTTTGACGTCTCCGCTGGTCAGATCGAGATCGCCGTCGCCGTCGATGTCGGCTGCGGAGAGACCGAACGCATAACTGTAATCGTCGGCGATCAGGCGTTCTTCGAAAGCGGCAGCGGGGGACGATGAAGCATCAGCGCCGCGAAGTTGATATCCCGCGAGAGTACACGCGACGATAACTGCCACCCCGATGCATGCGAATCTGAATCTTGCGGGCATAGCGATTCTCCTGATTTTTTACATCGGTCGTGAATTCCGCGTGACGATCAACCTTCCCCTTCGCCGCGCTGCGGTTCGATCATCAACAGTGGCGTGACGTTTCCATTTTGGCCAAAGCGACCGATCAGCGTTTCGTACTGGGTATGATGTCCGAGGACCGAGCGGGGATATCCCGAATTCTTCAGGCTGTGATAAATCATCCACTGCCGGTCTCCCAACTGCAAACGATGACCCGAGGCGACGTCGGGTTTGATCGGCCCCATGTTTTCGCTGACGGTCAACGTCCGCCAGACTTTGCGAATCGTCTTCGCCGTCGCGGGACTCAGATCGAACATCAGCGGCGCATACAAGCCGTCGCCGATCCCCGTTTGCCGCAAGACCAATTTCGGATCTTCGACCGTCAAATCACCCGTCGAGCGTTGTTCTCGATCCTGCGGAAGGGCCAACGGATAGGCCGTGATCGACGCCGATTCCCGCTGACCGATCAGCGTGACATCCCGCGTCGACTTCGCCGGTTCGACTTGCACTCCTGCGCCGAGATGCAGCCGCATGGCGTACTCCAGCCGGGGGATCGGGTTCGAACCATAACCGCTCAATCCCGAAAAACTGTCGGCCACAAATAACCAGTTGTCGCGGCGGGCCAGCATGATCTGCCGTTCGAAGTGAATGTCGTCGGTGAGCGATTTTTGTAGTTCGAGATAGTCGCCGTCTTCGTCGGAAGTCCAGCAGACGGAGTTCCATTCTTCGGGGATGGAAAACGCCTGGCCGTCGACGGTCAGATCCCATTCCCACGCGCCGTCAAACCACGTCTGACGCATGGCGTGAAATGCGAGCATTGGCCAAGGCTGCTGATAGACGACCGCTGCCATCGCCGATTTCGGCTTCCAGTTCGACCGCATCGCAGCCCAGCGTCCCTCTTCGCAATTCGCCGACAGCCGTTCCATCTCCGGTTTTTCGAAGTCGCTTGTGGCACTGTTCTCCAGTAGTTTTGCTTTGGAGACTCGTTTGTTTCGCTCGGATCCATCGAGTTTGAGGCCGAATTCATTCGCCAGCTTGAAGGCCTGTTGCCAGGAGGATGGTCTCTGCGATGGGGCGAGACTTCCGCACATCTGTCGATAGAGTTCGGATAAACGCTGACTCTCCGCTTCGTGAAAGAGATTCGTCCCGTCGGTTAGGCAAAGTGCGACCGAACGGAGCAGCAGTTTTCCGCAGCGCACTTCGGCGGCGGCATTCCAGCACGATTTATCCGCTTGTGCCGCGAGGGTCCAGACTCTGAAAAATGCTGCGATCGCATCGGCGAGTTGAGGCAACCACTCGGCGGGGGGAAGTCCTTGTTCATCGACTTGCTTTAGAAGGAACTGTTCGAGCGACTGCTCGCCGAAGGTCCGATAGGCCCGTGCGCCTTTGACCTGAGAGAAAATCAATCCCGCACGCCAGGGAATTTCGCCGATGATCACGACTTGCTGCGCGACGTTCGTCGCGTGGACGAATTGTTCGACGGGCGTGTGCGCCCCATTCAGGGCCTCGGTCAACAGCGTTCTCCACAATCGACAAAATACATCGGCGGCGAGTTCGGCTCCGCGGCTGATGAGCACATCGGTGAGCAGCAGCCACTCCGACGGAGAAAGTTCCTGAGACATCCTCGTTTCGTGGAGCCATTCGGCGAGTCCCGCCGTTAACTGGCTCTGTACGACCTTCTTACTCTTTTTCTCTTCACCGTTCCCGTTCAGGCCGGGATCGGCATGACCGTTGGAGTCGTGAAGAGATGTTGTCTGCACGGCGTCGCGGGGATTTTTTCTCGCTGTTTCGAGGACCAGTGTTTTCAAGTTGAGAAAACGTTCCGTCGGGGAGAAAGGGTAAAAACTCCATTCGGCCCCGCTGCGCCGGCCGGACGTCTTGCCAGAGGGAGCGTACTTCACCAGGTCGGCGAGTTCTTTGAGGATGACTTCCTGGAACCGTTCTTTATCCCCCTGTTCGACGGCATGCAATATTTTGGAGGAGGTCGACTGACGCCAGTTGATCTGACGCAAGAAATCGACGTCCGACAGACTTTGCACGGGAGGGACTGCCCGTCCGAACGACAATAGACTCTGACCACTCATGTTGGAACTCGATGCAGTTGTTGATTCATGATAAGGAATGACGTGAACGGATACAGCAACCCCGGCTCGCAACCAGCGGCATAATCCCGCCGAAAGCTACTACAGATCCATAACCATTCCAGCCGCGGTTCGCCAGTCAAACGAGAGAAGATTAGCAACCGGCTATGTGAACGGAGAGGTGATGGATGAAGGATGAAGGGAGCAACCCGCACAGCGGAAGCCCCCGAACCGGGCAGTACCGGTTGCTCGCCAACCGGTGCCGACGCAGTCGGCCGGAGTCGAAGAACCAGCGAATCGCACATTTCTGAATTGCTAAATGCTCACGCAGATATATCTTGGCTGTATTGGCATGTATGTAAAGTGAAAAACGCTCGAACGGACCCAAGGATTTCTGCGGGTTAAAATAGTTTCCATGTCGCCCTGGTTGGGGGACACACAAAGCCTTGGTCCCTGCCACCCGACCAGGTCGGCGGCAATTCTTGTTACCCACTCGGCTTATCTCTCTTTACCAGCCGAAAAAAAATATTGATGACGAGAACCCAGAGAATGCTGCTCGCAAACATCAGTGCAAAGAGAAATAACCGCGTCACATATGATGGTCCGAAGGAACCCACGCCAAATATAGGACTGATCGTAGGATCCAGCAGCGTCAATGGAAAAAGTACAAACCACGATACGGTTGCAAGCGAGGTCTGTAGTTCGCTTGGATGCTCCGTACTGTTAAATTCGTACAATAAGGTAATCCAACTAAAGAATATGAAATGAAGCGTTGCTCCAAAAATTGTCCAGGCAAAGGTTTTCATATTTTGCGATCATCCGCTGCTAACTCTTTTTTTGCAGAACTATCTAAAATCTAGCTTGGTATTCGTGCTTAACCATTCTTCATTTTCCTGGAAGTCAGGGAATTCACACTCCCCGCTCGCCTTTTTCGTCTCCCTGTCTTCCTCAAAACCACTGCGGGCCTTGATTCTTTCGCTTGAGGCCCATTTTCAGCAGCGACATTTCGAGAGGGGTCAATCGGGTGTAGAGTTCCACGCCGATTTGAAACTGGCCGTCGTCGAGCGGGGTAACGTGCCGGACGACGCCGCGGACTTCCTTGCGGACTTTCTGCAGATCGTTGATGAGCATAATCTTGATCTGCTCGCCGATGGGCATTGTGCGGTCGAGCAACATGCCGATACCGGCGATCGAGACGTCGTACAGTTGGCCTTCGATCCCCAGCCGCATGGCATCGGTATCACGAATGATTGAGGCCTTTGGCTGTCCGGGGGCCAATCGCTTGCGTGGCGGAGGGGGCGCCGGTTTCGCCGGCGATGAATCGGGAGTCAACGAACCATCAACCGGCCTGGCCGCTGGCGCATCGTCGGGAGCGGGAATGCCGGGAGATGGTGGAGTCGTTGTCACAATCCAAATTCCAAGGACTGAAGAATGCGGGGCTGTGAAGTCGCGCGGTCCCAAAATTCGTCAATTCTCTTCATCGACGTCCTCTTCCGCCGATTTGTCGGTCTTGCCCGACGATGGTTTTTTGTCTTTGGACTCGGCCTCATCATCGTCATCGTCGGATGCGGACTTGTCGTCCCCTTCATCATCCTTCGATTTCTCAGCGTCCTTCTCGGATTCTTTTTCGTCTCCATCGCCGTCTTTCGCGTCGTCCGTCGTTTCCGTTTTCTCGGCAGGAGTCGCATCACCGGCGGATTGACCAAAGAGCGCGGACATTCTCTCGCCGATCGAAACCCGAACCTTGTCGAACTCCTCGGCGACTTCCTTTTCGTTTGTTTCAGCGAATTTCACCAGCAACTCGGATTCCTTGCCGATCAGTTTGAAGATGTTAATCGCTTCATCAATGAATTCGTCATCTTCTTTCGTCAGTGCGGACCCCTGCAGGCGCCTGAGAATGCGAATGATATTCACCTGCATGCCGCGCATTTCATCCATCAGCGCTTTGACTTTTTCGGCATCGTACACCTTGTTCGCATAACCGTCAGCGGTCGTGCCGACCATCGCATAGGTGGCGTGAGCATAACCGGCGATCAAGCCTCCGATGGCCTGCAATTGAACGCTTTGTACTTCTTCCTGAGCCTGGACGGCACGATGCTCGACGGTACCGAGGAAGAAAGTCGCAAAACCGCAGCACAGTGCAAGAGAGAGTGTTCGTCGCGATAATGTTGATTCGGTACGCATGAGAGATCGCATCCTTTCCGATTGTTTGCGAGATGAATTCGAAGCTGATCGATGACGACTCATCGATACGACGTACTTGTAATTCCTGTTTGTTCCGTTCGCCAGTCTTCCCGATGCAACGGGATATGCTTTGCGAGGGATAATTCTCCCCTCTCACATCGCCCGGCGGGTGCGGCGTCCTTTGATGTAACTCGAAAAGACCATTTGAGCCATGTTTTCGGCGTTGCACGTCGCCGAGATCCCTCCCGTGACGCGGGCGAGTTCTTCGACGAAGTTGACGAGATCGAGATAGAAATAATCCTCGATCAGGGCGAAACTGGCAATGTGAATTCCTTCATCGGCGAGCCGTTTCGCCTCGCGGAGAGTGATCTGGGCCGTTCGCTCCGCCGGGGGATAGATCAGCAGCACGTCGCGCCCTTCGACATGCGCGGTCGGCTCGCCGTCGGTGATGATCAGCACCTGCCGGTTCTCGAAAGGTTGGCGGGCAAGGATTCTGCGGGCGAATTGCAGGCCCGCGTGCAGATTCGTGAAATGTTCGGGGACGAACGTCGGCGGGCGATCGAGGGGAATGCGCAGATGCACGCGCGGATCGAAAATGCTCACCGGTTTCGGGGCCGACTTGAGAAGCTGCCGTTCGGTCAGCGCACTGGCATACGTGTAGAACCCGACGACCTGCAGAAAGTCGGAGGGGTAACGGCTGCGGATCAAACCCTGCAGCGCCATCGCGATTTTTTTGGCTTGTCCGTATTTGCCGTAGCGGCCCATGCTTCCGGACATGTCCAGCAACACGACCGTCGCACAGGCGGTCTGATACTGCGTGTCGTACAGCACGAGATCTTCTTCGGCGATTTCGACGGGAGATTTCCCTCCCTGGCGAAGCAAAGCGTTCTTCAGCGTCTCGTGCAGATTCAATTGCGACAGCGAGTCGCCGTATTCGTAAGACTTCCATTCATCGTGAACCGTTTGTCCCGTCCCGCGGAATTCGGTTTCATGTTTGCCGACGGCGTCGCGTCCCGAGACGTGCAGCAGTTCTTCGAGCGCTTTGGTCTCGACCCGGCGAATTCCGCGGGGCGTGACGATGTAGCGTCCCTCCTCATCCTGTTCGATGTATCCGCGGCGGATCAGCATCTCCAGCATTTCGGGATGTTCTTCGCCCCATTGCTCCAGCGCATCGAATGCCTCTTCGCCGTATTGCAGCAGGTATTCGCTGAACTGGTCGAAGAGTTGATCGGCCGATTGCGGCGTGAACTGCTGCGAACCGTCCCAGCGGGAGTATTCGAATTGCGGCATACTCGTTGTTCTCATTCCCAAGTTGTTCTCGTTCCCAAGCTCCGTTTGGGAACGCACGCCATCGAAGCTCCTGCTTCGAATGAATCGTGTGAAGAGCCTCTCGTCGCTTCGCGACACCGGTTGACGAGCAACCGGTGCTACCCGCTCCGGACACGTTCACGCATTATATCTGAGTTTGCTGCATTCCGCCGGGAAATTTTCAATCCGCCGCGGGGGAAGTCGTATCGAGCGGGCGGTCGACATGCGATACCGGCTCACCCAGCGTTTGCAGGATCTGCCAGATTCGCTGAATCAATTGCGGTAAACCTTTGCCTGTTACGGCCGAGATCGACATCACCGGCTTTCCTAAATCCTCTTCGAGGAGTTCGATCGCGGCCTCGGCGTCGGGGAGTTCGGCTTTGGTGACGACGATCAGTTCGGGACGCTCGATCAATGTAGGGTCGAACAGGCGGAGTTCTTCGTGGATTTGATGATAATTCTCGATCGGGTCGCTTTGATCGTGGGGAGCCGGTTCGATCAGATGCACGAGGATTTTCGTCCGCTGCACGTGCTTCAGAAACTCGTGACCGAGACCGACGCCGTTGTGCGCCCCTTCGATTAGCCCCGGGATGTCGGCCATGACGAACGCCTCATCGCGGCCGACGCGGACGAGGCCCAGATTCGGGTATTTGGTCGTAAACGGATAATCGGCGATTTCCGGCGTTGCTCGCGACAACCGGCTGAGCAACGTCGACTTCCCCGCGTTCGGCTTGCCGATCAGCCCGACGTCGGCAATCAATTTCAATTCGAGCGCGACGCGGCGATCCTCTCCCGGTGCGCCGAGTTCGTGCTCGCGGGGGGTGCGGTTGGTTGCCGTGGCGAAATGTTTGTTCCCGCGTCCGCCACGTCCGCCGTAGGCGATGATCATCGACTCGCCATGTTCGACCAGATCTTTCAGCAGCAGATCATGTTCGATGTCGCGGACGATCGTTCCCGGAGGGACATAGATGAAGACATCTTCTCCGTTGCGGCCGTGCCTGATCGCTCCCTCGCCCGGTCTACCATGTTCGGCTCGCCAGTGCTTGTGACCGACGAGGTTGGTGAGACTGCCGACATTCTCGTCGGCCTGAATGATGACATGTCCCCCTCGACCGCCGTCGCCGCCATCGGGGCCGCCGTATTGGACGTTGGCTTCCCGGCGGAAACTCAGGCAGCCGTTTCCCCCTTCGCCGCCGCGACAGATGATTTCAACCCGGTCGATAAACATGAATGTAAGCCGTTCTTGGTTTCTTTAGCAGGATTCGAAAATCGATGTTACCCATGAGATGTCAGAGGAAGTATGCTGTCAATCTCATCGGGGGACCGACGCAAATAACCGATGCGCAAATTCGTCGAGATAATGATGGAAGCTTCCTTTGGTTTTCTCGGGGAGATCCCGATCGAGCAGGAAGTCCGTCGTCCATCGTCGGACGAAGTTCTGATGAGCCATCTCGCTCAGGTAATCGACCGGGCTTTTTCCATCCACGCGGGCGAGCAGGCATGCCGAAAGATGACGTAGCGCCCGGCTCGTCAAATCATCGGCATGATTTCGCAATCCACGCGTCCCCTGCGTTTCATCCGATTCCATACGTAAAGTGTAACGATCCCAGAAGCGTAAGGCCAGTAGCAGAAATTGACCAGTCGATTTCGGTCGAGCCACCGCTTTGAGCAAGATGTGACTGAGAAAGAAGCCGAGATCGAACGTCGGGTCGCCGAAATGCCCCGTTTCGAAGTCAACGAGCGTCAAATCGTCGCCGTGCAGCAGGATGTTCTTCGGGCTGAAATCGGCGTGAACGGCCGTCAGATTCTGCGCGAGCGTGTCGTCGATCAGCGATTGCAGGGATGCCCTCAAATCGGGATAAACGCGTTGCAGATAGCGATAAAACGGATCGAGGCGGAGTTCGTCAAAGACTACGCGGTCTCCCCAGCGAACATGCAGTTCGGCATTCCCGGCGGTCAGGCGATGAATGTCCGCCAGAATCTCCCCCAGGCGCTCGGCGAGCGTCAGATCGATCTTTTCCGCAAGCAATTCCCCCTTCCAGACCCGATGATCGGCGGGAACGGCTTCCATGCCGAACAGGAATTGCGATTGATCTTCGAAGAGAATGCGAGGAATCACACCGGGCCAGAGCAGGGGAGTCAACCCGCGCATCACGTCGACTTCGCGATAAATCCGTTCGGGACGGCTGAACCAGTCGGCTTTCGTTCGCAATTGGGGACGCGACTGCTTGACGACGAAATCAGGCCGATCGGCACAACAAATCCGCAGGACGACATTGGAGACGCCCCACGCCAGCGGCTGAGCAGTCGCGTGGTTCCTGGAGGTCACCAAACCCTGCTGTTGCAAGTAATCGAGAATATTTGTCTCGTCGAACGCGATATACATGATGAAACTTCGGGCAGAAACGAGGGCGTTTTACTTGATTCGATCGCGGTTGCACGGTCGCTGCGAATTTTTTTCCAACGAAAGGTTAACGACCTGGCGTATTAAACCATAATCGACCGGAAATGACACGAATGCCCGGCGGTTGCAGATTGTCGCATCCGAGTGGATAATCGAATATGACGATTGTGCCGACAGATAGAGTAAGTGTTTATTGCTGAGTCTCTTATGGATGTTGACTCGATATCGAGAATTGATCGGGAAACGAGGGACTCTCTAAGATGATGACAGTTCGAGCCGGTACGACGGTGTCGATGTGGATTTCGTAAGGCGTATCAAATTGTCGGATAGCACCGGCGATCCAAGGACGGTATAAGCGATGCAATGCGACGGGCTTGGTTTCACGTCTCAGATTGCCCAGTTCCGGGCATCATATGTAATTGATTTGATCTCGAAAGCCTGTGTTTCAGGAAGCGGTTTCTTGGCGGATTCGAAAAGATTTTGTTGCAATCCGCTGGAAACATGGCATATCATCAGTATAAGCATTTTCACAATCCCGTAGACGACGAAATACTCTGCCGCCGCGCGACAAGTATCACGATGCCGACCGGGTAAACGATAGTTGTTGTACCATTTGCCCTGAACCAGGAGCACGATCATGATGACCCCCAGCCGCTGGGTGCGACTCGCTCGAACCGTCAGTTTATTGGCGCTCTGCGTCACTTTGGTTTCCGTGACGCCGACGGATGCCAATTCGAAATCCAAGGCTAAGAAGGCCAAACGCCCGATCACCAAGCCCAAGTTTGATCCCGATGCCGAAAAGGTCGAGTTGTTCAAAGGGATGGAAGAAGGGCAATTGGATGCCCGCATCGTCGCGAAGGATGCCTTCGGGGGTAAGATCCTCGTTCAAAATATGACCGACAAACCACTGACCGTCGAGATGCCTGAATCGCTCGTCGCCGTGCATGTCCTCAAACAATTTGGGGGAGGCATGGGCGGCATGGGAGGTGGTGGCATGGGAGGCATGGGTGGAATGGGTGGTGGAGGTATGGGTGGCATGGGTGGAGGCCAGTCCATGGGTGGGGGTATGGGCGGTGGCATGGGAGGAATGGGTGGAGGCATGGGTGGCATGGGCGGAGGCATGGGAGGCATGGGGGGTGGCGGCGGAGGAGGATTCTTCTCGATTCCAGCCGAACAAATCGTATCCCTGCCGTTCAAATCCGTTTGCCTCGAACACGGTCGTCCCGATCCGACATCCAGCATGGTTTACATTCCAGTACCCACCGATCGCTACACCGATGACACTCGCTTGCAGGCTCTGATCAACCAGATCGGCCGTGGCCGACTCGACCCCGCATCGGCTCAGGCAGCCGCCTGGCATGTGTCCAGCGGCATGAGCTGGGACGAACTGGCGAATAAGCAATACGAACAACTCGGCGGGTTGCCATCCGTGTCGTACTTCAATCAAGCACATCTCTTCAATGCGCAGGAGATCGTCTACGCCGCGATCGAAGAGAGCAAGGAAATCGACGAGAAGCTGAAGGACCAGGAACCGCGCGAAGGCCCGGCCCTCCGCGAAATCATTCGCGAGGGACGCCGCACGACAAAACGATAAACGTCGCCGGCTCCAAGAGTCGCCTGACTGAATCATTCGAAAAACTCCCGCATGACCTGCGGGAGTTTTTTTCATTTTTCGAATGAGCAATATCGCAAATTACGTATATCCCGTTTCGGTGCCAGTCGCTTACCACGTGGATCTTACCGGTTCGCATGGATATTTCATGGAGAAAAATTCTATTGAGAATCAATTGACAATCACCCAATCTGGAAGTGTATAATTAGCAAAGGCTTATTTGTTATTCAAATCTAAATTGTTCGTAAGCCGGACTTGACCTCCATTTGTTTTTGAAGTTTTGAGTGGAAGATTCTCTCGGTTGTGAAGTCTGGTTTGCATTGGGCATTTTCTGGGGATCGTTCCTGGAAAATTAATTCCAACTTTTGGAGTCGTGTTCTATTCCACTAAAGAGAGTTCTATTTCGCTAATGATTAAGGAGACGATGATGACTGATCAGAGACTGGTTAAAAGTCGACGCAAGGCATTTACGCTGATCGAGTTGCTGGTGGTGATCGCGATTATTGCTGTATTGATCGCCCTGTTGTTGCCTGCGGTCCAGCAGGCGCGCGAAGCGGCTCGCCGTTCGGCGTGCATCAACAACATGAAGCAGATTGGACTGGCGCTGCACAACTACCACGACGCCCTCCTGCGATTTCCCCCGGGTTGCCTGGGTGGAGGCGTTGGTGACCCGCATACCACCGGCACAAACTGGCGAACATTCATTCTGCCGTACATCGATCAGGCTAACATCTATAATCAGTTGAACTTTGTTGGTAACTTCAGCACCCGCGGAGCAGCCGGCAGTTCCATCGGTCTGACCAACGGAAATCAGGTACTGACGGGCGTGATTGTCCCCGTCTATAGATGTCCCTCGAATATCAACGATCCCCTGACTCCTTCGGCGGGCAGTGCCATGCAGAATAGTGGTGCCGGGCAGATGATAGACTATGTCGGCGTTGCGGGAGCGACACCCGATCCGGCTGGTCGCGCCGGTGTGTGCGTTACGTCAACGTCATACGCTTACAATGGTACCGCCTGTGCCAATGGCGTGATGACGATCAACGAATGCGTGTCAATCGCCAAAATCATTGATGGCACATCGAACACGTTGATGGTCGCCGAACAGTCAGGGATGGTTGGAGTGATCGATATCCGCGCCAACTACAACGGCGGCTGGTCCGGCAACTATGAAAAAAAACCCGTCAGCCAAATGTCTGGGGCAAGTTACCCGTACCAGACAGGGGTTACGTCCATTGCGTATTCTCCCAATGCAAAGACGGCTGGAACAGGAGCGACGGGGGCTTACCAGTCCAACACGATCATAAACTCCTTCCACGTTGGCGGAATTCATGGATTGCTGGCTGACGGCAGTGTCCGTTTCCTGTCCGAAAATATGGATTTCACGGTCTTGACGAAAATCGCCTCTCGAGATGACCGCACGGTCGTGCCGGAATTCTAATTCGGTGACGTTTCATGTATGATATCGATCGACACCCATGCAGAGCGGACAGTTGTGTCCGCTCTGCTCATTTCCTTCATCCCCTTGAAATTGAAAGTGCCGTTCATGTCCCCGATTCAGCAGCATGGTGTGGTTTGCCCGTCTGTCACTCCTGGAATGAGATGGATTTCGAGATCGTCGGCCCTGTGTCTCGTGCTCACATCCGCGATGCTGGTCGTGACGGGATGCTCCGAGAGCGGTCCCGTCAAAGAAACCGGGACTGTCACGGGAACTGTCAAGTTTGAAGGGAAACCGGTATTGAAGGGGGAAGTGAGATTTACCTCCAGTGCGCTGGGAGCGGGAGCCAATGCCATGATCGGTGAAGGGGGAACCTACAAAATCGAAACCCCGATTCCCGTTGGCGAATACGTGGTCTGCGTCGGCATTCCTGCCCCCGCGGGTCCGCAACAGGCAACTCCTGCCAGCCCCGACGACTATAAGGACATTCCTGTGAAATACCAGACCCCGGCGACCAGCGACCTTAAAGCCAAGGTGGTTGTGGGAGAGAATAAGTTCGACTTTGACATGAAACCATAATGCTGTCATTCTCGGTCGATGGTCTGCGATTTGCAGGGCGTTCGGGCGCAGGTGAGAAGTCGTTTCGAGATCCAGCGGGTCGGTGGTCATCGAGGGCATCTTGCATCAGGTGGGCCATTTGTTAATTGTTCCAGGGTTTCGCGAATGACGACAAGGACGAAGAAGGGGCTGACTGGTTTACTGATCGGGTCGGTGTGTCTGGCGCTCGGCCTCTGGGGGATACGCGGATATTTCGCTTCGCCGAAGTTGAACGTGCTGATCATCACGCTGGATACGACCCGATCGGATAGAATTGGGTGTTATGGTTACGAACCAGCCCAGACGCCGACCATTGATGAGTTGTCTACGAGGGGTATCGTTTTTGAAAAGGCATATGCCTCCGCGCCGCTGACGCTCCCCTCACACGCGACCCTCTTTACGGGACTGTATCCTCCCGAGCATGGCTTGCACGTCAATGGCCAGAACAGCCTGGGAAACGACATCCCCGTGCTGGCCGAAGTTCTGGAAAAGGGCGGTTACGAGACGGGAGCCTTCGTCGGCGCCTTTGTGCTCGATTCGAAGTTCGGTCTCAATCGCGGGTTCAAAGTTTATGACGATCACTTCTCGCATGAAGGGGACGGGGGTGACGAACTGCATCGCAATCGTCCGGGAAGCGAAGTTGTCGATTCGGCATTGTTGTGGTTGAAGCACCTCAAAGATCGGCCGTTTTTATGCTGGGTTCATTTTTACGATCCGCACTTCATTCATGAACCTCACGAGGATCTGTTCGGCGAACAATTCGCGGACCGACCATACGATGGCGAAATCGCCTATGTCGATCGGCAGATCAAGCGAATATTCGAGTACCTGAGCAGCCAGTCCCTCGACGAGCGAACCATCGTCGTCATCGTGGGGGATCACGGGGAGGGGCTCGGCGATCATGGCGAACGAACGCACTCCAACCTGGTTTACGATTCGACGATGCACGTGCCGTTGATCGTCTCGTCGCCGATTTCCGCCGGGAAGGCCGGTCGCGTCGCCGAGCCGGTTTCGCTGGTGGATGTATTTCCCACGCTCCTCGATTGCTTGAACATATCGCCTCCGCAAACGGTGAGCGGTCGCAGCCTGAGGCCGGCACTCGAGGGGCAATCGATCGAGCCGGGAATCTGTTATGGTGAGACCGACGAGCCGTACAATGCCGCCCGTTGCAGTCCTTTGCGTTCTATGACCACGTCCGAGTGGAAATACATTCGCACGCCCCAACTAGAACTTTACGATCTGCGGAAAGATCCCCACGAGTTGGAGAATCTGGCGGCGGCACTTCCGGAGCAGGTCGAGGCGATGCAAGAACTTCTCGGTCAAATGGAACGGCAGATGGCCCGCCGTTCTGCTCCCAAAGCGTCCTTATCGGCGGAAGAAGAACGAGAGCTATCGAGTCTGGGTTATGTCGGGGGCCAGTCGAGAGAAGAAGTCGACGATCTTCAGGACCGCGAAAATCTCCCCGACGTGAAGGACGTCATGCCGTATTTCAATCGATGTGACGATGCGCTGAAGCTCATGCATTTTGGAAACTACGCCGAGGCGGCGGAGATCCTGAAACCGGTCGTGGAGGCGGTCCCCACGTATTTCGAAGCACGTTGTAGTCTGGGCGTCTGTCTCTACAAACAGGAGCAATACGACGAGGCTGCTGCCGAGTGGGAGCGTGCTCTCGAACTAGGCGCCCCGCCCGCGACCGTCAACATTCAACTCGGGTTGACGCGCATGCTGCAAAAACGGTTCGAGGAGGCGAGGGGACATTTTACCGAAGCCCTGGAGTCCCGTCCCGATTCCGCCGAAGTCCATTTTTGCCTCGGAACGACATTGAAACAGTTGGGTCGCCTGGAAGAAGCCCTCGCTTCGTTCGACAAGGCACTAGAACTCCGACCGGGAAATGCTGAGGCAAAATCGGCCCGCGCGGCTGTTCTCAAGGCGATCAAAGAACGCGACCAATGAGTCCGACCCGCCGCATGAATTGATGCGCAGCTCAAACCAATCGAACTCTTTGGGCTTTACTCCGATTGTTTTCGCCGAGCATCTTTCGTCATCGGTGGCGGAGATGCAGGCTGCAATTGCAGCGTCGCTTCGATGGCATCTTCAAGCCGTCCGGGAGAACCTTCCATCCAGACGATTTGTCCTTCGCGGCTGATGATCCACGTCGCGGGGATGTATTCTAAGTCCAGATCCCTCAGCGTCTCTGTGGCTCCATAACCGACGGGCCATGCGACTCCCGTCCCGTCGATGAATTGCTGGATCAGCGGCTTATCCTCCTCTTCTTCGCTGGTGAGCGAAATGAAGATCACCCCCTGCTCGGCGAAGCGGCGGTGAAGCTTCGCGAGTTGCGGCACGAATCTCGCGCAGGGATCGCACCACGATGCAAATCCTTCGAGGACGACGACCTTGCCCTTCAACGATTCTGTCGCAAGCGGCGGGCCGTTCAACCATCCCCGGGCATGAATTGCAGGAGCAGGTCGGATATTCGTCAGTTGGACGGGCTCCGAACTTCGCTCGTCAAAATCCATCAGTTGCTTGCGCACGAGCATGACGAATATCAGGCTGACGACCACGATTCCCAGTAGAACCAGCGGAAAACGGCTGCGGTGCTCTGCTTGATCGATGACAACTTGATCCATGTTCGACTTTCATGCAATGCGACGACGTACCATTCACGTGAAGATCATAGCGACTCAAGCGAGAAACTTTCACTCCCGGCGGATGAATGAAAGGAGCGTGCGGTTCCATCTCACCTCAGATTGTTCGCGTCCTTACGCCGACGGTCAAGCCGCCGGTATCACGCGAGGCCCGCACAATCAGAGTTTCGGCAGCACCGGGGGGGGCGGCCTGACGACCGGGGTCTGCGGAGGGGGTGGTGGGGGCGCGAACTGCGGCGCATTCCTACCGGGAGGAGCCGGCGGCGGAGGAGGGGGAGGGGGTATAAACCGTTCGATGATCTTGATCCCGAACGGGTCTCTCAATTCCCGCGCGGCATGGACCGCCCACGGCGTTCCCGGTGCTTCCGCGACAACGCGATTGAGCAACTCTTGCGCCTTGCGTGCCGCCTTGATGTGGCTCGTCGCATAGTTGATCTGGTCGTCGGGCTGGAAGATCCAGTGATTGGAACGCTGATTGACATCCTCGGCGCTCTTGTCGTTTTTCAGCGCGGCACAGGCGTAATTGTATTCGTAGTATCTGACTTTTTGTGCCAGCAGCCGGCCATAGGCCAGATTAAATTCCATCCGCCAGCGCTGAGAGGGTTCCTTTTCGTATTCGGCATCAATCTTGGGCGGGAATACTGCGAGCAAGGTTTCGAGCGACGCCGTGCTGATGGCGACCGGCTTCTGTGCATCTCCGAGCACCTGTTTGAAGTTGTTGCCGTCAACTCGGAATTCCATAACGGGAGTCCCGCGGAGATTGTCGCGAATGCTCTTATCCTCGCGCAGCATGGCGGCTTCGACGACGACTCGGCGAAGCGGATGCCGGCGCATGTCGGCGAGAAAACTCTGAGGAGTTCCGTAACGGTAATCGGGTTCGAAGGGACGCAACAGTTCGGGATCGAACGTCCCCGTGGTGGCGAGCCCTTTTGCAGTCGTCATGTTGGTCATGAAGTAGACGCCGCCGGTTTCGCGGACCAGTCGCGTCAAAGCATATGGCCCGAAACCTGCGGTCATGTAATCGTGCTGCGGGCCGCTGTACCAGAAGGGGAGCCAGAGTTGCGAGATGACCGCCGATTCAGGCCCCATGTCGACCGGCAGTTGATACGTGCGGCCGTTTTCCGGCGCGACGTAAGGGACAAGCCCTTGCCGGCGTCCAAAGACCGCGGGCGGACCGATCACGTAGGCGCGAACCCCCATCCCGCGGCAACGCCCGATCGCCAGTTCGAGATGCTCGGTGTAATCGTCTCCCGCTTCATCGGTGACGACGATCAGCATGATGCGGCGTCCATACTCGGCGCGGTATTTCGCCCAGCGATCGATCGTCTGCCTGACGGCACCGAAGACGTTTTCTTTTCCCGACGGATCGTTGATCACGTTGCCGACGGCCCCGACGATCTCATCGACGTTATCGGTCGGTTCTTCCTGCGCGAAGAAGGTCTTTTCGCCGAACGCGACGACTCCACTCAACAGCGGTTGGTCGTTACGGGGGATCTGCCCCGCTTCCTGCAAGGCGCCGAGTTCGCCATAGATGCGCTGCATGCGCTGGGCGATGACGCCTCGCTGTTCGGTGAGGCTGCCGGAGGCATCGAGCATCCAGACGACGAGCACTTTGCTCTCTTTCAGGTTCTGGGCGATTTCCCACGTGACGCGATCGAGGGCCGATTCCAGTTCGATCATGCCGTTTCCCGACGATCCTTTGACGACGAGACGGTCGTCGAGTTCGAGACCTTCAGGGATATCGTAGACGGGGCTGCTGAGTTCGTTGACGACAACTTCTTCGGGAATGAATTGCGGGGCATCGAGTGGTTTAGGCTGAGTGCTGCGACTGAGCGCCAGGCTCTGCGCCATGACCACTTCCTGAACTTCGTGTTCTTCATCGTCAACGGGAGGGGCCAATTGATACTCGACGATATTTTCCAGCGGCTTTTCTTCGACGACGTCCATGACCTCGGTCGTGATGTATTCGCGTTCCTGATCGATCTCGCGTTCGGAGCGGATGTAATTCGCAAGCGCCACCATCAGCCAGATGTGCAGCACGATGCTGATCGCCGTGCTCGGCATGCTGAACTTCCAGCGGATCGATTCAGTGAGTTCGCCGGGATCGGCGGCGAGTTCCAGCAAGACTGGCTCGTCGAGAGATGCTTCGGCGACGTCTCCGAAATCGAGGAGCGAATGAGCTATCGTCGCCGACGATTCGGTCACCGACTCTGCAGATTCGAGTGTCCGGTCGGGTACTTCAGAGGAGACATTATAATCGACCGGTAAATGAGCCTCCGATGATGCGGCGTCACCCGCCAGGGGCAGGCCGCCTTGCGAATCATCGACGGAACCGGTTTCGGATTCAACCTCCGGGTCGGCAAGCAACGCCGTTGTGCCGACGGAGCTTGCAAGAGGAAGCACATCCTGGCTTCCCTCGTTAGAATCGGTTTTTGCCAGCGAATCAAGGGCGAATCGCATCGTCGGTTACCGTTACACAGGTGTGATGCCGTCAGTGCCAGCCGTTGAGTCCGTTTCGATTCGGCGGCTTCTGGCGGAGAACTTGCATGGGCTGCGGGAATTGTTCACTTAAATATACCTGATCCCCAAGAGTAATTTGAGTCGAATTCTCATGTTTCATCGCCATTTGCCCAAAATGACCAAGAGTGAATTCCGTGATAAAAGGATCAAATGGTGCTGAAGTGTTGTGCGGACTTCCCGCGAGTGTAAACGCCCGTATCCTGCTCGGGGCAAGATGAACGAAATCGTTGCTTCGGATCGAATTCCTCGGCTTGCGATCGCTGTCACACTGAAAGAGTCACTTCTTGCCGAGGGCACGCTGCTGGGCGAAAAACATTTGCAGGATTTCCCGGCATTCGTTCTGCATGACGCCGGCAATGACGACGGAGCGATGATTGAGTCGCGGGTCGTCGGTGATCTGATACAGTGTATGACAGGCACCCGCTTTCGGGTCGGATGTGCCGTACACGACATAAGGGATGCGAGCCTGGACGATCGCTCCGGCGCACATCGGGCAAGGCTCCAGCGTGACATAAAGAATGCATTCGGTCAGCCGCCACGATTCCAAAGCCTGCGCCGCTTGTGTGATGGCGACCATCTCGGCGTGGGCGGTCGGATCCTGAAGCGTCTCGCGCTGATTGTGCGCCGCGGCGATGATTCGCCCCCGATGCACGATCACCGCGCCGACGGGAACTTCACCTTCCGCAAACGCATCCTGCGCCTGCAAGAACGCCTGCTGCATCCACGTTTCGTGCCGCATCGGCGTGTCAGGGAACAACAGTTGATCATCGGGTGAATCGAGCATCAGAATATTTCGCATAAGCCAAGAGACGCGGTGCGTGTATTGGATTCATCATAACAGATCATTCAGGAAGAGCGTAACTCAAGCACGATCCGCTTGACCGCGCCATACCACTCCGGTACGCTCCGGGTCATGAATGCTCCGCAAATATCCTATTTCGTGAAGCGGGACTGGGACGGGTTTTTCGGACTCTTCGTCGATAACCTCGTGCAGTTGCTTCTCATCGTCAGTCTCTGCAGCCTCTGCGGCATCGCGGCCGACTCGGACCTCATGGTCCGTTCGATCCTTCCCGGCGCGGCGCTGAGTATTGTCATCGGCAACCTGTTTTATGCCTGGCAGGCACTTCAACTCGCCCGCAAGGAACAGCGAGACGACGTCACCGCGCTCCCCTACGGCATCAATACTCCCTCGTTGCTCGTGTATGTGTTTTTCGTGATGGTTCCCGTCTATCAGCGAACGAACAGCCCCGAACAGGCGTGGAAAATGGGATTGCTCGCTTGTCTGGGGAGCGGAATCATCGAATTCATCGGCTCATTCGTGGCAGAAGGAATTCGCCGACGGACCCCGCGAGCCGCACTGCTTTCGACTCTCGCGGGGATCGCCATCGGATTCATTGCGATGACCTTCGCATTGCAAATCTTTCAGCGGCCCTTGATCGCCATGCTGCCGCTGGCAATCGTGCTCGTCACGTATTTCTCGCATGTCCCTTTTCCAGGAGGGCTTCCGGGAGGCTTGGTCGCCGTCCTGATGGGAACGCTGTGCGCCTGGTTGCTGCCGTTGGTCCTTCCCGTTTCGCTGGCGGGTCCGCCGATGAGCGTTGCGGCACTCACTGAAAGCTGGGGATCGCGTGGCTGGTATGTTCCGCAACTGGCGGTGGTCGAACTGTTCGATGTCCTTCGTCAGCCGGGGGAATGGATCGGGTTTCTATCGGTGATCGTCCCGATGGGGTTATTCAATGTCATCGGCAGCCTGCAGAACATCGAATCGGCGGAAGCGGCCGGAGACCGCTACCACACGCAGTCATCGCTGGCGGTGAATGGCTTGGGGACAATACTCGCTGCCTGTTTCGGGAGTTGTTTCCCCACGACGATTTACATCGGTCATCCCGGATGGAAACAACTCGGCGCCCGCGCCGGTTATTCGACGCTGAATGGGCTTGCCATCGTGTTGATCTGCCTGACGGGGACGGTCGGCTTCATCAGCCGTCTGATCCCGCTGGAAGCGGGGATTGCGATCGTGCTGTGGATCGGGATCATCATCACGGCGCAGGCGTTTCAGACGACGCCGATCCAGCATGCTCCCGCGGTCGCGGTCGGGTTGTTTCCGGCGATCGCCGCGTGGGGAGCGACCGTCACGCACGGCGCATTCATGGCGATTGGTCTCCGCTCGCCCGCAGCGCCCACGATGCAGATGTTGCTCAACGAAGATATTGCATTCACCGTCAACGGTTTTCTATTGCACGGCTTGCTGCTGATGGAGCGAGGTTATATTTTCTCGTGCATGCTGCTCGCGGCGATCTGCGCATTCCTGATCGATCGGAGATTCAATGCGGCGGCTCTCTGGTCACTGGTGGCAGCGATCTTCGCGTGGGTCGGACTCACGCATGCCTATCAGCTTTCAGGAAACACTTACGATTACTTGTTCGTGCTTCAGGAACCGGTGGCAAATGCCACGGCCATGCGGGCACATGGAATCGCCGTCGGTTATCTGCTGTTCGCTCTGTTTTTCTTCCTCATGGGACGCTATCAGAGCAGCCGAGGCGATGCCCCCTTAACAGCCCATTGAAAAATGAACAATGGTCAAACTTTGTGAGCCGGGTGGTTTATCCACCCGGTCTTTTTCCAACGGTGATGAGCTCCACTGCTGGGCAAGCCAGCAGTGACACCCTTTTTCAACGGACGGTTAAGCGTTGGTGGTCAATCATGATGCAGTCCCGCGATTATCTTCCCACGGCACGCATCGAGATCCTGCAAGCCCGCGCGCGGATCATGCAGGTCGTCCGTAATTTCTTTATGGCGAGAGGATACTGGGAAGTTGAAACGCCGATTTTATCTCACGACATCGTCGTCGATGCCCATCTCAACCCGTTTGTGACGAGTCCACGGCATGACGAGACCGAGCCTGATCACTGGGTGTACCTCCAGACGTCTCCCGAATTCGGCATGAAGCGGTTGCTGACGGCGGGAGCCGATTCGATCTACCAGATTTCAAAAGTCTTTCGCCGGGGAGAAGCAGGCCGCAACCACAATCCCGAATTCACGATGATCGAATGGTACCGTCTCGGCACGACATACATTGAGCAGATGCAGTTCGTCGAGGATCTGGTCGTGGAAGTCATCAAGGCTTGTCGGGCGGAACCCGCTTCATCAAGCGCGGCGAGTCAACCAGCGGCGGTTCCCTCTCCCATGCTGCGCACAACCTATGATGAGGCTTTCGAACGAGCAACAGGCAGGCGCGTGCTCACGGCGACGGTCGCCGAGTTGAGGCAACTGGCGCGGCGGCATGGCGTGGTTCCCCCGCCCGGCTTGACCGGTGAAGATCGCGACGGTTGGTTGAACTGGCTGCTGGCGGAACTGGTCGAATCGGTGTTGGCCCGCGATCGAGGGGTCTTCCTGTACGATTTCCCCGCGAGTCAAGCCGCTTTGGCGCGAGTCCGCGACGGCGATCCGCCAGTCGCCGAGCGGTTTGAACTTTATCTGCACGGCGTCGAAATCTGTAACGGCTATCAGGAGCTGACCGACGCCGACGAGTTGCGACGGCGGAATATCGTGCAGGGAGAAATTCGCGCTCGGGAAGGACATCCGCCGTTGCCGTCGGAGAGCCGCTTGCTCGCCGCAATGGATGCCGGCTTCCCCGAATGCAGCGGCGTCGCCCTCGGCTTCGATCGCTTATTCATGCTGGGCATGGGCTGCGAATCGATTGCGGACGTGATTGCGTTTCCGCTCGACCGGGCGTGAAATATCCGCGAGGTTGCTGTCAAAGCAAAAAGATACCGGAGCAACATTTGTTACTCCGGTATCTTCTGTATTAGCCATGAATCAATTTCGTTGATCAACAGTTCGGCATAACTTCACACATAGGGCATTATCATGCGATCGATCGGCGTCGGCGTGCGTATCCTGCCAGGCCGAGTACGCCCAGGCCTAACAGCGTGAATGTTGACGGTTCGGGGACTGTTGGAGGGGGTGGTAGCGGTACATCAAACCCTGAGACGACAACGACCTGGTCTCCTCCACCGAACGTCGAGAACAGGAAATCGCCCGTGACAGGATCGACTGCCGCACCCTCGGCATGGAAAAGGTCGGTGATAAATTCTCGCCGCGTCGTCAGGATGGGGTTGCCATGCAAATCGACCTCATAAGCGGCGATTTTGCCGGCAGCGTATTCAGCAACCAGCATGCTGTTCACGAGGAAGCCGTCGTTTCCGGCAGCAATGTAGACGAAGCCTTCGGGGCCTCCGGGGAGGTTTTGAATACCACCTTCGACCGAGTCCAGATCCTCATGTGTGACTCCCAGAATCTTGAAAGTTCCGGAACCATCGGGTGCAAAGTCTGCCGTATACCAGCTACCGCCGGGATACGTCACAAGTTTCATTTCACCCGCGCCGGAAAAACCGAAAGGCACAAAGTTCAAGGCAGAGATCGAAATGTCACCGGGAAATATCGGGGTTAGGTCAATCACTTTATCTTCGTCCAAACTGCCGGGCTTGGTTTGGCCTAATTGATGAATATTCCATTGAGCCGTGAACAGCACGCCCCCCGGTCCGAAAACGACACCGCCATCGTTGTATTCGCCGACATCGCCAAACGCCGTCGCCGCGCCGTCGAATCCCGTGATGTGGCCATCCAGATCACGCACGACATCGATCGTATACAAATTCCCGGCTGGGCCATTGGCTGCACCGCCGATGAGAATCGTGTTGGAATCAATAAACGTCAGGCCCCCGTAGGGGAAAGGCAAATCAGGTACTATGCCGAGACTGACTGCGGTGTAGTCGGTCACGAAGTCTGGACCGAGCGTGAAATCAGCCCGGCAGTGTTCGCCATACGTCAAGACCACGATACTGCACGTCAGCAACAACTTTCTCATAGTCGATTCTCCACAATGATGACATCGGAGGGGGTTTCAATTTTGTAGAACTGAATAGCGCCTCGAAACGAGTGATTGACAGGTATGTTTAAGGTAATGCAAGAGTTAACGATTCCAGTCGTGGTTATATTCTGTTGGTCATTATGATGCAGACGTACTGATTATTTCAATATTTGTTCGACAAATTGTGAGAAATATTCTAATTCTGACGTTGACCTAAAATTGGACTTTTGAAGACGCGAATTGTCAATCCTTCCATGCAGATGATATTCTGATGCGGTGCATCGTCAAGTTGTACCTACTCACGAGGAGTATATCCACGCATGAATCCGCCTGAATCGACTCCGACAGGCTCGGACCCCGCTCTGGTCACTGGCGGCAACGCGCAGGGGGATTCCGCCTCGAAGTCGGATGCCGCGAATTCCCTTTCAACTTCGGGGAAAATGACGTCCGCCGGATTCGAGGATCGGGTTCTCGGTGAGTTTCGCTTGCTCCGTCGGTTGGGGCGCGGCGGGATGGCCGAGGTCTATCTCGCCGAGCAGACGTCGCTCAAGCGGCAGGTCGCCGTCAAGGTGATGCGTGCTGAACTTCTCTCCGACGAAAAATCGCTTGCCCGTTTCAAACGCGAGGCGCTCGCCGCCGCCGGACTCAATCACCCCAAGATCGTGCAGGTTTACACCGTCGGCGAAGCGGAAGGAGTGCAATTCATCGCTCAAGAGTACGTGCAGGGGATGAATCTGCGAGATTTCATTTCGCGAAAAGGGCCTCCCGAAGCGACCGTCGCCGTGCATATTCTCAGGCAAGTCGCGCAAGCGCTGCAATCGGCTCATGAAGCGGGAGTCATTCATCGCGACATCAAGCCCGAAAATATCATGCTCACGCGAAAAGGTGATGTGAAGGTCGCCGACTTCGGCCTCGCCCAGATCATGGAACGGAGCGAGGGAATGAACCTGACTCAGGAGGGGACGACGATGGGAACCCCTTTGTATATGAGCCCCGAGCAGGTCAACGGCAAAAAACTCGATCCCCGCAGCGATCTCTATTCCCTGGGAGTCACATGCTATCACATGCTCACCGGCCGGCCTCCGTTTCGCGGCGAGACGGCTCTCAGCATCGCCGTGCAGCATCTGCAAGCGGAGCCGGAAGAATTGAGCACGATCCGCCCCGATCTTCCGTCCGCCTTGTGCGATGTCATCCAGAAGCTGATGGCCAAAGACAGAGATCGGCGCTATCAGGATGCCAAAGAGTTGCTCAACGCGCTGAAGCTGCTCACGCGGCAACTGAACTCGGGCCTGGCGACCGGCGAAGTCCCGGTGCCGGGGCTGTCGTCGTTTCAATCGGTCTCGGATTTCTCAGCCGAATCCGGGAACCAGCCGCTTCAGAACGTAGCAGAGCAAGTGACCCCCGCGAAACTCTGGAACGTCTCGCAGTGGCAGATATTTCTTGTGGCCTGCCTGGCGGTGGGAATGCTCGCCGCGATGCTCGGCTGGTGGTTCAGGCCGGACATTCGCTGAATTTGTCGCCGACGTCGGAGTGGACGCAAGTCGAATTCCCCTTTTCGGAATTCCGTACCCTTCGTATGATGCTAGAACGTGACTCGATACGACGACTTTTCGGTCGGTGTTCTGCATACGCCGTTAGGGATTATTCCCCTGTGATCGCTCGAATCTTTCTAGGTTTGCTGCTGTGCTCTTTCGTTGGCTGTGCGACGTTCACGCTTGCCTCCGACGACGAACGCGAGTCGGAATTTTCCACCGACGGCCAAACTCAATTTCCCGCTGAAAACGATCCGAAGGAATCGCCCGCAACCGATTCGCCTGCAACGGAACCGGCTCCGCGCGGCGAAGTCGTCGTGCTCGTGCATGGCATGATTCGCAGTCCGCTGAGCATGAAGCCCTTGGCCGACCATCTCGAATCGCAGGGATACGACGTCTTCAACTGGGGATACTCCAGCACCTGCTGCGGCATCGCCGAATTGGGTGAGCGATTGCAGGACGACCTGGCCGAATACCGGAAGGAGCATTCGGGACCGGTGCATTTTGTCGGTCACAGTCTGGGGAACATCATCATACGCTGGACGCTGACCAAGGGAACCCCGCCGGAGGACGTCGGCCGCGTGGTGATGCTGGCTCCACCCAATCAAGGATCGAGCAAGGCGGACCTGTTCGCTCCGTTACTGGGGAACATCATCAAGCCGATCTCCGAATTGCAGACCGACGCCGAGAGCACCGCGCGGAAGCTTCCCGAAATTGAGCACGCCAAAGTCGGCGTCATCGCCGGCAAATACGACGACAAGGTCTCGGTCGATGAATCGCATCTGGCGGAAGAGACCGATCACATCGTCGTCCCGGCGTTCCATTCGTTTCTCATGTTCCGCGAAGATGTGAAACACCAGATTCTGACGTTTCTCGAAACGGGAGAGTTCGAGCACAGGGTAGAATCATCGGATGGCAACGACCAAAATCGTTAATTCGTTGCCGAACATACCGTAGCCACTCGTAGCGATTGTTACTGATCGATCTCACCGAGTTCGTAACGATCGACTTGGCTCCTTTGCGCATGTCAGATTTCATTTTCCGTCCCCGGGATGAAATCGAAACCCTCCAGATGCATCTTCGTTTCCACGATCGGATAGCCACCCATCGCCGAACGTTATTTTCCTGAGGGCAGTTTCCAGCGGACGACTTCGAGATGCGTCTTGTCATCTTCGCCGCGATACGAGTATGAAGTGACAAGCGTCCCGTCGTCGAGTTGCACGGTCGGGCCGAAACCACCCCCTTGAAACCGTTTCCCAGTTTTGGTGTCGAGTTGAACGCGGTCGTGGGAAAAGTCGAACTCGAAGCCGTCATCGGTTTCCGTGCCGGGAATCGCCCGCACGCCGAGCGGCGGATTCAAGTCGCGCACGGTAAACGTCAGCAGCAGACGTTTATCCTTGAGTCGCAGAATCGACATGTACATCTCACCGTAGTCGCCGAAGTCGGCGATGCGGTCGAACGTCGTTCCTTCATCGGTCGATGAGAAGAGAATGAAGTGATCGCTCTGATCGTTTCCCGCTTCGATCGGGCGATCCTTGATAGGGAGTTCGTTGCTGTCGACGCGGACGAGGGCCCAGATTTTTCCGCTCTTGGCTCCCCACAACCAGGTCTCCCCGCCGAAGAAACCATACTTGCTGGCGAACTCTTGCGGTTGGCATTTGCGAGTTTTGTCCCACATTTTCCCGCTGTCGGTCGAGCGCCAGAGGTAATACGGTCCGCCACCGCCGTCGTAATCGACACCGACGTACAACGTCCCATCGGGCATTTCAGCGATGTTGCGCGACGAGTGATTCGAAGCCCCGGGCTTGATCTCTTCGGATTCAAAGCGAATGCTCTCCCACGTCTTACCGCGATCGGTCGAGCGATGCAGGAAACCGCAGGTGTAACCCCATTCGTTGCGGATATCCTGGGCCAGCAAGTGCCCGGTGATGAACACCGTGTCGTTCTTGAGAATCGTCAGATACGGTTCACGTCCCAACAGCGGCAGCTTTTCGGGTTCCGACCACGACTTCCCGCCATCTTTCGAGCGGAACAAAAGCGTCTGCTCCCGAACCTTTCCCCCGTCAAGCATTTCCTGATGAAACGCGGTGATCAACAACTCGCCGTCGGAGAACCGCGCGATGCACGGCTTGTAGTCGTCGGCAATTCCCAGAGGAATCCGCTCGCCGTCGATTTCGACATCGGGGAGCAACTGCGGATTGAGAATCGGTATTTTGCCGACGTTGTCGGCAGCGAAGGAGCAGGGCAGAAAGAAGGCGAATGTGCAGATGATTGTGGAAAATGATAGGAAGAAGTTCATCGTCTGACCCTTTGTAATGAGAGGGACGCGCTACACGGTGGTATCCGACAGCACCTTTAATCAGACATCGATGGGCTCGTCATGTCAACGCATCGACATCGAATATCAATCGATAATTGCAATCGTCCAGTCTTACTGGTGACCTTCGAACTCAGTTCAGTGCTTTATTCGGCTATCGAGCCGAATCCAACATCTGATTTTCTCCATCAATCATCGCCTGCAATACCGTTTACAAAATTATCATCAGTCGCAATTGTCCCATTACGGGAATTCGGTATGATGTGCCGCTTGCCACGCCGGGCCGGATGTCGTCAACTCCTGCGCTGCCACATGGGCGGTATCGACCTACCCATTATGAACTCTCCCCCACAAACCGAGCCCCACCTCACCGCGGAAACCGTCCGGCTGCCGGTCACGTTCGCCGTGATGCTCATTGGGTTCATCGCCCAGACGTTGCAGCAGTACCTGTTTCCTCTGTACTTCACCGCCAAAGGTCTGCCGGCGGATGCATGGGAATCGTGGAGCTATGCCGAGGTCATCGCCTGGATTGTCGGTCCGCTGTTCGCGGGCAGGTTGTGTCATCGTTACGGCGAACGAAGGATCTGGGGCCTGGGGCTGTTGATGGGGACCGCCGTCGTCGGCTCGGTCTGGTTGATTCCGACCGACACGGCTCAGTCCGATCCCAATGCGCAAGTAGTGTTGAGCGGACTCGGTTTTCTTAACGGCATGTGGAGTTCGTTCGTGTGGGTAGCAGGGACTTCGCTGTGTCAGGCGGTCTCCATCGAACGCCGGGGACTCGCAAATTCGTTGATGCTGACGGCGATGGGGTTGGGAAGCCTTGCGGGGCCTTCGTTCGGGCGATTGCTGACCAAAGCGATTTATTTCTGGAATGACAAATCGTTCCCATTGCCTCTCGCGTACCGATACCATTTGCTGATGTTCATCGTTCTGGCGTTACTGGGAGCAATTCTGATTCTCATTTGGGGCGAACGCAGAGACGCAGCGCCGATGATTCGCGTTGAAGATTCTCGCGGCGGATACGGCATCCTGCTCAAAAACCGCAAATTCGTGATCGCGATTATTTCTCTAGGTCTCTGTGCGGGGCCGATTCTGCAAGCGGTCTATGTCTACAGGCCGTATCGCGTCCGAGACCCGGCGATCGCGCTGATCATCGGTGCCGAGGATCACGGCTGGGCGGCGCTCGAAGTGCTGGGGAATTTCATGCAACTGGTCGGCGGCTGGCTGGTGGGAGTGATGTCGGTCCGGCTGGTTTCCGGGAAAGCGACCGCCGGTGTGCTCGCTTTGTTTTCGCTGCTGGTGCTGGCGATGGGGCTGGCTCCCAACGCAATGGCTATGTTCGCCGCCTCGGCAGGGCTGGAGCTGACGCGGCAGTTCATCCGTTGGGCGCAGACCGGTTACGTCTCGGCGATTTTGCCAGATGACCAACGAGCACGCGGCATCGGCCTGATGGTCCTGGTGTGCAGCCTGGGCTCGTTTTTGTTCAATTCCTTCACGCGCTGGATGCAATCGCCGGGAACGCCCGAGTTCTCATCCTCGCTCCCGTTTTACTGGGCATCGTCGATCGGCCTGACGGGGGCGGTGATTCTGCTGGGGATTTCGTGGCGAAAGGCGTGAAGGATACATTCAAAGTCGGCTCTCTCAAACCCGAACTGCCGTCAGTAAAGTTTTTTCAACCGATGATGGTAACGTCATGATGTGAAAACGATCCATCGTAAACGCATAATCCTCGCCACTTTCATCAACGACTCGCAGGTAGCCGTGAGCCTCGGCATCTTTGTCAGAGACGATACGATACAATTTGCCAACATCCAACGAAGACTTGTAACCTTCATTGTTCAGACACAAGGCAAACCTGGTCGTTTTTATTTTTGAATTAGTCATATTATTCTTTAATCCAAAAACGGA
>JBJXGP010000195.1:0-3731 GCA_046160425.1 Planctomycetaceae bacterium
CTGGCAGGTCGACTGGCAGACGACGCTGAACGGACAGAAACCCGAAATCAACTTGCATGGCGATCGGCAGCACGCCGGTTTTCAGTTCCGGGCGGCGCAGGCGATCGCCGAGTCGAACGGAGCACGCTACGTCCGACCCGCCGGTTTTCCCGAACAGCCCGAAGCGTTCGAAGTCGACGACACCGGCAATCCGCCGCGGCATATCGACCTGGGCTGGTGTGCGATGACCTATGAAATCGAAGGGACGCGATACAACATCGAATACTTTGAACCGGCAGACGTCCCCAAGCCAAGCCTGTTCTCCGAACGCCCCTACGGACGATTTGGGGCCTATTTCGCCACCGTCCTCAAGCAGGATGCTCCACTGAAACTTCATTACCGCCTGATCGTCACCACGGGCGAGACCCCTGCCCGCGATGACATACAAAAACGCTACGAACAATATCTGAACGACCTCTCGAAGTAACACGAAATCACAGCATCAATGAAGAGAGGAGAAAGAACATGCCGACGGTTGCGATCATCGGAGCCAGTACCGATCGACGAAAATTCGGGAATATCTCGGTCCGCGCGCATCAGCAGGCGGGATATGAAGTCTTCCCCGTCCATCCCAAAGCGGACGAAATCGAGGGACTCAAAACGTATCCATCGCTCGGGGCATTACCGGTCGAACAACTGGACCGCGTGAGCCTGTATGTTCCTCCCGCCGTCGGCATGACGCTGCTCAACGAAATCGCCGCGAAGAGTCCTCGCGAAGTCTGGTTTAATCCGGGGACCGCCGACCCCGCTCTGCTCGAAGCCGCTGAGAAGTGCGGATTGAACATCATTCACGCATGCAGCATCGTTAACCTCGGCGTCTCGCCCTCGGACTTCAGCAGCGAATGAAATGATGAAAAGGCGAGTCTCTCACAAAGGCACAAAGTCACGAAGGATAATGAGACGTCTGATAAGTATTACGAATCTACCTTTCATGATCCTGGCCTTCTTTGTGTCTTCGTGACTTTGTGTGAGATTTTTCCAAAGCGATTGTCATCCTTTTTTGAAAACACGACTCTGGACTTTCATCATGCCGGGTTGGATTTTGGCCATCGACGTCGGTAACAGCCGGATCAAAGTCGGGCTGTTCGCCGATCATGGTTGCGATCCCTTCGCACAGGGAGAGCCGCGTTGCCTGAAGCAAGTCGGTTTCCCGCTCGGGGATTACTGGAATGCCGACCAACTCGAATGGCCGGAACTCAACTCCGGCGATTCGATCCGCGGCGTCATTGCGGGTTCGAATCCGCAAGGGATCGATAAAGTGATCAACGGCTGGCCCCTCTCAAAGTGGGAGACGCCGCGCGTGATCACGCACAGCGACACGTTTCCATTAACCATTCGCGTGGATGCTCCCCGCCAGGTTGGCATCGACCGGCTGCTCAACGCCGTCGCCGTCAATCACGTTCGCGCCGCGAATCGCCCTGCGATCATCGTCGACAGCGGCACGGCGACGACCGTCGATCTCGTTTCCGCCGACGGTGCCTTTTGCGGAGGGGCAATCCTCCCCGGCTTCGAACTCAGCGCCCGCGCGCTGCATCAATACACGGCACTCTTGCCGTTGATTTCGCTCAATGATCTCGTCGATCGGACTCCGGCGGGTATGGGCCGCAACACTCGCACCGCCCTGCACAGCGGCTTATATTGGGGACAAGTCGGTGCCGTGCGGGAACTGGTCGAGCACCTGATCGCCGAGAGTTCGCCGTCCGGGGATCAACCGTCTTCGACCGCCGCCGATTTTCAGTTCATCCTGACAGGCGGCGGCGCCCCCCTGCTCCACAAACCACTCGGCGAAGAGCGATGGCTCAGCAGACCGTATCTGGCGCTCGAAGGCCTGGTGATCGTCGACCGGGCGATGGGTTGTGCGTAAAGCAAGTCGATCAGTCCCAGCCCCTGGAGGGGCATGTTCGAACGGTATGGTAACGAATTCAAGCACGCCCCGTGAGAAAAACTGGGACGAGTCCCAGCCTACGCGTCTGACAAATTGGGATCCTATTTCATCTTAATGCTTTCAACCTTCCATCAAACGTGGTGGTCAAAATGCGAGTTCTTAAGGTTCCCTTACCATTACTGCTCACCATCGCGGCTGTCGTACTCGTGGGCGGCCTATTTATATATATAGAAATCGAGTTGGAGCATCGCAAACGCGTTGCCATTCAACTGCGAAACATGGGTGTCTTCGTAATGGGAAATGTGGAGTACGTCAACTTCTCGGCGGAGAGACTCAATCGCCCGATTGATCCAAAAGTAGAGCGAGGCTCCGTCAAAACCCATTTGATTACTGGAAAATTGAGGCAAATTGAAAATTGACCAAAAGGAAATCCCTAATTTGCAAGGGTTTTTCGGTCGCCGTAAATCGTGTTAAGTGAATTGCTTAACGGTTTTGACGGAGGCTCAGCATAAAATTGTATCTGCCCTGGACATTATGCAAACCACACGTGCTCCAGTGAAGTTTACATATAAATATCTCGATATTTCTGAAAAGATCCTTCGTGAAATGGGCGACCTTCAATATATGAAGTCCATTTGGTTTTTTAATTGTTCAATTGATAATGAAGCACTTTCCGCCCTGGAGAGCTTATCGAAATTAGAAAAACTTGACTTTATATTATGTAACCTGTCTGACGCCGGATTAAAGCATATCGCTGGCATTCGCGGCTTATCGACCCTGACGTTGCGTCGCACTGACGTCTCGACCGAAGGCTTGGCCCAGTTTCGATCGCTGCGTCCGGATGTGACCGTTGAGATTTTAAGCGATAAAGAGAAGGGGGTGGTCAAGGAAGTCTTGCCCGGTCGAAAGTAGCTGAGTGACGACTGAGTAGTCAGCGCTGCCGGGATGCCAAGAGTCGAAGGACGACGAGCCATGTCTGTATCACCCCTTCACACTCCGCTGCCGCTCCCTCACCGTTCGTTCCATCAGGTCCAGCACCGCTTCAGGGGGCATCGTTGAGGTGTCGATTTCGATGGCGTCCTCGGCTTTTTTCAGCGGGGCGATTTCGCGGCTGGCGTCTCTTTGATCTCGTTCGAGAATCTGCTGCAAGATCTCTTCCACCGAGTGCCGTTGTCCCTGATCGACCAGCTCCTGATGACGACGGGCGGCGCGTTCTTCGGGGTGGGCGACGACGTAGAACTTGCATTCCGCATCCGGAAAAACCACCGTCCCCTGATCGCGGCCTTCGGTCACAAGGTTCGAGCCGACTCCCAATTCCCGCTGCCGTGTGACGAGCTGACTGCGAACCGCGGGCTGCGAGGCGACCTGCGACGCCGCTTCGCTGACGGCCGGCTCGCGGATCGCCTGCGAAACATCCTCGCCGTTGAGCAGCACGCGCCCATCCTCGGCGACGATGTTCGCATTCCGAGTCACTTCGGCGACTGCCTCGCGATCGGCGAGATCGATATTCCGCCGGAGACAATCGAGAGCGACGGCGCGGTACATGGCTCCGGTATCGAGCAGATGAAATCCGAGACGCCTGGCCAGCCCCTTCGCCGCCGAACTCTTCCCCGACCCCGCCGGTCCATCAATGGTTACGATCATGTGTATCTAGTCTAACTGATAGTAGGATAGCCGCGAAAAACGCAAAATGTCGCAAAAAACAAAAACCTAGAGGAGACTAACCACAGAGTCACTGAGGACACCGAGAATGACCAGATGGGGAGATCGGGTGATAGGGAGATGGGGAGTAAGAAAATGCATTACT
>JBJXGP010000196.1:0-6873 GCA_046160425.1 Planctomycetaceae bacterium
ACGTCGACGTCGTCGATGAGCACTTGCCCGCTTTGCTGATCGAAGTATCGCGGCAGCAGATTGACCAGCGTCGACTTCCCCGAACCGTTCGAGCCTACGATCGCAATCACATCGCCGGCGTTCACGCGGAGCGTAACGCCATCCAGAGAGGGGGGTCGCGTCAGATCGGTATCGTTGAGTGTGGCATATTGAAAATCGATATTGCGAAACTGAATCGACTGGGCATGCCGCGGGAGTTCTCGCGGTTCTTCAGCCTCCTGGACGAGAGTCCGGCGATCGATTAACTCGAAAATCCGTTCGGCAGCGACGGCCGATTGTTTCAGGCGGCTGAATACGGATGAGAGCTTACGCCCCGGATCGAGGACTCCCGCCAGCAAGGCATACAACACCGAGAGTTCGGCGATATCCATCGGCTCGGAGGCGAGTTTGATCCCCCAGATCGAGGTCGTACCGCGCAGCACCAGATAGGCACCGGGAAGAAGCGCGATATAGACTGCGATGAATCCGAGGAGTTCGGTCAGCGGGCTGGTCAGACCATCCACCGTGATGAGCTGCATCGATTTGCGGTAATATTCCTTGTTTTCCTGATGAAAACGCCGGCGATGCTTGCGGTAGCCGTTGAATGCAATCACAACCTTGATCGATTCGAGTGTTTCTTCGAGAGACTTGTAAACTTTGGACATGCTTTCCATCGACGCCTGACTCGATTGCTTCAACATGCGGCCGAACTTCGTGAAGATCACCCCCAGAATGGGAACTACCACCAGAGACAATAAGGTCAATTGCCAGTTCACATAAAAGGCGAAAATAATGCAGGCGACGGCCTTAAGCGGTTCTCGAAGGAGTTTGCCCCCGAGCAGATTCAATCCATTCGCCAGGACGGCCATGTCGTATGTGAATCTCGACATCAGGTTGCCGGTCCCTGCTTGCGAGATCGTCTGATAGTCGAGGTGCAGCGTTCGTTTCAGACATTCCTTTCGGAGTCGCATGACGGTCAATTCAACCACGCTGCCGATGAGAATGTTCTGAATGAAGATCGCCACGTTCTTGAGTAAAGTGGCGGTCATGAGCACCACGAGGATCAACATGAGCGTGTCGAATTCATCGCGCGGCACCCAGGGGATGACGTACATCTGCGCCCAATGCATGGCCATCAATGTATGCGAAGATTTGGCCAACTGATTTTGCTGATGATCGCGATCGCGGAGCAGGCTGTTATACAACTTGTCGTCGAGCGTCCCTTTTTGCTCATTCGATTTGAGCACCGTCTCGATGTGCTCCAGATTCTTTTCGCGATTCTGCATATCCGTTTCGGCGGTCTGGATTTCATGAGCTACGTAGTCGGCGAGACTTTGACGTTCGAGCAGAACCTTGACGATCGGAAATGCGATCGTCAGATTGGCTCCCCACAGAAATGCCACGACGATGGCAAAGATGAACGAGAGTATGACTTTTTTGCGATCCGGCCAGACGTAGGGGATCAGTCTCGTAAAGATCGTCATGCGGGACCGTCACTTCCATGTATTGCCCACGGGCATATTCGCAGCACAGGCTCCGCCTGTTGTTCATTTGGCCGTCGTTTTGTCGTTACAACTTCTGACTGGGGTGCGGATTAGATCGATTTCTGAAAACTCTGTCCAGATCAATACCCTCATTCTCGCCAAGTGGTCGACGGCATCTCTTTTCTCACGTTTCTTACTCGCGAGAGATTGCGACGGTTCCCCTGGATGACGGCCTTCGATAACCTCATAGGTGACTGTCTTCGTTCCACCGGGGTAAAATCGTGAGCGACGACATAAACCTCTATCACAGAATCAATTAGAACACATCTGCTTCATTCCTAAGCGGCTGTATCAGAAACGAGCACAAGACTTTTGGGAGATCATGCAAGAATCGCGTCATCCCAATTCAACGGAAGCGATTGTCTTATCGGATAGCCCAGCCGCAGTCAGCCATCTGCCGGCCAGCGGTCATCTGCCGATGACCCCGTCGGCGATTTTCTGGACGATGGTGACCGTCGCGTTGTGGGGGGGAACTCCCGTCGCCATCCGCTATTCGCTCGAGACGCTCCCCCCGGTCAACGTCGCGGGGCTGCGGTTCCTGCTGGCTGCAATCTTCATGCTCGGCTGGTGTCGGTTTGAAGGTTGCGATCTGAAACTGGTCTCGGGACAGGTGTGGCCCACGATCATCAACGGTGTGCTCTTGTTTGCACAGATTGTTCTATTTCATTGGGGAGTCGCCTTATCGAATTCATCGCATGCCACCGTCTTCATCAACACGTTCATCTTCTGGGTGGCCATCATCGAACATGGCGTCATGAAAACTCAGCGGCTGTCGTTACTCAATTTTCTCGGACTGATCATCGCGGCGCTGGGTGTCGGAATCATGCTGCTCACCACGCAAAAAGTCGACGAAGTCGTGAACTACGATGTGGCGACGATTCGCGGCGACGTTTTACTCTTGTTGAGCGGTTTCGTATTGGGAGTCAAGATCCTGTATACCAAAATCGCCGTTCGGACGGTCGAGCCGGGCAAGCTGATCTTCTGGCATGATATTGTGGGAGTCGTCCTCTTCTATGCATACAGCTTTGTTTTCGAAACTCAACCCGCATTGAACGATTTTACTCTCCCGGCGATGCTCGGCATTTTGTATCACGGAGTAGTCATCTCGGGGTTCTGTTTCGCACTGCAAGCCTTGTTATTGAAACGGCATTCGGCTTCTCATGTCTCGGTTTACAGTTTTGCCACTCCCTTGTTCGGCATTGCTCTGGCGGTGCTGTTTCGAGGGGATCCGCTGTCGGACTGGTTGCTGATCGCCGGGTTCTGCGTGGCGCTGGGGATCTTTCTGGTCCAATATACGAAAGGACCAAAATCGTGATACCGGGATCTCGATTCGATACAAATACGGTACGCGACATTACGATGTCAGAAGAAAATTGCGACGGGAGTCATCGGATTGTATCGCTGCTGCCGAGCGCTACCGATCACGTCGCCTCACTCGGATGCCTCTCGCAACTTGTCGGACGCTCGCACGAATGCGATGATCCGCCCGAAGTCACACGTCTGCCGGTCTGTTCCGCAGCGCGTATCGATATCGCCGCATCAAGCCGCGAAATCAATCGCACGGTGACGGAAATTCTCTCGCGGGCATTATCGATTTTCGAGATCGATACCGAGCGACTGGTGACGTTACAGCCAACGGTGATTCTGACGCAGGCCCAATGCGAGGTGTGTGCCGTCAGCGTGGAGGATGTCGAGCACGCGCTCGCCGAGTGGATCGGGGAACGTCCACAAATCGTTTCTCTATCACCGCAATCGTTGAATGATGTCTGGAACGATCTGCTCCGCGTCTCACAGGTTCTGGGTGTGGAACCGAGGGGGATCGAACTCGTCAGTAACCTCAAACGCCGGTTGATTGAACTGCGATCGAACATGAATGCGTATCGGCAACAGCATGAGTTCGCGCCTCCGCGAGTGGCCTGCATCGAATGGATCGAACCCCTCATGACGGCGGGAAATTGGGTTCCCGAACTGGTCGAACTGGCCGGGGGCATCAATGTATGCAGTAGGGCGGGAGTCCATTCCCCCTGGCTGCGCTGGGAAAATCTACTGGAAGCGGACCCCGATCTTGTGGTCGTCATGCCGTGCGGCTTTGATCTGAATCGAATCCGGCAAGAGATCGGCGAACTGCAGAACGATCCGCACTGGTGGTCGCTGCGCGCGGTCCGGCAAGGGGAAGTCTATCTCGCCGACGGCCATCATTACTTCAATCGCCCGAGTGCAAAGCTGGTCGAGTCCGCCGAGATTCTGACGGAGATTTTTCGCTGTCATCTTCTTCGGTGTCATCATGGAAAGCGGGATACAAATGCCGTTACCGGAGCAGATCATCCTTCGACTCATGCCATCCGACATTGGGAACGGTTGAGGGCAGATCATGCGGAATGAAAATCCCGTCAATAATGAAAGTCGAGAACCTGTTAGGCACTCGGTCCGTTCACCGTTGTTATCGCATTTTATTCATGATGCTGACAGGGTTTACGGCAAGTGGATCTCGCTTGACTTCGATCTGTAGTTGTCTATACTTAAGTATGGTCAAAGGTAGGATTTCCTGCTTTTTGTATGGACTATACTACTCACCGAAATCGAATGAACCTGACTGTTGACGCCGAAACGACGCTCCCCGCCGAATAGACCCTCCAATATTGAATCGATCTCATACTTCCTGTTAGGCAAACGCCATGTCGCTCGCCAGAGTACAACCGTTGCGACTGCTGATTCTATCGGCGGCGATGTTGTTGTTCTCTGCGGTTGTGGCGTTGGCGGATAATCCCAGCGGTCCGGTGACGTTCGAGATGGATGTTCAGCCGCTCTTGACCCGTTTCGGATGCAACGCCGGGGCCTGCCACGGCAAGTCGCGCGGACAAAATGGGTTTGCTTTGTCGCTCCTCGGTTTCGACTCGGACTTCGACTACGAACAACTGGTGCGGGCCGGCCGGGGTCGGCGCATTTTCCCCGCTGCCGCCGAATCGAGCCTGCTGTTACGCAAAGCGACGGGCAAGGTTCCGCACGGTGGCGGAGTTCGCATCCCCCGCGAAAGTCCTTCCTATGAATTGTTGCGAACCTGGATTCAGAACGGATCCCCCCGCGATCCTGCCGATGCTCCGAAACTCGTGCGCGTGATCGTCGAGCCCGAAAACCACCGTCTTGCGCCTCAAGAGAAATTTCAGTTGCGCGTGTGGGCCGAGTACTCCGACGGGCATCGCCGCGACGTCACCGCTGCCAGTGCCTTTCAGTCGAACGATCGGGTCGTCGCCGCCGTTTCTCCGGAAGGGTTGATTCAAGCCGGTCCGTATCCAGGCGAGTCGGCCGTCATGGTCCGCTATATGAATAACATCGCCGTCTGTGGCGTGATGATTCCGCTGCCGGGTGACGTTCCGGCGGAAGCCTACGCGGCTCTGCCTCGATACAATCAGGTCGATGAACTCGTCTGGAACAAGCTCCAACTGCTCGGCATGTTGCCTTCCGCCGCCGCGAGCGAAACGACCTTTCATCGCCGGGCGTATCTGCGGGTCATCGGTCGGCTTCCCACGCCGGACGAAGTTCGCGCGTATCTTGCCGACCCTTCGCCGGACAAGCGCCTGCGCTTAATCGACGGATTGCTCGAGCGCCCCGAATATGCCGATTTCTGGGCGAACAAGTGGGCCGATCTGCTGCGACCCAACCCGTTTCGCGTGGGGGTCAAATCGGTCTGGATGCTCGATGCCTGGTTGCGAGATGCCTTTCGTCGCAACTTGCCCTACGATCAATTCGCCCGCGAGCTGATTACCGCCGAAGGGGGGACATTCAGCAACGGTGCGACCGTCATTTTCCGAGATCGACCCGACGTGGTTGAGATCGGTTCGTCGGTCAGCCAGATATTCCTGGGCGTGCGGCTCGAATGCGCCAAATGCCACCATCATCCGTTTGAAGTCTGGAGTCAGGACGACTTTTACGGTTTCTCGTCCTTCTTCTCTCGCGTCGGCCATGTCGGCGGGTTGTCCCCTCCGATATCGGGGGATGAAGAACTCATCTTTACGCGAGACAGCGGAGAACTTCGGCACGGACGAACGGGCGTTCCCGTCGCCCCGAAACCGCTCAACGGGTTGGAGATGACGATCGGTCCCGAAGACGATCCGCGCGAGGCACTCGTCAACTGGATGACCGAATCGTCGAACCCGTACTTTGCCAAGGTGATGGCCAATCGCGTCTGGTCCGATATCATGGGGCTTGGCCTCGTCGAACCGATCGACGATATCCGCGCCACGAATCCCGCGTCGAACGAAGCGTTGCTTCAATTCCTCGCCGACGATTTTCGTCAGCACGGCTACGATATCAAGCATCTGATCCGCACGATTACGAACTCGTATGTCTTCAGCTTGAGTACCGTCCCTGCCGAACGCAATGTTTCAGACTTGAGGAATTTTTCCCGCTATTATCGGCAACGGCTCCGGGCGGAAGTCTTGCTGGATGCCGTCAACGACGTGCTCGAAGTCGAAGAAGAATTTGCGGCGATGCCGCCGGGTTCACGGGCGACGCAACTTTGGACCTACCGCGCATCGTCGTTGTTCTTGGATACGTTCGGACGCCCCGATCCGAATCAGGATCCGCCTTGCGAACGGACATCCGACTCCACGACGCCGCAAATCCTGCACCTGATGAATTCACCCGAATTGAACCGGAAACTGATGCTAGAGACCGCGCGACCGGCAAAACTTGCCGCTGGCGATAAGACGAACGAGCAAATCGTGGATGAGGTATTCCTTCTGGTATACTCGCGGCTACCGACTGCCGATGAAAAACAGAAACTGCTGGCGATTCTGCCGGCGACCGAACGAAATCGCGTGATCGAAGATATCTTCTGGGCGCTGATGAATACGCCGGAGTTCATGTTTATCGATTGAAGCACGGCGGAGAATCGAACGATCCATTGCATGGAATTTTGATCCATCGTTTGAAAGGGAAGACCTGATGGCGATCCATCGAAACTGCGAAGGGGCGACGCGACGCGACTGTCTGAAATTCGGACTCGGTGCGCTGATGGGCGGCGGTCTCGTCAACGCCGTGCGAATGCGTGCGACGGCTCAGACTGCGCCGGTTCGCAAGACGAGTTGCATTCTGTTCTGGCTGGACGGAGGACCGAGCCACATCGATATGTTCGATCCCAAGCCCGAAGCCCCCGCTGAAATTCGCGGCGAGTTCCATCCCATCCAAACGAAGGTGCCGGGGATTTTCTTTTCCGAAAACATGGAACGTCTGGCGGCGATCTCCGACAAGCTGGCGATCATTCGTTCGGTCCGACACGATCAGAACAATCACGGCGCGGGAAATCATTACA
>JBJXGP010000197.1:0-2975 GCA_046160425.1 Planctomycetaceae bacterium
CCTCCCGCGAGGTCTTCTGGCCATGACGATCCGACCGTTCCCCTGGGAAACCGGCACCAGCGCAACTTCGAGGCTGGCTTGGGCCGCCTCGTTCCCATCGAACCTGCTCCTTCTCTTCGCCCTCGCCGGGACATGGTTGTCCCGCCGGCGCTATAAAGACCTTGCGTTCCCCGTGGTGTTCGGATGCGCGCTGCTCACGATGTATGCCCTCGCCGAGGGAAATTTGGGCACCGCCATCCGCCATCGAGAAGAAGCAACGTTCATGATCGCGATTCTCGCCGCACTTGCCATCGACCGGCTCCTTAATCGTGTCGCGGCGCACCGGCAAGCTTCTCAAAAGCCCTAGCGGGCAGAGCGCCTTCTCAAAGACAAGGACCGAAGCGTCATGTCCCCGGCGTCCAGGTTGAAAACCCGCGTGTAAACGGCTCGGTACGCCTGCACACCCTCCTTTAGTGAGAACCGGCGCTCTGCGGCCGATCGAATTCCCTTTTGACTCAAGGGGAATTGATCAATCGCATCGGCCCCATTCTCCAGGCTGCGCACATCGCCGGGATCCACGCCGATGACCGACCCTTCCTTCACCAGTTCATCCACATCGCCGACCCCCATGTTCACTACCACCGGTAGACCCATACCGAGCGCTTCGGCAAGTTTCGTCGGTGACGACGCGAGTTTGGAGTAAGTGGGGCGGATAAACATGACCACCGCACGACACAACGACATGAAAGCCGGGACTTCTGCATGCGACACGGAGACAACACGAACGTCCGCGGCGGGAACCCCAGAACGATCCGCAGAGCGATACACCAGCTCGGCATCGTCTGGGGTGACGACAAGAAAAATTGCTTGCGGATGATTCTGCTTATAGATCGAGAAAAACTGCATCATTTCGTCGAGCATGTACCACGTGCCCAGCGAACCGACGTAACCAATCGGCGTGACCTCGCCGGAAATGTTTGCGAGCCGCCGAGCGTCGTTTCGCTGCGAGTCGGTGACCACCGAGTGGTTGAAGCGGTCCAGATCAGCGCAACAAGGGATGACCGTGAGCGGAGCGAATTTCGTCCCATCGGGCCAAGAGTGGATTTCAACTCGGGCCCTCTCGGTCAGGCATATCACTTCGTCGGCGCGCTGTAGCAGTCTGCGTTCCTGGCGCTTGAAGTACCGATAGATCGCTTTGTAGAGAAGCTTTCGTTGCGGCCAGAGGCCGCTGTCGACGCGCTCATCGGCCCATAAGCCGCGCATGTCGAAGACAAACGGCACCCGCCATCGACGCTGGGCTCGGGCCGCGAGCAACGCAGGGATGTACGAACGTGCATGCACCATGTCGATCGGGTCGCGCCGGTGAAGGCGTCGCAGTGCAACATCGATACGTTCGATGTCCACAACGGCCGAGAGCACTTTCGGCCGTGACGTATAGGTCAGCGGGTACCAGGCGATGCCCGACTCTGAAAGCCGCTGACGAGTTGGCGCTTCTCGGCCAGCAAGCCGGGATGGCTCTTCGCAGGAAACGATCGAAAACCGAAGATCATCGCTTCGGGTAAGACCCTCAAGGTAGGGAATCACCTGAGCTTGGCCGAGCGCGTCGGTCATGCCGTCGTACGACACGAACACCACGTGTCTGGTGGTCATCGAGGGCGAGGCTCGACCGGGAGATGCACCATGTCGCCGCCGGCCGGGTATGGATAGCTCGGGACCTGTCCGCTGCCTCGGAATACTCGTTCGAGTACAGCGCGATACAACGGCGCCGTGCCCGCGACCGAGTAGTGCTGTTCGACCAACGCCCTCCCGGTGTCACCCATTCGTTGGCGTAACGCGGGGTCGCGCATGAGAGCGAGGATTCGCGATTCCCATTCGTCGTCGGTCTCGGCGAAGTATCCGTTCTCACCGTCGACGACGACTCGAAGCGTCGTTCCCACCGGAGTTGCAACGACCGGAACTCCCACCGCCAGGTATTGCAAAGCCTTCACGGCGCTCTTGCCCAGGACCCAGCGTTTCATCGGCAACGGGTAAAGACCGATGTCGAATTTTTGTAACCGGGCTACGTCGCCTGCCTCAGACCAGGCGAATGCCTGGACGTTCACGCCGGGCATGGTGAACGTAGGGTCGCCGATGACGTGCAGCACAAAGGGCTCAACTCGTTGAAGTCGTATCAGGACGTCCCTCAGGGGAAGGAGATAAATCGACGTCGAATGGCTCCCCGTCCAACCGAGCACAAGATTCGATGTGCCGCTATGACGGGGCCGAACTTGGTATCTGGACAAATCGATAGTCGAGGAAATATCCGTCGTGTTCCGATTGAGTGTCCTTGCCGTCTCGGTGAGAAACGGCGAACACGTGATCACATGGTCGGCATGACGCATCAAAAAGAACGGCTTCTTCCGGCCCTTCAATGGCGAGATTATTCGGTTCGCCCGACTTTGGTGATCTTTCGTAAAAACCAGGTCGTCGATGTCATAGATCAGAGCACGGGCAACCTTGCGTAGCAATCGCTCCATCAGCGGCGGCCCGAACGGTGTCACCCACAGAAACACGTACACCGCGTCAAAATTTCGCGCCCGTCCGAGATCACCTAAGCGCCGAAGATACCCAGCAACGGTACCGGCTATTTTCGTTCGAAAGTGTCCCTTATTGTAGACGATGTCGTGAAACGACTGGGTCATAAATGGAGAGACGACAACCTCTATGTTATGCGATCGCCAGTCTTCAAAGTACTGTTCATATTTTAGCCTTTGTCCCGGAGCGCAGTTTTCAGGATGCGGGCACAAGACGAGCAGGCGCGGGCGCTTTCCCGCTTCTTCGGCGGGAGAACTTCTACCACCTGCTCCAAATCGGCCATGACGCATTCACAAACTCCAATACGTTTGGGATGCATCGAGCCGACGCGTGACGACCGACTTCACATCGACCATAACCCCATTTGCGGGCAACAGGCCACAGATCTCGTCGATGCGGTCGAGATACCACGAGTGCGCGAC
>JBJXGP010000198.1:0-8069 GCA_046160425.1 Planctomycetaceae bacterium
ACGACTCCGTCGGCGCTGAGGTCCGACGACGGCTCGTCGAGTCGCAGAATCTTCAGCATCGCCCGGGTCGGCTGGTGATCAGGTTGGGACTTGAGAATCTCCGTGGCGCGGTCCATCGCATCGCCGATTTCACCGGCTTGGAATTCGGCGTAGGCGAGTCGGTATCCCTCTTCGGCATCGAGTTTCTCTTTGGTTTTCGCGCTTGTTCTCAGGGCGGTGACGGCGTCCTGCCAGCGGCCTTCCTGGCCGTAGACGATGCCGAGCAGCCACCAGGCTTCGGTCCGCGTGTCGTCGTCGAGGTTGGGATCCTGAATCGCCGCGCGGAGCAACGGTGCCGCGAGGTTCGGCTTTCCCCAATTGATCTGGATCTGTGCCATTCTCACGCGGGCGGAGCAATGGTTGGGGTCGATATGCACCACGCGCTGATACGAGTCGAACGCCTGTTGATAGCGTTCGCTTTGTTCGTCGCAGTGTCCTTTCATCATCAGCAGTTCGACCTGATCGGGTTTTTGCCGTAAGCCGAGATTGAGAGGAATTAACGCGTCGTCAAACTGGCCATTGGTGATGAGAACCTGCGCCCATAATTCGTAAATCTTTTGATTTTCGGGCTGAACTTCGGAGGCTTTCTGCAAGGCGGCGACGGCGAATTGAGTTTCCCCCCTGGCGAGATAACTCTTGGCAAGCTGCAAGCGGAGATCGACGTCCTCCGGATTCTTCTGAATCGCCGACATCAAGAGTTGTTCTGCGTACTGATGCCGTCCCGCTTGCTCCGCCGACTTCGCTTTGGTCGCGAGTGTTTTCGATTCCTGCGCCTGCTTTTGCGTGAAGGCGCTCATCCCGCTGCAACCGAGCGGCAACTGAAGGAGAACCAATGCAACCGCCAGACGGAGTGTCACCCGGCACGACCGGTCGCCCGACCGATCGTGTGCGACGAATTTCGATTTTTCCGCGGGAGAGGCCATTACTGATCGAATTGATGGTGTACGAAAACGGTGTACAGAAGCGGGCGAAACATACCACATCGCTGAAAATCGCGGAATGCGGGTTTGGCCGTGCGATTGGCAATCGGTTAATCCCGATGGGAAATCCGGCCAAGAAATTGAGAGAGTTGCGACAACACTTGAAGGGTAATCGTGTGTCCGCCCGTAAAGGCATGAAATTCGGCTTGAATTCCCGCGTCTTTGAGCATGTCTCTCAGCCAGACCGCTCCTTGAAAGGGGAGGATCGGATCCTGCATGCCGTGACTTTGGAAGACCGGCAAGTCGGTGCGGTTCATGGCGAGTTGTGTCCAATCGGGGGAGTTGATCAGGCTCCCCGAGAGAATGCAGAGCGCCCCGGGAGTGTCCTTCAGATGGAACGCCACCTGCGCCGCGACCATCGAGCCTTGTGAGAATCCTCCCAGGATGCAGCGTGAAGCGGGGAGCATGGCCTGACTCAACACCTGTTCGATGACCGTCTGCAATTGCTCTGCGGCGGGGAGCATCCCCGGGGGTGTTTCGGTCATGAATTCTCGCAAATGATCGGGCGACTGGAGCTGCGTCAAGCGTTGCATGTCGATCATCCACCACGCGCGGCCGCCGGGCATGCCGAATGGAGTCAGGTCGAGCGGAGCTTCGGGAAACAGAAAGCGAGTTTCGGCCCCCCACGCCGGGTTCATGGCGTATAATTCCTCTCCCAGTCCCACGAGATCGGTTCCGGGGGCACCGAATCCGTGACAGAGCACGAAGATTCGTTGCGGAGTGAAGTCGTTAATATCGGGATCGAGAATATGACACTTCAACCCGGCGATGTGCTGCACGGCGTATTTCATCGTCATGAGTAATCCTGCACTTCTAAAATTCCTGCGGATGGGATGAATTGCTCGATCAGTATCGCACTTGAAAATGTATAAAGAAATGATGAATCGCGACAGGAGAGTCTGGTCAAGATATCCGGTATTCGATAAATTGATTCCACAATGCCAAATGAAGATCGGATGCTTGTTTTCGGTCTGGTATTGGCTCAAAACGGGCGGAGCACCCTGACATGATGTGCCCATACTGTCAACTCTCGGAAACCAAAGTGATCGACACGCGACTTGCCGAAAGCTACGTCATTCGTCGCCGCCGGGAATGTCTGCAATGCGAACGCCGCTTTACCACCTACGAGAAAATTGAAGAATCGCCGATCAAGGTGATTAAGAAGGATGGGACTCGGATCCCCTTCGATCGGGATAAAATCGCTTCGGGATTGTCGAAGGCCTGTTACAAGCGTCCGGTCAGCGAGGCTCAGATCGAAGAGATCGTCGCCGCCGTCGAAGCAGATGTCTACGAGAACTTCGAGCGCGAGGTCCCTTCGCGTTACATCGGCGAAAAGGTGTTCAACATGCTGCGCGACGTCGATCAGGTCGCCTTCGTCCGCTTCGCGTCGGTCTACCGCGAATTCAAGGACGTGAACGATTTCGTGGAAGAACTCGAACCGATGCTCCGCGATAATTCCGCCAAGCCGTGATCGCTGTTCAGCCCGGCTTCATGTGCATCTCTTGCTCAAAAGCCAAGGCGTAGTGTTTCTTGTCGCGAAATTGCGCTGATTCGTAATAAACCGCAATTGACCTGCATCGACTTTTCCTTACACTACGTGTGCAATTCAGGCTCAATTTCGGGCGAAACCGCGACAATCTCGCCGTCCAGGGACGGATAGTTTGTTCCTCTCCCTTTTCTTTATCCTTTTTGATCTGTCCTGCAACTTATGAAACGTAACGAGCTAAGTCCGCAGTTGATCGGTTTGCTATCGGCGGCTCGCGGTATTGCAGAAGACGTCGATGCCCAGGCGGTTCTGATTCTGGCCGATGCCCCATACGATTTCGCTGAAATGCAGCGCCTCTTAAAGAAAACGCGATTGGTCGTCGCCTCTGACAAACCAGAAGTACAGAAGGCGGTTCAGGAAGACGGCATCGACCTTGTTCCCTTGCTCAACGAACCGGAAACGCGACAACTCCAGCTCAGTCTCGCTTTGCTCGAAGCGATCGCCGACGATCTCTTGAAAAGCGGAGACCGCATCGTGGCGATCTACACGCTGTACGAGCGAGATCGCATCGACACGATCAGCGTGATCAATCTCGCCGAGCATCTCGCCCGACTGACGGCTCGCGATTTACAACGGCTGGAAACGCAGGTTCCGCTGGAAACATTGCGAACCGTCGTCGATCTGGGGGTCGAGATCGGTCGAGAAGGACGCGAAGGGAAGCCGGTCGGCGCGCTGTTCGTCGTCGGCAATCACCGCAAAGTGATGCAGATGTCGCACGAGCAGGTTCACGACCCATTTCGCGGCTATGGCAAAAAAGAACGATTGCTGCGCAATCAGCGCGTCCGCGAGAGCGTCAAGGAACTGGCGCAAATCGACGGAGCCTTCATTATCACGGCGGACGGTTACGTTCAAGCCGCCGGAAGAATTCTCGATGCCCCCGCGCAGGGCCTCTCACTCTCCAAGGGTCTGGGGGCACGCCACTGGGCGGCGGCGGCGATCTCAAAAGCGGCCAATTGCATCGCCGTCGCGGTCTCGGAATCGACGGGAACCGTCCGCATCTTTCAAGACGGGATTGTGGTTCTGCGCATCGAACCGATGGCCCGCGCGATGAAATGGTTCGATTTTGACACCGAGCCTCCGGTCGCATCCGATTGACGTAAACGCTAATCGAATTGTGGTTTACGGATCGCATGCGTCTCCGGGAAGGGGGTGGGAGTCGCTCTGTTTTTGCGCCGGACCGGCACGTCTCGGTCGATCTTCAGATTCATCTTTCCCGAATGGCCGCCGTGTTGTATAGTCCCTTTCCCTTCCCACTCGGCATTTCAAAAATCTCCCCTCATTTCGACCTGCCTCATACAGTCACTTCGCGTGCTGTCACAGCAAGCCAAACTATGAATGACATTCCACAGATTCATTGGATCGATTGTCGTCGCGCGCAGAAATCGCGGCAACGACCTCGAATGAGATGCCCGGGATGGCTTGTGCGAGTCATCTTCAGCATCGGTCTGATCTCATCGCTTGCGGACGCCGATCGTGCGGTCGCGCAGGGTTGGCGACCGAAAGGCTCATCGGCAGTCACTGCGGATTCCACGTCGCCCGACTCTTCCGGACCCGGCTTTCCCCAGCAGCATGAGTTCGATCAACACCACCACGATCAGGATTTTTCCGATCAGAGACGCAGCGGCCGGCATTCCAATTCATCGATTCGGCCGACGTCGAATTACTATCAGGAAGAGAATTCCGATTCGCAGACATCAGACGTCCCTTTACCGCGCGCGCCCTATGAAGAGTCGGGATCTTTCTCCGGAGATCGGCATTCCGAGTCGTCGCATGCCCCGGAATATGATTCCCAGGGAGCATACGAGCAGGAAACATACGCGCCGCAATACGAAGAACATGGCCATCGCCGTCCCCGGCAATATTCTCGGGAGTATTATCCCTCTGAAGTCGCTGATCCCTGGTTGTCTCAGCCGCGTCGCGGAAATCGGAAAATGCCGGGGGGCAGGAGAATGAAGAATCGCGGGTCATCGCGCGGACGCAAATCAGAGAAGGGATTCTTCCTGAAACCTCAACTCTTCGCCAAGCAAGGACGGAAGAATCGAGATCCGTTTCTCGATTCTTCATATGATGAGGAATACAGCGTGCATGGCGATTCCGGATACCATGACCAGGGCGAATGGGTTGACGGGGAATTCGAGGAAGCCGGCAGCTACAGTGAAGGTTTCGCACACGATTATTGCGGCGACCCCTATTGTGATGACTGCGACGTGCGGGAAGGATACGGCTGGACGTGGCAGTTTCTGCCCCAATCGCTGATCTTCAAGACCTATCTCGCCGGACCGAAAGAGCCGCGATTAGGGTCGGCATTGTTATATGATGGATCGACCGACCGCTGGATTTTGGATTCCAGTTTCGGTGCGCGAGTCGGACTGATTCGATTCGGGACGCCCGACGATCTGCCGCCGGAAGGCTGGCAACTGGATGTGGAAGGAGCGGTGTTCCCTCGCTTCGATGCCGATAAAAACCTCAATCTCCAATCGGCCGACGTTCGATTCGGTATCCCGCTGACCTGGGCCAAAGGGCCGTATCAGGCCAAGATCGCTTTCACGCACGTCAGCGCTCATCTCGGCGACGAGTTCATGCTGTTGAATCCCGCAGCCGTCCCCGTCAATTATGTGCGTAATTCGATGGTGCTGGGCATGGGTTATTTTCTGACCGATCATTTTCGGATGTACGGCGAGGCGGGATATGCATTCAGCCGCAGCGGCGGTGCCGAAGAATGGGAATTCCAAGTCGGGTCGGAATATCTTCCGCTGGAATTGGGACCGGGGGGCGCTCCCTTTATCGCGTGCAACAGTCAGTTCCGCGAGGAAACGAAATACTCCGCCGGTCTGAACGTGATGGCGGGCTGGGCATGGCACGGCACGCGAACCGACCATATCTTGCGCGTCGGTGCGCAATATTATTACGGCAAAAGCAGCCAGTACTCGTTCTTCCGCAACCACGACGAGTTGATCGGCATCGGCATGTGGTACGACTTCTGACGCAAACATCGTATTGCGGTCTCGTCATGCCAATCGGTGAGGAATTCGCAAACTCGCTGTCGCTGTTCGTGTTCCTATGGTGGGACTGCCTTTCCCGGAAATCCTGCGGGAGGAGCCGCTGCGGGAGGAACTGTACCGGGGACTGCGGGAGCCGCCGGAAATGCACCGGGAGGAACTGCGCCGGGAACCGGGGGGGCGGCAGGTAATGCTCCGGGAGAAATTCCTGGAGGAAATCCCGCGGGAGGTTGCCCGGGGAATGCTCCCGGTGGGTAAGCCCCTGCCGATGGGGGAGCAGTGGGAAATCCGCCGGGCATCCCTCCGGAACCAGGCATGCCGAATCCGCCAAGTCCGCCGGTATCCGGCATACTTGCAATCAGTTCCTGTACCGCCGGGCCAATGCTGCCGGGAACCGTCAGTTGCATGGTGTAATAGCTGCCACTCTTGCTACCGCGAAGGCTGTCGACCGTCTGATCGGCGATGTCGAGCAATTTCGAGAAACCTTGATTCATCCCAGGGGCCATCATCGCCATCATTCCGCCCTGCTGCTGGATCATATTGCGGGCTTGCGTCAATTGTTCCTTGGCATTTGCCTTTTCGGCTGCGACACCGCGCAGGGCGGATGCGGCGGCAGATCGGCTTTCCAGCGAATGCCACGTTTCGATATCGATGTCCGAACGGAAATCCATCCCGCCCCCCGTGCCGATTGTGAATTCCATAATGTGCTTGTCGGCACCTTGAGGAGTCGGCTGCATCGCCGCCATATTCTTGAAGACTTGTCGATCTTTAGGAACGTAAGCGTACACGATCTGCATGTTCGGGTTGATGAAATCGAATTCGGGCCGGCGCGTCTGTTGGGGGCCGCGATCGTAGGCGGCTTTGACGCTTGGCTCAGAGCCGATGATGAGCGTCGTGCCGTCCACCAGAATGCCTGCCATTTGTATCGATTGCCCCGGTTCGAGCGGGCTGCGGATCATATCGCGGCCGTTATGTTGCAAGAGTTCGGTATTCGGAACGGCGGCGACGAGAGTCTTGGCGTCGATCGATTTGGCGAAGCGGACGACGGCAACGCCCTCAAAGTTGGCCAGTCCCGCCGGCGTCGTCGAATTCATCATCACCGATGCCCCGAGCGGCATCCCCGGGAACCCTCCCATATTGCTGCCGTCGGTGGATTTGATTCCGAGAGTAATGCTGTCGATGTCGTTCAGACCGTAACCCAGTTTCTGGGTCAACTCGGTCATCGCTGCCTTCACTTTGTCGTGATTCATGAGCGGACTGAGGATTTGCGATTGAGCGACTTCGGCCACGTTGACTTTCACTAAGATGTCGCCATCGGGGGGAAGATACGACATGTCGACCTTGTTGCTCGACTTGAACATGCCGGACGAGAGATATACTCCGCCACCGAGCAAAAGGACCAAGAGCAGGATCCCCCCCCCGATCAATGCCGGCTGCTGCCATGCCGTTGACTTCCGTTTCTTCTTCTTTTTTGCGGATGTTTTTTTCTTGGGTCGGGGCGCCGACTCTTCATCGGCCTCATCGTCATCGCGACGACGGCGTGCGGGTTGTTGACTTTCGAGGTCATCGAGAAAATCAAGCGGATCATCCGACGCGGCGTCGGTCAGTTCCACCAGAAAGGGGACTTCGCACTTCGGACACTTGATCCGCTTACCGACGGCCTTTCGGTCCTTCAGGCGAAGTTTCGTCGCACACTCGGGGCAAGTCACCGTCAATCCCACGCTCATGATGAGTTCCGTATATCAAGACCTATGAACGACGATCTGCGAATCAGGCACCCGCGAATGTAGGGGCCGGTTATCGTCGGGCAAATCGTCACAGAAGAAATGTTGAAATTCGATGAAAACGAACTATTTTATTCTACCGCCGAGAGAGGGGTCTGAAAACTGCCGAATGCCCCACTCGGCAATTTCGCAACGAATCGACTGGAATCGGGTCGGGCGAATACGGTGACATGATCATTGAACGAGATGACGAACTCGCGTTTGCACGAGCGATCGCGATTTTGAAATCTGCAACACTTTAGCCGTATGGCAAAATCGAAGCAGAAACGAATTGAGCCACAAAAAACGCAAATGAACACAAAAAAAGAGATGCAGTAGGCCTTTGATTTTTTTTGCGCCGTTTTGCGTTTTTTGCGGCTATGACTTCAGTCGGCTAAAATGTTTCTGAAATCAAACCCCTATCCGGCTGATCATGCAATCGCCGGGTTTTCGGATTGACGGCAGATCACCAGGCGGTTCACGATGTCGTCGACGCCATCGATTTCCCGGACGAGTTCACAGACGTCGGGGGCATCGCGATCGGTAATCAGGATCCCTTCCAGGCAGATGCCGTTCTTCAACCGGCGGACCACCAGCGAAGGAAATTGATACTGTGGCTCCGACAACAAGCGGCGTTGCACTTCACATTCGAGAAAATGAGGCTTGCGCACCGGCGGCTCATCGCCGTGGGCCTGATAGCCGTCCGAAAGTTTCCAGGTGATCGGTTCGTCAAAGTCCGCGA
>JBJXGP010000199.1:0-11220 GCA_046160425.1 Planctomycetaceae bacterium
TCAGCCTCCTCATTCCGTTTTCCGTGGCCTTTATGAAGCTGGTGAAACAACAACAGCGACAGCAGCAACCACCGGGGCGGGTTCCGTTCAATCAGCCGCAGCCGTTCGATATGAAATTCGGGCCTCAGTTGAGTTGGAGTTCGTTTACATCTCCGGCCGGAGATTTTACCGTCGACGTGGCCGGTCCGGTCGCCGATTCGGACGATGTTCTCAAGACGGCATCGCGAACCTACAGCTGGAATTCGTTAACGCTCACCGGTTCGGTCATTGTGGTGGAACTGACCCCCAGCATCGTCGGCGATATCCCCCGTGAAGCCATTTATTCCATCGTCCAGAATCAGCTTATCAGCGAACGCGACAACCGATTTCCACGTGCCAGGAATCGGGGACTCAAACAAAAAACGACGCCTGAATTTCATGAATTCGAAATGAATCTGATGATGGAACAACTGCGCTGCCGGCTGGTGGTCTCTGGCGGGCGACTGTATATTCTGAAAGTCGTCAATCGCGACCCCCTGTTTCAAATGCATGGCAGCCTGACCGATCGTTTTTTCGATTCTTTTCGCATCAATACCGTCATCGATGCTATGCCTGAGGTTGAGCCGATCACCACGTACCAGAAGCGGTTTAAGAATCTGCAGAAGAAGATCACCAAACCGATGGCCGCTCCACAAGATTGGAAGCTCCAGTTTGCACCGCCGGGAGTTGAAGAGGTGAAATACCGATCGGGCCAGTTCGATCTCCCCGCATGGCTGGCGATCCCACCCGGAAAAGAACAGCAGAAAAACCCTGCGTATGTCTATCTTCACGGAGGGAATGCATTCGATATTCTCGACTATGAATTCTGCAAACCCGCTCTTGATGCCGGGTTCGTCGTCATGGTCCCCATGTTTCGCGGAGAAAACGGCAACCCGGGACAATACGAAGCCCTGCTCGGTGAAGCGGACGACGCCGCGTCGGCGGTGCAATGGCTCAGCCGGCACGACGCGGTCGATCCCGAAAAGATTTACGTCTTCGGTCACGATTTCGGCGGCGGAATCGCGGGCCTGCTATCGCTGCGAGACGATGTGCCGATTCGACATACGGGGAGTTGTGCCGGGCTGTACCACGATTTATCGTTCTATTCGTGGTCGTTGGGTGAGATCCTCCCCTTCCCGCTCGGCGACAAGAACGAACGCGATCTGCGATTGCTGACTGCCAATCTCGCCGACATGCGGCGGCCTCATCTGGCCTATGTCGGGAAGGACGATTTCAACCAACTCTTTTTGATCACGGCAAAACGAAAGATCAAGGAGTTGCAAGTCAAACGCCCGGATCAATCCCCAATGCTGCAATTCGAGGAGATCCCCGGCGATCATGTCTCATCGCTGGAAGAAGCGATCCGCCGGTATGTCGAATTCATGAAGTCGGATGTCGGACCGAACCCACAACAACCGAGACCGCCGAAACCACAATTCGATCCTCAGAAGAAGGTGATCGAGTTATAGCATTCGAAAATTCATGGGGCGGATTCTTCGGAATGAGGTGGTTCGACCTCGTACTGCGAGAAACAGGGCGTCGTGGTCACTTGCAATTTCTCACCATGCCGCTCGGCGAATAACGCCTCAATGTCATCCGCCTTGGCGAGAAAATCGAGTCCCCGCTTGTCACCGAGAATGCAGCAGACGGTCCCCAGGCTGTCGGCGGTGATGCCATCGGGAGCGATTACCGTGACGCTGCGCCGGCTGGTGAGGCCGATACCGGTCCGCGTATCAACGATGTGCGAATACCGAATGCCGTCGATCTCGATGAATTGATATGTATCCCCAGAGGTCGAAATCGCTGACTGACACAATTCGACGAAACGCTGTGGCGTTCCTTCGGGGTCGGCGAGCGATGCGATTCCGATCCGCCAGCCCGATCGACCGGGAGGGGAATCACCGGCGACGATGTCTCCACTCCCCGCGATGAGTGCCCGTGTGATTCCCTCCTTGCGGAGAATATTCAGAGCTTCATCCCCCGCGTAGCCTTTGGCAATCCCGCCGAAATCGAGCTTCATCCCCGCGCGTGTCAGCGTGACCGTCCCCGCCGATTCATCGAGTTGAACCCGTCGATAATCGACCAGTTCGAGAGCCTTGGCGAGAACTGTCGCCTCGGGAAGTTTCTTCTGCCGTCGGGCCTTTCTCCAGAGCGACACGACCGGGGCGACGGTGACGTCGAACACTCCGTCGGATTGCTGCGAGATGTCCAGCGATTTTTTCAGCACAAACATCAATTCTGGACTGACGGCGACCGCTTTTCCTGATCCCGCCTGCCGGCACAATTGATTGACCTCGCTGTCCGGGTCGTAATCGCTTAAAATTCGGTCGAGCTGGCGGATGCGTTCGTACGCACGGTCTGCGGCCCGGTTTGCGACCGCCTCGTCCGCTGCGTATAATGTGATTCGGAAGGGAACCCCCATGCGGATCTGAAGATACTCGTAGCGTTGCAGTTGATCGGCAGCAGGTTCATCACAGTCGGCTTCACCGCCGGTGCCGATGGAACCGAATCCACATAAAAAAATCCAGACGACATACGGGACCACGAGTCGACCTGCCCAAGCCATCGACACTGTATCGGCACCCCTGAATTGGACTGACATCAGCACCACACCCCATCAATATGAAACCCGACTTCCATCATGACGCTTAACTATCGGTGTTCCATCATAACAAAATTTCTGTGCGCGTTGGCCTGTCTTGTCTTCGTTTCCCATGGGGGAAAATTTTTGCTCGCCGAGGACAAACCCCAAGGTGACGGCAACGACAAACAAGAATCCGAGATGAAACCCTACGTGCAGAAGATCGACGGGACATCCGTCAAATTTGAAATGCTCCCCATTTCTGGCGGCGTTTACACGATGGGAAGTCCCGATACCGAAGCGGGGCGCGGGGACGACGAAGGGCCGCAGCACGATGTCAAAATCGAACCGTTCTGGATGGGCAGGTACGAAGTGACCTGGGACGAGTACGACGTCTGGACTTTCGCCCTCGACATCCAGCGCCGCGAACTGAAAAAACTCAAACCGTCTGACCTCGATAAACTTGCCGATGCCGTCACGCATCCCACCAAGCCGTATACCGACATGACTTTCAGCATGGGGCACGACGGTTATCCGGCGATCTGCATGACGCAACTGGCGGCAAGAGTGTACTGCGACTGGCTCTCGGCCAACACCGGTCGCTTTCATCGCCTGCCGACCGAAGCCGAGTGGGAATACGCCTGTCGTGCGGGGACGAAGTCCGCCTATTCGTTCGGCGATGACGCGAGCGTCATGGGGGACTATGCCTGGCACAAAGAGAACAGCGACGACCAGTATCAGAAAGTCGGCAAGAAGAAACCGAATCCGTGGGGCCTTCACGACATGCACGGCAACGTGCGAGAATGGGTGCTCGATCAGTATCAAGCCGACTTCTATTCGATGTTCAAGGATGTGAAGGTCGCCGAGTTCCCGATCAATGTTGCGACGAAGCCGTACCCGCACGTCGTGCGCGGCGGCTCGTGGGATGACGGCCCGGAGAAACTCCGCAGCGCGGCGAGAATTTATTCAGACCCCGATTGGAAGATACAGGATCCGCAGATCCCCAAAAGCGAATGGTACTTTACGGATGCCCTGTGGGTCGGCTTCCGCGTCGTCCGCCCGCTGAGTGAGCCGACCGCCGAAGAGCGGGAAAAATACGGGCTGAACACGGTCATTCCGCCGACGGCACGGAAGCGGTAGCGAGCCATTATGACCATCCCAAAATCCACCGTTGACGAAATTCGTCAGCGTTTCGCCGCCGAGACCGATTGTTACACCAACCTGGAAACAGGTCAGGTATCGGCTGTCGATTCCCCGCTGGCGATGAATTTGATAGCGGAAGCCGCGGCCGCGACGACTCCTCACGCCACCCACTTGCTTGAAGTCGGGTGCGGCGGCGCGAATTACACTCTGAAGTTGCTGGAACGCATGCCACACCTTGATGTCACGCTGGTCGATCTCACCCAGGCGATGCTCGATCTGGCGGTTCCGCGAGTTCGCCCCCGGACAACCGGTCAAGTGGAAACGATTCAATCGGATGTGCGCGACGTGGATTTAGGGCGCGAGAGATTCGACATCATTCTCGCCTCCGCCGTGCTGCATCATTTGCGCACCGAGAATGAATGGCGCACGGTCTTCCAAAAGCTGCACGATGCGTTGAAGCCTCGTGGCTCATTCTGGATTTTCGATATCGTCGAGAGCACGATTCCCGAACTTCAGGCCATTCATTGGCGACGCTATGGAGAATACCTGACCGCAGCCGGGGGCGAAGGGTATCGCGAGGAATTGTACGCGAGGATCATCGCCGAAGACACGCCACGATCCGTGCCGTTCCAGTTGGACTTGCTGCGTTCCGTCGGTTTCAGCGAAGTCGAACTGCTGCACAAGAATTCATGCTACGCGGCATTCGGTGCGCTGAAACGCTGACGCCGCCGACGGAATGCGACCAGTCCGGTAACAATGCCGCCGAGGCTCAGGAGCACGAACGATGACGGCTCTGGAACGGCGGGAGGGGGCAATAGCACGGAAAACGGAGTGTAGTTGATGATCAGTTCGGGTTCATATCCGGCAAATTCAGAAGAACGGAAAATGGCCTGGTCGTCTTGGCCAATAGTCCGACCATAAATACCGGCGTTTGTCCCCCCCATCCAGGAGGTGATAATGGACGGGTCCGTAAAGACCAGATCGAAAGCCGTACCCGGGACTTCGGATGTGCCATAGGTGTTGCTCGCCAATACCGTATTCACATAGTCGACTCCCGGCGTGCTGGCCCCGTTGCTCCCTGCCCACGGCGTACCGGGGTGGTTTCGGTTCACCCAGGTGCTTTCGCCGGCAACGATCGTATCGACTCCGGTCAGGCTGTTCCCTTCAACCCACCCCGCATTTGCCGCCGAGACGGGAAAGAACTGAACGGTGTCGGTACCGGTAGGGGTCACGTGCCAGAAGAGCCGCAACGTCACCGAATTGATGGACATGAACTGCCCTGTCATTGAGCTCAAATTGAATCGCATAAATGCATGCCGTTCGTCGCTGCCGCCCGCGTTGATCCCGCCCATAATAATGCGACCGTCTGCGCCGCCATTGCGATGTTCGGTGCTGAAGGGGCCATTCAAGTGAATCCAGTTGTCTTCGGTGCCGGAATACGTGGTCAATGCGAACGGATCGGGCAATCTCTGCTTATAGGTGACGGTATTCGTCCCCGGCAGCGGGGTGAGCCAACTGATGATAACATCCGCCTGAAGAGCGGAACCCATGCCGAAGAATAATGTGATAGCCGAAATCGCCACGAGTGGAAAAGAGGAAGTCTTCATGCGTTTGATCCTAATGTGATCCTGAATTTCTTCAAAAAGGATGAACCAAAAAATGAACGGTTCCTCAAGTCTAAACGACGTTTCATGGGCAAAGCAATATCTTTTCTCGTTTCAAAGCAAAAATACTACTCACTTTTGAAAGCGAACCAGATCGGCCAATACGCCTTGATTTGGCCCGAAATCTCAAGACCAGATCATCGTTCACGAGAAAAGCCATGACGACGAACTCGTAAGCCCAACGTCGCAACGATACTGAACCGACAGATGCGTTGTCGGACAAGACTTGTTAAATTCAAGGCGTGTCCCTTCATGGCATCATCGTCGTTAACACGATCAATTTCGATATCGTTCCGGGAGAATCGGATGAATCTGCTCAGTCGCCTGCTTGCTATTGTTTTTCTTGCCGGTCTTGCCGCCAGCACAACTCATGCGGGCGAGAAGAGCGATCGCCATGTCATCGTGATCAGCGTTGACGGACTCCCCGCGTATCTGTTCGCTGATCCCAATGCCTCGATGAGGACGATTCGCGAACTGGCCGAGGCGGGTGCGGTCGCCGATGGGATGACCGTTTCGAATCCGTCTGTTACCTGGCCGAATCACACGACGCTGGTGACCGGCGTCCGTCCCGAAAAACATGGCGTGATTTTCAACGGCATGCTCGAAAAGTCCGGACCGGGGCTGCCGATCAACGTCAATCCGCACAAGGAAAAATCCGAACTCGTGCGCGTGCGGACGGTTTTTGACGTCGCACACGAGCAGGGCTTGCGCACCGCCGGAATCAACTGGCCCTGCACGCGGAATTCAGGAACCCTCGACGTCGACTTTCCTGATTCGCCAGATACCTTCAAGTTTTCGACGCCGTCATTTCTCGACGATTTGAAGCTCGCGGGTATTCTCACCGATGAAGTCATTGACAATTTTTCGAAATACAGCGTGGTCCGCCGCGACGAAGTCTGGACCGATGCGGTCTGCCATGTGATCCGAACGCAGAAACCGAATCTGGTGTTGTTTCACCCACTCAATCTCGATGCCGTCCATCATCGCTACGGACCGCAGACCTGGGCCGGCTATTCGGCGGTCGCATGCGTTGACGCCTGTATTCGCCGCGTTCTCGATGCCGTCGACGACGCGGGCATACGCGAGACGACGACGGTGTTTGTTGTCTCCGATCACGGTTTCAATGCGATTCCCAAGACGCTGAATCCCAATGTCATATTGCGTCAAGCGGGGTTACTGACCGTCGAGGCCAATAAAGTCACGACGGCCCGCGCTCATGTCTTTCCCGAGGGAGGGATCGGCATGTTGTACCTTACGGTTCGCGAGAAAAGGGATGAAGATCGCAAAAAAGTGATCGAGTTATTCAGTCAACTCGAAGGAATCGAATCGATCGTGCTGCCGGAAGAATTCGCGAAGTATGGACTCCCCCATCCCGACGAGTACGAGCAGATGGCCGATCTGATTCTCGTTGCCAAGCCGGGTTACGGTTTTGCAGGGACGGAATCTGGCGAAGACGTCGTTGTCACGAGCACGAACGTTCTCGGCACGCACGGATTTCTTTCGACCGATCCGAAAATGAATGCGACGTTCATCGTCTCCGGTGCGGGTATCAAGCCGGGTATCAAGCTGCCGGTCATCGACAACATCGACGTGGCCCCGACCGTCGCGCATCTGCTTGGCCTGTCGCTCGAGGGTGTCGATGGCCGGGTGCTGACGGAAGTTTTGAACGAAGCCGGGGCGAAATAACTTTTTTACTCATTAATCATTCACACAAAATGAGTTTGCATTAGAAAAGTTCAGCTTCAATCAGTTTGAGATATTTATTGACGTAGAACATATCTGGTTCATGTCGAGACGCCCGAACCCGAATCGTGAAACGAGGATATTTTGGGCTTGTGGCATCGAACAATATGAAGCCGATGCCGAATATTCGAGCTAAGGCATCAAGTCTGGAAATATCTTCCTCTGATGAATTCTGCGGGACTACGATATATGCACGGTGACAGAAGAGCTTGTACGAACATGCTTGACCAAACGCGGTAATGAGTCCATTGAGATCGAGCTTGATTTCTGCGGTGACAATTTCCGTCGGTGGTTTGATGATGTCGCTCCGCTTCGCCTCGCGTACTCCAATTACATCCGGCGTTCCCCATTTGTCCTTGAAAATGTTGCCACCAACCGGAATTGCATTGGTACATTCTTCAAGCTCATTAACCAGCCAGTCGGCAAAGGGTTCGTAAAACTCATCCTCCCTAATTTTTGGAGATGCTGGTTTTGCAGGTAACTGCGGTTCGAACGAAGACGATTCCTCACGAAAACTGATGTGCTGATAAAGCCCCTTAGAGGGCTGATAAATATCTGCCGGAAGTTCGGACCTGAATTTGTGAAGCGCACCGTGAATCGTATTGAGAGGTATATCAGGATACGCCGTTGAAATTTGCTGATGCAACTGAGCATATCGAATACCGTCAGGAGTAGTGGATAACAACTCACGAGCTTTTGCAATGACTTTTCCAGTGCTTGTACTCACGCGGGAGCTCTCTCAGAAAGTGAATTGTGGTCAGAAACCATAAACAAGTCTACCTGAGATATGCCCGTTCGTCCATTCTGGGAACCCACACTGAACAGTCGCCGGATGACCTAACCAGTAAACCCGATACACCCATAAATAACCTGGAAATCAATCACAATAATTGTTACATTAACACGGCACTAACTTTTTCCATGCAGGCGATGCGAGAGTAGCCCAGCAAAGGATCAGGCGATGCTTTCGATTCAAGGGAGTTCTCAGCGTGTTTGCAGCGGGATGACGCGGCGCGCGACGCTACAAGCGGGCGGAGCAGGCCTATTGGGGCTGTCCGTTCCCCAACTCCTCGCCGCCGAACACGCCGAGTCGCCGTTCGTAAATGGCCGCGCCAAGTCGGTGATCTTTCTGTATCTGTTCGGCGGGCCGAGCCAGTTGGAAACGTGGGATATGAAGCCTGACGCCCCGATCGGGTTGCGCGGGCCGTTTCGTCCCATCGCCTCGCGCACGCCCGATCTCCGCATCTGCGAACATATGCCGCGAATGGCGCAGTTGTCGGACAAGTTCTGCGTGATCCGCACGATGACGCATGCGCACAACGATCACAACGCGTCGCATTACATGCAGACCGGGCACAAGTTTACCCGCAATGTGATCATCGACAGCACCGACGTCAACGCTCGCGATACCGACTGGCCGTCGATGGGGTCGGTGGTCGAGTATCTTTCGGCTCACGAACCCGACGCCCGGCAACGATCGTTTCCCGATTACGTCTACCTTCCGAATCGGTTGGGGCATTTGCATGTTCCGAGGTACGATCGGACGGGGCAATACGCCGGCTGGCTGGGGGCGGCGTACAATGGGCTGGCGACCGACGTTCGTCCGCAAAATGCCCGCGAGAATCTGTTCCTGCGAGACTGCACCGAGGAGGAACTCGATTTCCGCATCAAGGGTTTGGTATCGCGATCAGAGATGTCTCTCGACCGGCTGGATCGACGGCGGAGCCTGATGGACCAGTTCGATGGAACTCGCCTCGCTCTCGAACAGTCGAGGCGCTACGCTGCCTACGATGAATTCCGCAATCAGGCGCTGGAGTTGGTTATGTCGGAGACGATCCGCACAGCACTTGACATCCGCCAGGAGTCCGTTGAGACGCGCGATCGCTACGGTCGTCACTTGTTCGGACAGTCGGTCTTGATGGGACGGCGGATGATCGAGGCGGGCGCACGCTTCGTCACCGTCAACTGGGATTCGACCTTTGGAACCGACGGTTGGGATTCGCACGACAGCAGCAACCATCTCGAAAAGTTTCTCATCCCCGGCTTCGATCAGGCGTTTTCTGCGCTTCTCGGAGATCTGGACGAACGCGGATTGCTCGATGAAACGCTGGTAGTGGTCGTGGGCGAAATGGGGCGCGCTCCCAAGCCCGACAACCCGCAATGGGGTCGCACCCACTGGAGCTATTGTTTCCCGGCGATTCTGGCGGGAGCAGGAATACGCGGCGGTATCACGTATGGACAGTCGGATAAGGACGCCGCATGGCCGATAGATCATCCCGTCAGTCCGGAGGATCTCACCGCCACGATTTACAAGACGCTGGGGCTCGATCCCGCACTATTATCGCTGCCGGATCCGCAACAGAAACGGCCGGTCCCGATTGTGGATGGTGGCCGTCCTCTGGATGAACTCTTCGCGTAAGACGTCGCATTCGGTATGTCGGCGACAGAGTTCGCAAACAGCAGAACGCATTTGTAAACATTTACCGTTTCACGTGAAACGGTCGTGCAGAACGAAGGATTCACATCCCCCATTCGACATTTTCCCTCGCTGGCGCTTCGGGCTAGTACGGAAAATCCCGTCGATAACTCGTGACTGCGGTCGAATTTCTGGTTAGAATAATCCCATTGGTGCATCCGTTCCGAATTCATCTACGATCAATCAGGGAGTTCCTCGTCATGCAACGTCCTCAACCCCCGTCCGCTACTCGACGCGAGTTTCTCAAGCAGTCGGCCACCGTTGGATCGGGTTTGGTCATCGGTTCGGCTCTCGCCAGCCGGGCATTTGCCGCGGGCAATGAAACGATCAAGGTTGGTTTGATCGGATGCGGCAGCCGTGGAACCGGGGCGGCGGTTCAGGCGCTCTCGACGAAAGGGAACGTGACTCTCGTCGCGATGGCCGACGCCTTCAGCGACCAGTTGGAAAGCAGCCTGCGGAACATCTCGGCTCAGTTCACGTCGCAGCCTCAGCGCGTGGCGGTCGATAACGATCACAAGTTCGTCGGCTTCGACGGCTATAAGAATGTGCTCGACAGCGACGTCGATCTAGTGATTCTCACGACTCCTCCGGGATTTCGACCGATCCACTTTGAAGCAGCGGTCAATGCCGGCAAGCATATCTTCATGGAGAAACCGGTCGCGACCGACGTACCCGGCGTGCGGAAAGTTCTCGCGGCGGTCGAAGTCGCCCGCACGAAGAATCTCGCCGTCGGTGTCGGCTTGCAGCGCCATCATCAGGACGAATACCTCGAAACGATCAAACGGCTTAAAGACGGGGCGATCGGCGATATCATCGACATGCGCGTCTACTGGAATAGCGGCGGGGTCTGGGATCCGCGTCGCAGCCGCGAAGAATGCAAGACCGAAATGGAATACCAGATGTGGAACTGGTACTACTACAACTGGCTTTCCGGCGATCATATCGTCGAGCAGCATATCCACAATCTCGACGTCGGGAACTGGCTCAAGGGGAGCTATCCCGTCCGCGCATCGGGAATGGGGGGACGGCAGGTCCGCACCGACAAAAAGTTCGGCGAGATTTACGACCACTTCGCCGTCGAATACGAATACGCCGACGGCACGAGAATGTTCAGCCAGTGCCGCCATATCCAGAATTGCTGGAGCAGCGTCTCTGAATATGCGCACGGCTCGCGAGGCTCGACCAACATCAGCGGCAGCCAGATCAATGCGGGCGATTCGATCTGGAAGTACGAAGGCAAACGGACCGACCCGTATCAGGTCGAACACGATGACCTGTTCGCGGCGATTCGTAGCGGGACGCCCTACAACGAAGGGGAAAACGGTGCGATGAGCACGATGACCGCCATTCTCGGCCGCTTGGCGACGTATTCGGGCAAAGTGATCCCGTGGGACAAGGCCCTCAAGTCCGAGGTGGCTTTGGCGAACTTCGACGGGTTGAAGCAGATGAGCGATCCGGCCCCCGTGCTGCCGGACGCGAACGGCGACTAGCCGGTGCCGGTGCCGGGGACGACCGTCACGATCTAGGCGCGGTTTTGAACGGCGGACCAATGCAAACGGCCACTCACGAATGAGTGGCCGTTTTTGTTGCGCGAC
>JBJXGP010000200.1:0-7283 GCA_046160425.1 Planctomycetaceae bacterium
CGTTTGCGCGCGAGTCAAACCGGCGCTCAATTCCTTCATCGCCCAATCCTTGACGAACGGTCGCTGAACGGTATCCTCGGCGGCGATTTCCACTTTGATTTCAGGCTCTTTGAGCCATGATTCCCACTTTGACTGATCCTCTGCCGACATCGACGCTTTGACATCCTCACGAATGTATTTCACGTAGGCGGAAATCGTCTGCCCTCCCTGAAAACCGTCCGCATGACGAAGCCACGTGAGATAAGCCCGGCGGACTTTGTCGTTCCAGCCGACTTTCAGATGACGCAGCAGGTACAACGTCATCAGCTTTTCTTCCTGCGAACTATAATCGTTGAGGACCATCGTCGCTTTCTCGGCGACCGTTGGTGATTCGAGATACACGAGCAATTCGCAGAGCGAACGATGAATCGCTGGGCGTGGTGAAGGGAAGAGCGGTTCGAGTTGCAGCAGTATGTTCTTGCGCTCGAAATCGGTGGGAGGTCCAAGGCGCGAGAAACACAGGGAATAGGTTCGAAGCGCAATCAGTTGTTCGTTGAACGATACATTTTCGAGATTGATTTCATTCAGTCGCTTAAGAAGTCCTTCGCGGTCCTCGGCGTTGCCTTTTCGGCATAATGCGAGCAATGCGGTGAAAGCCGCCGGTGTCGGCGCGGTGAGCGCTTTGTCGCGCCATTCCGCCACTGGCTGTCGCTCGATGGCAATACGAGCCGCGTGCCGCAGCCAGGGGTCGTCGCTTCCGAGAAAACTCCATGATTGATCAACGGCTGCGGGATCTACCCGCGTGTGAAACGATTCTAAATGTCGTCGAGTCTCGCGAGCGTCGGTGGTAGCCGCTGCAATATCGTCACTCATCGCGTTGCTTAGCGGGTCGATGTCGATTGTTGCATATCTGCGTAGTGCGTCATAAGTCGCCTTTCGCTTGGTTTGATCGTATCGGACCCGATACAGATCCGAATGCGTCCCTCTCCCGCCGGTGACGAAATAGAGATCGCCGTCGGGGCCGAAATCGAGATCGGTGACGTTGAGCGGTCGTCCTTCGACGAGAATCTCCGCCCGGCCGAGATAACTTGCTCCCTGTGGCGTGAGATGGACAATAAAAATTCGGCCGTAGGCCCAGTCAAGTGCGAAGAGTGCTTTCTGATAGATCCCAGGGAACCGACTGTTTGTGCCGAAACGCACGCCGGTCGGCGAACCTTTTCCGATATTCAAAATCGCCGGAAGGCTGTCGGCCTGCCAGCTTGGAAATTTGCCGGTCCCCTGTCGCCAACCGTAATCGGCGCCGGAGACGACGTGATTGATCCGCGTCGGCCGATACCAGGGGGCGCCGGCGTCCCATTCCATGTCAGAATCGTATGCGAACATCTCGCCGTCGGCGTTGAAATCCATGCCATACGAATTGCGGAAGCCACCGGCGAGGAGATTCCATTCGCGACCGTCGCCGTCGGTCTTAACGATGTGCCCGCCGGGGACCGTCGCACCGAAGTTGAAGAGATGCTTGTCCCATTCGCAGTTCATCAGCCGATCGACTTTGAAATTGATAAGTGCTGAACCATCGGCGACGTAATCGTTTGGCAAGAGGACGTCGTTTCCATGCACGAGATAAATCGCATCGTCAGGACCGCGGACCACGGCATTGCGGCCATGTCCGACATTTCCCCCCGTCGGACGGAGCAACTTCACGTCATCGAGCCGATCGTCGCCGTCAGTATCGGCGAGTCGGTAAAATCCTTTCGAGTTGTTGGCGTTGGCGAATAGACTGCCATTGTGCCACAACAGGCCGCGACATTCTTCGAGTGTTTCGTTGATGAGTTCGACGGTCGCATTTTTCTGGAAATCCCCCTCCTTCTCGACGGGAAACGTCATCCGCAGGATCCCCTTCCCCTCACGGCCGATGAGCAATCGCCCTTTATCGTCGAATTCGAGGCTGATCCACGACCCCAAGTCGTCGTGCGACGAATACAGCCGTTCGAGCGTGAAGTTTGGATGGACCAGCGTCGCACCTTCATCCGACGTTTGATCGGCGAGTGCCTGCCGCCATTGATCGTAATCGGCGAAGTCCCCTTCCGGTTCGCCCCAGGGTGGGATCCCCTGCAAGCCGAGCGAAAATGCATAGGGCCATTCGGCGTCGTTGAACCTCACCGTATGCCAATCCGGCTGTAAGAGCGTGGTCGCGCGCCAGCGGTGATCGGTGACGAGAGTTTCGGTTGTTCCGTCGTCATATTTCACTCGAACGACAATCTGAAAACCGGCTGCGCCGCCGCGATCTTCGGCCTGAACGGCGAGCAGATTCGGTCCCGTATGCAATCGTTTTGTGATGTCGATCCAGGTGCGACGATGATCGTCCTTCACTTCACCCAGTTCGCTGCCGTTGAGAAAGATGAGCATCGACTCATCGACCAGCCCGGCGATTTCGGCGGAGGCGACTCCTGCGCGAATCAGAAAACGTCGGCGGAAATACGCGGTCCATGGCTCGGCGTGTTCTTCGCTCCAGATCCATTCCGGTACGGGGCCCGGTGCGGCATGACACGTGGGGTGCGAAAGGAGCACGGCTGCCATTGTGAGTATGGCGGTAACGAACGCGCTGAAATACCGCACGGCCCTGTCACAAAGAATGTGATTCATCTTAGTAGTCCGTTGAATAATGTTCGATAGTCAAACTCCATGAGCCGGGTGGTTTATCCACCCGGTCTTTTTCCGATGACCAACCACTCCACTGCTGGGCAAGCCAGCAGTGCCACCCATTTTCAACGGTCTGCTAGGTCCATCTTGATGTGAAAAAATCATCGCGGAGACGCGCCTGAATCACGCCGTTCGTTGAGAGCGTCCCGTTTTTGTTTGGCGAGAGCGAGCATATCGGTAATTTGATTGTGATCCTCCCGTTCGATCGCCTCGCGGAATCGCTCCAGTTCGAGTTCGAAGAATCTCAGACTGTGCAGCACGCGGTCGGCGTTATCGAGCAGGATGTCTGTCCAGAGCGAGGGATCTCCTGACGCGATCCGCGTCGTATCCCGAAAACCGGTCGCGGCCCAGTCTCGGTTCGAATCATTCAGAATCAGGCTCAACGTCGAGGCGATGAGATGCGGCAGATGACTGATGTCGGCGGCAATGCAGTCATGATCCTCGGCGGAGAGAGATTTCACGATCGCCCCCGTCGTTTGCCAGAACTCGGTCAGCCGTTGCACTTGCGCGGCGTAATCGCCGGCCGAGGTACTCGATGACACAGGCTTTTCGGGCGTGATCACGCAGATTCGACCGTTAAACAAGTTGGCATCGGCGAATTCGAAGCCCTGCTTTTCGGACCCCGCCAGCGGATGCGATCCGATAAAGGTCACTCCGGCAGGAAGCTTGCCGGCGATCGCCCGGCATAACTGCCGTTTGACGCTGCCGACGTCGGTGATCAATGTCTCCGGTTTGCAATGAACGGCGGCCGATATCACGCCTGAGGGAATTTTCCGGACGGGGGTGCAGAAGACAATGATATCGGCTTCGGAGGCGATGTCACGGATATCCAGAGCGAACTCATCGATCAACCCCCGCGATCGCGCGATTTGCAGTCGCTCTTGCGAACGTCCCACGCCGATGATGCACTGCACCGATCCAGCCCGACGCAAGGCCAGCGCCAACGAACCTCCGAGAAGGCCAACTCCGACAATGGCCACGGTGCCGAACGACGGTTGAGGTGTGGGATTGCTCATGATGGCGCATTGTAAACCGGGATCGCTTCAATTTCCACAACCCTTCTCATTTTGCGTTGTAAACCGCATCTCGCATTGGACAGGTTCTTTTTATGTCGATACACTGTCGGCGAATGTGACGATTGTGCAGAACGACATGAACTCCGTAGAAAGTGATTGCCAGATGACAGGTATGTTAGCGCTGGTGGATTTCATGGGCCAGACATTGGTGGCTCAGGACTTCGCGGTCATCGGATTGCTGATCTTGCTGGAAGGCGTACTCTCGATCGATAACGCCCTCGTTCTGGGACTGCTCGCGAAACGATTGCCCAAACACCAACAGAAACGGGCCTTAACCTACGGACTTGTCGGGGCCTTCGTCTTTCGCATCCTCGCGATCGGAACGGCGAGCATTCTGCTTCGCTGGCGGATCGTCAAACTGATCGGCGGAGGATATCTGATCTATGTCGCCGTCAAACATTTCTTCTTCGAATCTCAGGAAGACGTTCAGGATGAAATCGTCATCGACGACCAGGGGCATCCCGTGTTGATCGACAAGCAGACGGGGCAGTCGCTCACGTCTCAACAGGAATTACTGGAGATCGAGGAGCGAGCGCCGCTGGTCGCCGCGGCCGAGGCCGCCTCGACCGAAATGGGAAAGGCAAAATTCTGGCCGACCGTCGTGGTTATCGAACTGACCGACGTCGCGTTTGCCATCGATTCGATTCTAGCGGCGATTGCGCTGGTCGGTTCTGCTCCGCCGGGCCACGATCCGAATGCCTTCCATCCGAAGCTGTGGGTTGTCGTCACGGGGGGAATTCTCGGGGTGATCCTGATGCGGTTCGCCGCGGTCGTCTTTATCAGGCTGTTGGAGAAGTTCCCCCGCTTCGAGGTCTCCGCCTATCTGCTGGTGACGGTGATCGGCTTGAAGCTGGTTGCCGACTGGGCGTTCAATACCCCCGAACATCCGCATACAGTCGACTTCCACGATTGGAAGCATCCCGCCTTCTGGACGTTCTGGATCTCGATGATGGTCTGCTTCGGGTTGGGGTTCATTCCTAAAAAGGATAAGAAGATCACCCCCTAAAGCGTGACAGAAGAAAAATAAAATGCACAGGGAGCTTACGCTCCCCGCTCGCTGGCGGAACTGCTTTTGCCGCTCGTGAACACATCCGCGATGACGTCTTCGAGCGGGCGTTCCTGCACGCCGACGTCCTCGATTTCGTATCGCGACAGCAGGCTCGACAGGATTGCGGGAATCTGTTGACGGGGGACTTCCAACTTCGCACGTGGAGGAATCGCTTCGACCACCCGGCCGTACTGCGCCAGATCATCGGGAATCTTCGACTGCGCGAATTGCAGGTGAATCAGCTTGTGCTGACTGAAGCGGTCGACGATCTCGGCGAGGGGGCCGTCGTGATGGATCCGCCCTTCATTGATGATCACCGCCCGTTTGCAGAGGGCTTCGACGTCCTTCATGTAATGACTGGTGAGAATCACCTTGATGTTCTGCTCGATCTGATACTGCTTGAGGAATTCCTGGACGGTGCGCTGCGAGACGACATCGAGACCGATTGTCGGTTCATCGAGCAGCAGCACTTCGGGTTGATGCAGCAGCGAGGCGATCAGTTCCATCCGCATCCGTTCGCCGAGCGATAGCTCCCGCACCGGCTGATCGACGACGTGCCGGACTTCCAGCAGGCTCGTGAGCGCATCCAGCCGCTTGCGAAAGTCCTCTTCCGGAATGCGATAGATCTGCTGATGCAGGCGAAACGATTCCTGCGCGGGGAGATCCCACCAGAGCTGATTTTTCTGTCCCATCACCAGCGAGAAACGACGGCGATACGCGACGACGCGCTGCCAGGGAACATACCCGAGTACTGTCGCCTCGCCGGAGGTCGGGTGAATCAATCCCGAAAGAAGTTTGAGGGTCGTCGTTTTCCCGGCACCATTGGGACCTAGGAAGGCGACCATCTCGCCGGTCTCGATTTCGAAGCTGACGTCGCGGACCGCTTCCACGATGCGGTATTCGCGACGGAAGAGTCCCCGCCAGGAGGCGAGCAGCCCCTCCCGCTTCTTGTACACTCGGTAAGACTTCGTCAGATGTTGCACACGGATCGCTGGCATGGCGATATGTTAGGCGACCGGCGACGAACTTGCGAGCGACACGATATTGAGCCAGTGCTATCGCCCTGTTGAAAAAAGATCAAATGCTGAGATTCGTGAGCCGGGTGGTTTATCCACCCGGTCTTGTTCCAACGATTATTAACCGCACTGCTGGGCAAGCCAGCAGTGGCACACTTTTTCAACGGGTTTCTAATAATCCGAGATCGAACCGTCCGGCAGTTTCGAGCCGGGCCAGCGATAGACTTGCGGCTTGCGGGATTCGGATTCGAGAAACGTTTCGTCGACGGCGACTCCCAGACCGGGGCCGGAAGGAAGGCCGATGTAACCCTCGGCATCGAGTTTCCACGGCATGTCGGTGATCCCTTTCGGATTGAATCCGTGATTGTCGGGATAGAATTCGTGAATCAGGAACAGCGGTATCGACGCCGCCACATGCAGACTGGCGGCGATGCCGAGAAAACTAGCCGTGCAGTGCGGCGCGAGCGGGACGTGGTACGCCTCGGCGAGCGTGGCGATTTTTTTCATCGATGTGATGCCCCCCGTGTGACAGCAGTCGGGTTGCAACACGTCGAGACATCGTTCGTGCAGGTAAGGGAGCATCTCCCAGATCGTGCGGTCTCGTTCGCCAGCCGCCAGCGGAATCGAAATCGCCTGCTTCAAGCGTTTGAATGTTTCGATGTTACCCGGGACCGCCGGCTCTTCGATGAACAGCACATCGTATGCCTTGATGGCGGAAGCAAGTTGAATGAGCGTCGCCGGGGGGAGCGCCGAATGGGCGTCGAACATCACGGCTCCGTTCGGGCCGACTTCTTCGCGTGCCGTTTTGATCGCGGCGACGATGCGCTCGATATCGGCCGGGTTGCTGCTCTGTTCAAACAGGCCGGGATTAGGGACTTTTCGGGCTTGCGGAGTGTGATACACGCGGATGCGATCGCGGCACGGTCCGCCGAGCAATCGATAAACGGGAACTCCCCACAATTTTCCGGTGATATCCCACAGCGCCATGTCGATCGCCGAGAGCGTATGCACCATGAACGGCCCGCCGCGCATGTTGCGGTTGGCCCGATAAATCTTCTGCCACAGATATTCGATCCGCGTGGGGTTTTCATCGTTGAGGAGTTCGAACAGCGATTCCGCCAGAGGTTTCGCGACTTGCGGATCGACTCCCTTGATATCGCCCCAACCGACGATGCCGTGATTCGTTTCGATTTTCAGGAAGACGCACGGATTGACCCAGCGAGCGGTCAAACCGGTGATGCGAATCGACGACGACCGATCGGCGACCTCGGCGGCGGGATTGCGATCGTCGGCGACCGCTTCGGAGAGCAATCCCTGTCCCGCCGAAAATGCAGCGGCAGCCGTCAAAAAATTTCGCTGTGAATTCGACATCACCCGTGTCCTTTTCAAATATGTGTCACTCGCGATTTGCAAGATTCGTCTTCGTAGGAGTCCAGCCTTCAGGCTGTCTTCAATCATCTGTCT
>JBJXGP010000201.1:0-17509 GCA_046160425.1 Planctomycetaceae bacterium
CGCATCAGTACGATGAAGGAAGTCAGCAACGGCTTGCAGTTGCCGATCATGGGTTCTCTGCCGATCATGCCCAACTGGCTGGTCCAGGGGAGAGATCACCGACGTAACGGTCGCTCCGCGGTCTGGCAAAGCGTCTGGACCGAGTCCGTCGACTCCGCGCGAACGATGATGCTGCGCGACGCCGGCGAAGAACCCCGTCAGGTCGTGATGGTCGCCAGCGCCATGAGCGGTGAAGGCAAGACGACGCTGTCGAGCCATCTGGCGACCAGCCTGGCCCGTGCGGGCAGAAAGACGCTCTTGATCGATTGCGATCTCCGCCGACCCAGCATCCACAAGATGTTCGATCTGAGCGTCAAGCCGGGATTATGCGAAGTCATGCGCAATGAGATACCGCTGGAGGATGCAATCCAGCTCACCCCGCAGGAAAATCTGTATGTGTTGCCCGCGGGCCACCTGACGCAGATGGTGCTGCAGATGCTGGCTCAGGGCGATATCAGCGCGATTTTCGATCAGATGCGCAGCCATTTCGATTATATCATCATCGATTCCTCTCCCGTGCTCCCCGTGACGGATTCACTGCTCGTCGGTCAGTATGTCGACGCCGTCGTGTTTTCCATCCGCCGGGATATCAGCCGCTATGCGAAAGTCGCCGCCGCCTATCAGCGTCTGAGCATGTTGGGTGTCCCCGTGCTGGGAGCGGTCGTCATTGGATTGGATGAAGGCTCGTATGGTTCGCTCTATCCCTATAAATATGGTTATTCCCGCAACTACCACTACCACTATTACAATACTCCGCTCGACGATACGACCGAAGCGGAAACCGATGTGAAGACTCCGGAAACCGCCGATTCGTAAGTCCCACGCGCCTGAATTGGACGCGAATGGCAACTTTGCATTCGCAAAACGACTGACTCGACATTATCGCCACTTATTTTTTTCGATCCCGTGTTTACGACTCACATTCAGCAGAAATCGACGATGAAACAGACCGTGACTTTAGCCGCTGCCGTAACGATCCTCGTCCTGTCGGGCGTGGTTCACGGCTTGATGGCCGATCGCTGGGGACTCCCCGATCGCGTGATCAAAGCTGCCGATCGGGTCTCGAACGTCCCCTCGACGATCGGCGACTGGTCGAGTCAGGATGTCGAAGTCTCGTCCGAAACGAAAAAAGTCGCCGGCGCCCAGGCGATCCTGTCTCGCATTTACACGCATCGACCGACGGGGAGTGCGATCAATATTCTGATCGTCTGCGGACGTCCCGGTCCCGTTTCGGAACATCCACCCACGATCTGTTTCACGAGTGCGGGATTCAATCTGACTCAAATTCAGCAGAAACACATCGTCACCGACCAGAATAAAGAAGAGATCGGCGAATTCTGGATGGGTGATTTTACCAAAACGAGCGGCCTCGTCCCCGAAAGCATGAGGACGTTCTGGGGCTGGAGTTCCAACGGAACATGGGAAGCCTCCGACAATCCCCGGCTGCAATATGCGCCGTCAGCGTATCTCTACAAGTTGTACGTCTCTCGCGCCTTGATTCGCACGGGTGAACCCGTCAACGATAACGACCTGGCAATCCAGTTTATGAGAATGCTGTTGCCGGAATTGAAGCGGACGTTGTTTGATGCGGGCCAACATCAAACGGAAACACCTACTTCACAGGATCCTTCAAGCACAACACAAGAATAAGTTTTCGAGTGGAATATTTACCCGTTTCAACTCGAATAGACGGATGCCCCTTTCCATGACCGCTGGCCCAGTTCAACACGTCGGAATGACCGAACCGGTTTCGGCTGATGCCGGAATCCTCCGCAAATCACACGTGCATGATTCGCATATGCATGCGACGGCTCGACCATTTCGGCCTCAATGCCGCTGGTATCTGACGGTGAAGTTCCTTTGGGAATACGCTCTCGCATTGCTGCTGTTTATCATCACCATCCCCGTCGTTCTGCTCGCAGTGGTCTGCATCAAGCTCACGTCGCGCGGTCCGGCGTTTTATTGCCAGACCCGCACCGGCAAGGACAATCGCGAGTTCACGCTCATCAAGTTGCGAACGATGGTTCACAACGCCGAAATCCTCACAGGCCCGGTCTGGTCGAAACCGAACGATTCGCGCGTCACGCGCATTGGTGCGATTTTACGCGACACGCATATCGATGAATTCCCGCAGCTCATCAACATCCTCAAGGGAGAAATGAGCCTCATCGGCCCACGGCCCGAACGCCCTGAGTTCGTCTCCAAACTGCAATTCCAGTTTCCCAATTACCTCGACCGCTTGAACGTTCGCCCCGGTATCACCGGACTGGCTCAATTGAAGCTTCCTCCCGACTATCACGTCGACGACGTCGTTCATAAGCTGGCATACGACGTCTACTACGTCGAACACCTAAGCCCGGGAATGGATTTCCGAATCGCCTTCTTTACCGGCGCGCATATGGTCCGCGGCATGATGTCCAGCCTCTGGAGAATTATCCGCCTCCCCTCCAAAGAGCAGGTCGATCGCCTGTATAACTCCCGGTCGGTGGACGAATTCGCCGAGCCGATCGATTCGACTCTCCCCAAACGCTAAGCGCCCGTTGAAATTCTGCATCGGAGCATGAAGGCTGCATTCTGAAGCTGCGCGTTCCTTCCCCTTCTTTTTCGCCCGATTGCGGAAGACGTCCGTGCGGGCTCTATTTCTTTTCTCAGCGACACATACTTAAAACGACATCTCAGCGTTTGATCCTTTCTTGCCTTCGGTATTTGTGAAGCGATGAAATCCGGCTCATCCATCCTCAATGCGTTTACCGTCGATGTGGAAGATTATTACCACGTCTCGGCGTTTTCGCATAAATTCTCGTATGACGAGTGGGAGCATTTTCCCAGCCGCGTCGTCGATAACACGCACCGTTTGCTGAAAATTCTCGAACGGCATTCCGTGCATGGAACGTTTTTTGTGCTGGGCTGGGTCGCGAGAAAATTTCCGCAACTGATCCGCGAGATTCAGCGCGGCGGACATGAAATCGGTTGCCACAGTTTCTGGCATCGCCTGATTTACGATCTGCATCCCGATGAATTTCGCCGCGACCTGCGGGAAGGTCGGGATGAACTGGAACAGGTTCTGGGGACAGCCGTGCTCTCGCATCGCGCCCCCAGTTTCTCCATCACGTCGCGTTCTCTGTGGGCGCTCGAAATTCTCGTCCAGGAAGGTTTCCAGATCGATTCCAGCATCTTTACCGTTCGACACGATCGCTATGGATTGAAAAACGCCGAACGCTTCGCCCACTTGATCGAAACTCCCGACGGGGCATTGTGGGAATTTCCCCCGGCGATCTACCGACTTTGGAAGTGGAATCTTCCCGTATCGGGCGGAGGTTACTTTCGCCTCTATCCGGCAGGGTTCTCGGCGTTTTGTCTGCGGCAATCGAACCTGGTTCATCACCATCCGTTCGTGTTCTACATCCATCCGTGGGAATTGGATCCCGAACAGCCGCGCATCCCCAGCCGCATGACGACGCGTTTTCGACATTACGTCAACTTGTCGCGAACCGAACACAAATTGGATATGCTGTTCCGCCAGTTCTCATTCGGCACGCTGAGCGAAGCATTGCGCGACCATGAACGACGCTGGCGATCAGACGGCAAAGACGTCAAACGCATCGATCTGCGCGACGAACTTCGCGGACCGTTGAGCTGGCAGGTGCAGAACCTCCGCCGACAACATTCCTCAACCCCGCACAACATCTCCCTGACTCTCAAACCCAGCATCCCTCGCGACACATCGACCCCATGAACGACGGACCGGCGAACATCCAAACCCAGGGTACGCTTCCGGATATTTCCGATCCGGATGATTCCCGCGTCGCCGCTGCCGGTGAATACCGGGCAACATCGTTACGCGACGGCGCGCGTTTCACCGATTCGCCGTTCATCACCGTTGTGGTTCCCGTTCGCAACGAAGAACGATTTATCCAGCAGACGCTGATGCAGTTGTTGACGCAGGAATACGATTCCAACCGCTTTGAAGTCATCGTCGCCGACGGAGAATCGACCGATCGCACCGGCGATATCGTTCGGAAGTTGCAAGCATCGTTTCCCCAACTGAAGCTCGTGAATAATCCCCGTCGCTGGTCCAGTTCCGGTCGCAACGCCGCCATCAAAGTCGGACAAGGCGACATCTTTCTGATCGTCGACGGTCATTGCCAGATCGACAACCCTCGTTATCTGCACAACCTTTCGCAGGCATTTTCCGATGCCGATGTTGACTGCGTCGGCAGACCGCAGCCGCTCGATATCGGCGATGCCAATCGAGTTCAGCGTGCCATCGCCGCGGCTCGATCGTGCCGATTGGGGCATCATCCGTCATCGTTTATTTATTCCGACGAAGAGCGATTTGTCCCGCCGCACAGCGTGGCGGTCGCATATCGAAAAGCGGTTTTTGATCGCGTCGGCCTGTTCGACGAAGCGTTCGACGCCTGCGAGGACGTCGAATTCAATCATCGCGTGGCGGCAGCCGGTTTTCGCTGCTGGCTGACTCCCAAGGCCAGCGTGCATTACGTACCGCGGGGGACATTAGGCGGACTGTTCCGCCAACTCGTCCGTTACGGCCGCGGACGCATGCGGCTGCTGCGAAAAGATCGATCCACGTTTTCCCTCGGGTCGTCGATCCCGGCACTCTTTGTCGCGGGAATCGTCGTTGGGGCACTCCTGGCCCCTCTGCATGCGGCATTCGCATGGACCTATTTTTCCATTTTGGGTTTGTACGCCGCCATCGTGACGGCGCTTTCCGTCATCCTCGCGGTCCGCGAAAGAAACGCCTCGCTGATCGTATTAGGGCCGCTGGTGTTACTTACGATTCATATCGCCTCGGGGTGGGGATACCTCCGCGAATGGCTGTCCCCCGGCGGATCTCGAACGTAAATGACTGGCTCGCCAGGTTTCTGCCGCCATTAAGGCCTTGTTGAACGAGCATAGTGATGGCAACATGCGTGTGCTGCAACTCGATAAGAAGTTTCCCTACCCGCCGCGCGACGGAGGCTCGATTGCCACGCTGAATATTTCTCGTGCGCTTGCCGGTTTAGGCCATGATGTGACCATTCTGGCGATGAACACCGAAAAACATCATTTCGACCCGTCGTCTATTCCCGAGGAAATTTCCAAAGCGATCGACTTTCACGCCGTCGATATCGATACAGCCGTCCATACTTTTGCTGCTTTATGGGCATTAATTCGAAACAGGTCTTATAACGTCGAACGTTTTCGTTCGCGGGAGTACGAGCGAGAATTACGCCGCATCTTGAATTCACACGGCCCGTTTGATGTCATCCAATTAGAGGGATTGTACCTCGCTCCTTATATTGATGTGATCCGTGAGGAATCGAAATCGCTCATCGCACTCAGGGCACACAACGTCGAACATCTGATCTGGGAAAGGCGAGCCGACACAACCGCCGGCCTGCTGAAAAGAACCTACCTGAAAACACTCGCGCATCAATTGCGCCGATACGAAATCGAAACGTTGAATCGCGTCGATGCCCTTGTTCCAATCTCCCCGGTCGATGCTCGGGAGTTTCAACGTCTCGGATGTAAAAGACCGATCCATGTTTGTCCCGCATCATTCTGCGAAGAGACGGTGACCCCTGGAAACGCCTCGCCGCCGCACGAGAGCATTTTTTTTCTCGGCGCACTCGACTGGAGTCCCAACCTGGACGGGCTTGCCTGGTTCATGAACGACGTCTGGCCCCAAGTCCTCAGGCAACATCCGGACTTGGTGCTGCATATCGCCGGCAGAAACATGCCCGATTCAATCCGAGCGTTGCAGTCGAAAAATATCACGACATACGGCGAAGTCGAAGATGCCTACGAGTACATGCGAAATTTCAACCTGATGATCGTCCCCCTCCTCAGCGGCAGCGGCATGCGCGTCAAGATCATCGAAGGCATGGCGCTGGGCAAAGTGATCATTTCGACCACGATCGGCGTAGAAGGAATCGAAGGGACCCCCGGCGAACACTACCTCGTCGCGGACACCCCCGACCAGTTTGCCCAACAGATCATCGACGCTCTGTCGCAACCCACCACCCATTGCCGTGAACTGTCAGCGAACGCCCTCACCTTCGCCCGCAATCACTACGGCAGCCGCGAAACGACACACGAACTTGTGGGGTTTTACGAAGGGCTATTGACGAGGGGCTAACGCCGATTACCAATCGGGATCCGAAAGAGCGGGAACAATTCTTCTGTATGCAAAGTTGGATTCATCCGACATTATGGGCCACGTCTTTAAGCGAATTACTGCGAGACTCTTCCAAATATATAATCGAGTTCTTCAACGAAACTCGAACCTGATTTTTCGTTCGATTCTGAGCACGCCTCCAATCGCAACCGATCCGCGGTCAGATACGATTCTCTATTCGTTGCTAGATCAAAAAAACTACTGTGCCTACATTCTGGGAGCCAAGTCGTTCTTGAGGTTCTGCCCTAACGTGCGCGTGGTCATCCAAAGCGACGGGACGCTTAGCCCTCACGCGGTTCATGAAATTAACACACACTTACCGGGAGCAGAAGTGCTGGATCGTGATTCCAGCATCGAGATCATCCGCCAGCGCGCCGGCGAGGGGTTGCTGCGTGAGTTGCCAGAATTGAATCACTGTCAGTTTTTCCTATTGTTGAAACTCTTGAATGTCATTTTTGTTCTACCTCGAACAAAAATTATTCTGTTCGATTCAGATCTGGTATTTCTGCGATCCCCGCCGTTCGTGCGCGAATGGATAGATGGGATTCAGAAAGGTTGCTTTCACAGCGATGGCGGAAGTCATCTGGCTTCGGTATTTCGTACGATAGGATTTAACTTTTCGAAAGTGGATGTGAGTGAATTCAATGCAGGCTTCATCGGATTTCATAACGACGTGACCTCTGCCCGATTAACCGACATTGTTATCAGAATTCGTGAATTCAATCCCGAATTGTTAGACAATTGGGAGATCGAACAAGCCATCTGGTCTGTCTTGTTCAACGACTTCGCCGACCCTGTTAACCTAGATGACATCGAAGAAGATTACGTCGCCAGCGGTTACTGGCCATACGAACGCATACAGCGATCTGTACTGGCCCATTTCGTGGGCTCGATTCGCTTCAAGAATTTCCGATATATCCGCCTGGCCCGTCAGGTGGTAGGTGAATTGAAGTCACAGTCGGTTTTGCAACCGCCTCCTAGAATTACTGAAATCCCCGAACCGATAACCGATAATCGAGCTGTATAAAGAATACGTGTTAGCATGCGTCCAATGAAGATATTGGAATTACGTGATGCCGATGGTCCCGGAGGAGGACCGGAAAAGACTATCTTGCATGGAGCAGGGTTGGCAGATACGAGCCGCTTCGACATAACTGTCTGTTATCTGCGTCGACAGTGGGATCAGGATCAGACGATCTCGTCGCGGGCTGCCAAGTTGGGTATTAATTACACCGAATTACGGCAATCAAGCAGGTGGGATCGCGGTCTGTGGCGCAATCTTCGGGAGTTCGTCCAACGGGAACGATTTGATATCGTGCATTCGCACGACTACAAATCTGATTTCTACAATTTGATGCTGGCCAAACGAGAAGGAACGATTCCACTAGCGACAGCCCACGGCTGGACAGGACATTCGCGTCGGGAACGATGGATCTATTATCCCCTCGAGAAAATCTCGCTGAGAACTTTTCCCATCGTGATCTGCGTTTCCAGCGATATCGCCACGGCCTTGCGAAAATATAGCATCACAGAGGATAAGCTTCGCATCATCCCCAACGGCATCGATCCGGATCAATACCGTCGCGACGCCGCTCAATTAAAAGTTAACAGAGAACGCTGGGGTTGCCAAAACGAAGAATACGTGATCGGAAGCGTGGGTCGCCTCGAACCTCAAAAGCGGTTCGATCTGCTCATCGAGTCATTTGCCCCAATTCACCGCGAATTTCCGCGGACCCGATTGCTGATCGCTGGAGAAGGCAGTCAGAGACAATCGCTGCAATCGCTGGTTGACCGACTCCATTTGTCGGATGTTTGCCGACTTGTTGGACATTGTTCGCAGATAACACAGTTCTATCAAGCGCTCGATCTATACGTTCAATCCTCGGATTATGAAGGAACGCCGAACGTTGTACTGGAAGCGATGGCGATGGAAGTCCCAGTTGTTGCTACCGACGCCGGGGGAACGAGCGACATTCTCACGAATGGCACCGACGGCATCATAGTCCCCATTCGAGATGCAGAAAGTCTGACAAAGGCGATTGGGCTTTGCTTGAATCAACCAGAACTGACGAGAAACCGGGTCTTGTCGGCACGAAAAAAAGTGGAATCCGATCTGAATTTCGTCAATCGCGTCAGACGCGTCGAACAGATTTATGAATCGCTGTACTGCGATCGCTACCTGCAGGCAACTCGCGAACTTCTCGTGAAACAAGCCCCAACATGATGGAATCTCGATTCGTGGATCGCTCCATGTTAACGGATTCGTCTCGACCACAATGTAGTTCTCCACTGCTCCCCGCATCGAGACGCCGACCGATTCGCGTTTGTCATCTGCTGGACAATTTGCGTTGTGGCGGAACTGAACTGCGGTTGCTGCGCCAAATTCAATTTCATCACCGGGAGGTTGTAGAACCACACTTGTCGCTGCTGAATGGAACGACTCAAGAGTCCATTGCGCTGACTCCCGATCATTGCTCTGTGGAGAAGTGGGATATCCTTCGTTTGCGCTCATTATCGACGATCAATAAAGTCCGCCGATTCGCCGGTTATCTGCGTTCTGAAAAAATCGAAGTCCTCCAACTCTACTTCCGCGACGCCATGCTCGTCGGAGTTCCCGCAGCCTATCTGGCAGGCGTGCCGCGTGTCGTCATGACGGCTTTCAACGATGGTTACTGGATGAGTCCACTCGACCGCTGGCTCTATCGACGTTATCAACCGTTCATCCATGACATGGTCGTCAACTGCGAAGCCGTCAAAACGTCTCTCGTCAACAATGTATCATGGCCCGTCCGCAAGATCACGGTCATTGAAAACGGGATCGATCTCGACGCCTACCGCAACATCACGCCTTGGGTTCCACCGACGACTTCCTCGGTTCAGCGACGCGTGGGTATGATCGCCAACCTGCGATCCGTGAAGGATCCGCAGACGTTTATCAAAGCCGCCGCGATCGTGCATGCCAGGCATCCCGATACCCGGTTCGTGCTTGCGGGAGAAGGAGACCTGCGTCACGCATTAGAAACCATGATCGCCGATCTCGGTCTCGTCGGCGTTGTCGACCTTCCGGGTACAATTGCAGACACTCCGGCATTTCTATCATCACTAGATATCGCCGTCTTATGTTCGCAGTCGGAAGGGATGTCCAATGCCGTGATCGAATACATGGCAGCCGGAAGACCCAGCATTGTGACCGCTGTGGGCGGGAACTCAGAATTAATTACCCACGAAAAAACGGGTTTGCTGGTTCCGCCAAATTCACCGGTGGAACTCGCGGCATCGATCGAACGTTATCTCGATCAGCCTGCGTTGGCATTGAGCGTGGCTTCACACTCCCGCGACGAAGCGTTTCAACGTTTCAGCATCCAATCGATGACCGATCGCTACGAAACTTTCTATCGATCGCTCTTCCTTGAGTAATTCTGATTTCACACGACACCCCTAGTAATTGACCCACTAACTAAGACTCAAAACTGGGGCACGTTGACGTCAAAGCATTTTCCGGTTTTTCTTCAACAACAAATCGTGACTCATGATTATCTGGATGATCATCGGCTACATGTTTCTGTACGTGCATCGGCCATTTGAGGTCTGGCCGGCCCTGAGTGTCGTACGTATGGAATTGCTTTATATGCTCATGCTCACAGCGGTCTGGCTGGCCTCCCCAAAGACATTGAACCTCAATCGTTTGACGGGCGTGGTGGTCGCGTTCGCGGTGACAATGATCTTCGCCTGGATCACCAGTGATTATGCCGAGGAAGGGACGGTTACACTCACCAATTGGCTGAAGCTGTTGCCGTTTTATTTGATGATCATCACATCCGTTCGTGACGAACGAGACTTGAAACGATTACTGGTCGGGTTCATGTTCGTCATGTTCCTGTACATGTCACATTCGCTCCGAGAGTTTATCGCCGGCCGGCACGTCTATCGCATGGGTATCGCCCGAATGGTCGGCGTCGATCAGGCTCTCTCTGACCCCAATTCGTTCGCTGCTTCGATTATCTACGCCCTGCCCATGATTCTTCCGATCTGGGCAATCCGAAAGAACTCGAAACAGACTTTCGCCATCTTCGGTTACATCCTGCTATCGGTCATTTGCGTGCTACTGACCGGCTCGCGAGGAGGGATGATCGGATTGATCACGTTTGGAGCAATCTGTCTTTTGTCATCGCATCGGCGTGGAACTCTGATACTGCTGCTATCTATTGCTATTCCTGTTGGCTGGTTGGCGCTTCCCGAAGACATTCAGAACCGATATTTGACAATCATCGATGATTCCCGTGGTCCCGCAAATGCACAGGAATCCAAAGATTCACGCCGACTATTGTTCAATAAAGCGACCCAACTTTGGGAGGAAAGTCCCCTTCTCGGTCATGGACCAGGTTCTTTCCCACAAGCCAGCGGAACAAAAATGCAGGCCCATACATTGTACGGCCAGGTTCTGGCCGAATTGGGAACAATCGGGGCTATTGTACTATTAGTTATGGTCACTTTTATGGCGTTGAATTATGTTGAATCTCGGCAGTTGCTGCACCAGTTTCCTGCCGAAGAACAAGCCGGCAATTTCTATCATCTATTGATTCGTTCGATCTTCTACACACTCATTCTATTACTCGTTCTCGGATTTGCCGGCCACAATTTTTACCGGTTTACATGGATATGGTATGCCGCTTTCCAGGGTATTGCTTTAAGCCTGTTGCGACGTCAAGTCGAGGCATCACAACTCGCTCCAGCATCTCAAGCTTCTGATGAACTTGCGCCGGCCGCGATCGGGTTGAAGCCGCACTTTACGAACGCCAGATAACTCCAGCATCTCCATGTCATTCTTACCATTTTTCGTTCGCAGCATCGTTGCCCCCGCGTGGGCGCGGTGGGAGAGAAGCGACTATCTGCACCATTATCGCCGACTGCTCAAGTCTCAGTATGACTCGCCTGAAAAAATCGCGGCTCGGCAATGGGATGACTTGCAACGAATGCTCCGGCATGCCGTCGATACGACGCCGTTTTGGTCGAGGCGCTTTGAACACACCGGGTTGACTCCTGATTCGATTAGTAGCTTTGACGAATTTCGACGCATTCCGATTCTCACCAAGCAGGATCTAAGGCAGTTTTCATCCGAACTCAGGTCGTCGGCATATGATCCCGCTTCGTTGTGGAGAAAAAAGACGTCCGGCTCGACCGGGGTTTCGGTTGAAGTGCTCGTCGAGGATGAAACTCAGCAATTTAAGCGGGGCTGCACGCTTCGCTCCGACGAATGGACCGGCTGGCGACTGGGGGAACCGATCGCCTGCATCTGGGGGAATCCCGGCATTCGCAGCGACTGGAAAGGAAAGCTTCGGCGAAAGTTGCTCACTCGCGACTATGCCTACCTCGACACGCTGAAAATGAGCGAAGACTCGATGAGCGAATTCGCCGACGCAATCGTGCGCACTCCCCCTTCACTCCTGTTCGGGCATGCTCATTCGCTGTATCTGTTCGCGACGTTTCTGAATGCGAAAAGGCCCGACGTCATCGTTCGGCCTAAGGGGATTATCTCCACCTGCATGGTGTTGCATGACTATGAACGCAAAGCCGTCGAGGCCAAATTCGGTTGCCCGGTCATCAATCGCTACGGTTGCGAGGAAGTCAGCCTGATTGCCTGTGAATGCCGGAAGCGAGAAGGGCTGCATATCTGCGCGGAAGCCGTGTATGTCGAAATCATCGATGAGCATGGCGAGCCCTGCCCACCCGGTGTTCCGGGCCGCATCATCGTGACGGACCTCAAAAATCGCGCGATGCCGATAATCCGTTACGAAGTCGGCGACATGGCGACTCGATCCGACAAGTTATGTTCGTGCGGTCGCATGCTGCCGCTGTTGAAAAGTATCGAGGGGCGAGTCGCCGACTATGTCGTGACACAGGCGGGAGATTATATCTCCGGCATTTCGCTGACCGAAAATTTCGCAGTGAAAATTCCCGGTGTCGAGCAGATGCAGATCATTCAGGAGGAAGTGACTCGGTTCACATTCAATATCGTCAAGGGGGCCGATTTTTGCGACGAGAGTCTGACAACATTGGCCGAACTGGTCGCAGTGCGTTTCGGATCCGGCATTAACTATCGATGCGAGTATGTGGACAGAATTCCGCAGGAAAAATCGGGGAAGTTTCGTTTCTGTATTTCAAAGGTTGAGAAGAATTTTGGTTAGAATCGACATGCAACAACAATCGAACATTTCCGTTACCGATAATGACGGCCCTCATCCGCGCGTAAGCGTTGTGATCGCGGCCTACAATTATGGGCATTATATTGCGCAAGCTATTCAATCAGTCGTCGATCAGACTTTTACCGATTGGGAGTTGATCATTGTCGATGATGAATCGACGGATAATACCACCCAGATTGTTTCACCATTTTTGGCGGATCCCCGAATACGTTACTATCGACAGTCTAACCAGGGACAACCATTAACGGAAAATCGAGGAATCGAACTTTCGCGAGGGGAACTGATTGCATTTCTCGATGCAGACGATGCGTGGTTGCCAGGGAAACTCGAAAAACAAGTCCCTCTGTTCGACAATAATTCCAGGGTCGGCGTGACATATACCGGCGTCCGAATTATGGACGAGTTTGGGCGTGTCAGTTCAACCTCCTCTTGCAAGAAATTGCGAGGGGATGTCTTTAAGGCGTCATTCCACCAAACGATTCCGTCATTTTCGTCATCGATTGTACGCAAAACTGTTTTTGACGATGTTGGAAGATTCGATAAATTGGTCCCTTTCAATAGCGATTACGAAATGTGGCTGCGGGCAGCGATGAAATATCACTTTGATTATGTGGATGAGCCGTTGCTGCTATATCGGACGGGCCATGCGAACATGTCAAAGCAACGATATCAAGTCAGGCGATTGAATATCGTCAATTATGTTATCCCTCACATTTTGAATGACTGTGGAGGGCGAGCACGACTGACCCGGAAAGAGATCGCAGAAGGGTACGCTGTGCTCTTTATCGGGATGGGTGAGTGTGATATGGAACATTCGCAATGGTCGTCGCTGCGATGGTACGTGCGAGCTGTATTTTCAGCACCCTGGATGTGGCCATGCTGGCGTGGAGTTATTCGTTCAATAATTCCAAAACCAATCGTATCGACGGCAAAGCGCTTAATAGGCACGCGAGTTCACGACGCTAACGTATTGAGCACCTAAGATCAACATCACGATGACAACTCCTTCCTCTTCGCCAATTCGACATCTTCTGACCGGTGCCGGACTCCGATTCATATCGCTCTTGATGGCAGCCGCTATCGGCTTCTTCATGACGCCATTCCTGATACGCGAATTGGGTGAGAAATATTTCGGACTCTGGACTCTCGTCAGTTCGTTCACCGCGATGTATACGTTGCTGGATCTTGGACTATCTGGCACCGTCGGTCGATTCGTAGCCGTACATACAGGAAAGAACGATTTCCAGAGCGTCAACGTTTTTGTTAATACCGCGATCGTCATCTACTGCGTCATGGGGGTCGTCGTTTTTTTCGTCGCTACCGCACTGACTTTCTTTGCTTCATCGTTTGTCGAAACGACCTCGGATGCCTCGCTGTTTGCCTTGCTGATCCTGATCGTCGGTTCTGAATTCGCAATCAGTTTTCCCTTGCGAGCACTCGCGGGAACAATCACAGGCAAATTGCGGTACGACGTCAGTACCGGGCTGGAAATTGCCTTTAAGTTTTTATCCACGGCGCTGATCGTCACGTCCATTTCCCTGGGGGGGAAACTTGTTTCCTTAGCGACAATCGGCCTGATACTCGGCATCCTGCGTGGAATCACCTGGTATATCGCGTTGCGTAAGATTTTTCCTGAAGTTCGTATCTCGCCGCGATTGGCCGAACGGAAAGCCGTCAGGAGTTTATTTGGATTCAGTATTTTTGCGTTCGTCGCACAGATGGCCGATTTTCTGCGATTTCAAGTCGATAATCTGGTGATCGGTGTATTTCTCGGTCCAAAACACATCACTCATTATACAATATCGGTGACATTGTCCATTTATTTTATAAACGCAATGGTTGCAATCATGGGAGTGACGGGAAGTGTATTTGCCCAACAGCACGGCAAAGGCGACCTGGAAGGCATGAAACGAATGTTCGATTTCAGCACGAGGGTAGCCGTATCCCTTGCCAGTTTCATGGGATTTGGTCTGTTGGCATGGGGACATCCTTTCATTCATCGCTGGGTGGGTCACGAATACCTTGATGCATACCCTTGTCTGGCAGTCATGACAATCGGTTTGACGTTCGCATTGTGGCAAACATCGTCGGTAACCGTTCTTTACAGCCGAGGCAAGCCTCATCTCTACGCGATAATAAACAGTGTTGAAGCTGTTGCCAATCTCGTGTGCAGCATGATTTTCGTGCAATACTGGGGAATCTTCGGTGTCGCTCTGGGGACATGTCTGCCGATGATCGTGGTGAAACTGATTCTCCAGCCGTTGTTTGTTTCGCAAGCGCTGGAGATGCCGCTCCTGAAGTATTACTTTCTTCTATATAAAGCGGCTTTCTACTCACTGATCGCATTAATCGTCCCCGCGATATTTACGTACTGGGTGAAATATCCGAGTTATCCCGCACTGTTCGCAGTCGGTAGTTTTGCTGCAATCACATACATTCCCGCTGTGGTTATGCTGAATTTTTCGTCCGATGAACGCAGGAAGATCGCAAATTCATTGACGAAACACAGGCTTCAACCGTCGCTGAATTCCCATTGAATGGGGATTGATTTCGCATGATCGGTGGACGCATCGAATAGTATTCCAATCTTCTTTTACGCCAATGGAAACTTGAATCGAATGAAAAATGAGAACTCCGGGATATTTCTTTCATGACAACTCAGTTTGTATTGGCGGGAAACGGTCCAAATTCAAATCGTGGTTGTGAAGCGATCTTGCGCGGCACGGTTGAAATTCTGCGCCGCGCTTTCGGTGAGTGCCGATTCATTAATGTATATAATCCCCAACCCGAGAGTAGTAATACACCATCCGAAACTGACCCCGATATCGAGTCGAGGCCGCTGAATCGTATGGAACTTTCTAAAGGCTTGAAGTGCAACTCTGGATTTCAGCGATTCCTGCCTTATCGGTTCCGCCGTAAATTTATTATCCGCGAGACAGCGGATGTCTTGTTTCGCGGCCTCGAGTCATATGTCCTCGAAAGTGAAGCCGTGTTATCGATCGGAGGGGATAACTACACGCTCGACTACGGGCAACCGTACACATTTATGGCGATCGACGAATTCGCCAAACGGTGCCATCGTCCGCTGATTATCTGGGGAGCGTCGATCGGTCCATTCCATAAAGATCCCGATTTTGAAAAACTCATCATTCCACATCTCAAGCACGATGTGACGGCTATCTATTTCCGAGAAGAACAATCTTACCGCTATCTGAAAACTGCGGGTCTGGGTCCGAATCTGCATCGGATGGCCGACCCCGCGTTCGTCATGCCGCCGGGATCCGTTTCCGACGAGCAGTTGGGATTTTCATTACCCGAACAAGCCATCGGAGTGAATTTGAGTCCCATGCTCGCAGGGTATGCCTTCGAAGGAGACAAGGCTCGCTGGATGTCCTCGGCGATTTCGATCGTCGAACGTATCGTGAAAGACTTTCGATTGCCTGTGATACTTATTCCACATGTGACGACAGCAACGTCGGACGATCATGTCTTCATGAAATCCATTTACGAAAACCTGACGGGGCACCATCGGCAGCTTTTCCTGGCCCCCCGATCGCTGACGGCATCACAAACCAAAGGACTCATCAGTCGATTGCGTTGCCTTGTCGCAGCACGAACACACGCGACAATTGCGTCCTTTTCAACGCGAGTTCCGGCTCTCTCACTGGCTTATAGTACAAAAGCCTTTGGACTCAATGAACGCCTGTTTGGACACCATGATTTTGTCGTTCCGCCCGAAGCACTCGGCCCGGAAGCGGTCATTCAAGGGATTCGCCTATTACTCCAGCGAGAACCAGAAATCCGCGAGCAGCTCAATCGCAGAATTCCTCAGGAAATTCAGCTGGCATTTGAGGCTGGTGAGAATCTTAAGCGGGTATTGACATCATCCACCACAACTTGCAATTCCAGCACTTTGACCACTTAAACATTCTTACCTTGGGACACAATCGCTACTGAAGTACCGCGAAACAATTCACTTATTAATATTGTCAATCCGCCATGCCAACCGTTTCGGTCATCATTCCGACATTCAATCGCGCACACTTCATTTGCGAAACCATCGAAAGCGTCTATTCGCAGACCTTTCAGGATTTCGAAATTATTGTGGTAGATGATGCCTCGACCGACAATACGGAAGAACTGCTACGCGCGAATTATGGCGACCGTATCAAGTATATAAAGCAGAAAAACGCCGGCCCCGGGATAGCCAGAAACTGTGGAATACTCGCGTCGCAGGGGGAATTCATTGCATTTCTCGATTCGGATGATTTGTGGTATACCGATAAACTGGAAATGCAGGTCAGAATCATGACCAGTCAACCTGACGTTGGCTTCGTATTTACCGATTGCATTCGCGGCCCCAATAAGATCGAGCCTAAGCCGCAGTACGGATATTATTCGGATATCGAATTTGAATTCTGCGATTTTTTTTCTGTAATGCTGCGTTGTAATCCTGTGCCGACTTCCAGTGTCTTGCTGAGGCGAGGGATTATCGCCACTGCGGGCCTATTCGATCCAACGCTTCGCTTTTCCGAAGATTATGACTTATGGCTGAGAATCGCCCACGTCACAAAGGTTTACCGCTTTCCTGAAGTATTCACGTTGTTGAGGGAGCACGAGGGCCGAATGACTAAAAACGTGAATGGAATGTACGACACCTGCCGATCGAAAGCATTGCAAGTTAGTCGCTGGGATTTTAAGGAGCAACAAATCAGATCCCAACTCCGGCATTCCGCTGCCATTAGTTACACGGACCTTTCGTATGCTGAGAGAGAGCGGGCAAATTATCGAGAAGCATATGCGGCATTATGCAAAGCAATGAAGTACTCAGATCGACCCTGGAAGTTTTGGTTTCACGCAGCGTTATTACGGTGGTGTCCCGTATTATTTCGACTCTTGTATTGGATTCGCGGTACAAACCGCGATAATTGAATTTTATAAGTACCGAGTTACCCCCCCCCCCTGTATAGACCGGTGACAAGGGTAACACACGTTCGGGGACATGGGTAACACTTTTAGGGTATCGTTTTGGCTCCTCAAATAAAAGGAGTCGGGCGATGCCTTGGAAGGTGGATACCGTGTCGGATGT
>JBJXGP010000202.1:0-4136 GCA_046160425.1 Planctomycetaceae bacterium
GTCGAAGTCAGCATCAAGCCGATCGACCCGCCGGAGGTCGACAAGCTCGCGGAATGGATCGCCGCCGGCGCTCCCGAAACGGAATTGCCTCCCGACGTCGCCTCGACCGATCCCGATCCGCTGGTGAGCGATGACGACCGCAACTTTTGGTCGTTCCAGCCGCCGCGGATGCCGGGCATTCCGCAAGTCGCACATGCGGATCGTGTTCGCAATCCCATCGACTCGTTCATCATTCAAAAGCTCGAAGAACAAGAGTTGTCCCTCTCGCCTGAAGCCGATCGACAGGTCTTGCTGCGCCGGTTGTATTACGACTTGATCGGATTGCCCCCGACTCCCGAAGAAGCAGCGTTGTTTCTCGAAGATACCGATCCGCTGGCGTACGAAAAACTCGTTGACCGCCTGCTCGATTCGCCACACTACGGCGAGCGCTGGGGTCGCTACTGGCTCGATCTCGCGGGGTACTCCGATTCGAACGGTGTGCAGCACGCCGACCCGCTGCGCGAACAGTCGTGGCGCTATCGCGACTATGTGATCCGGGCGTTCAACGCCGACAAACCATACGACCGCTTTCTGATCGAACAGATTGCCGGCGATGAATTGGCCGACTACGAGCATGCGCCGGAGGTGACGCAAGAAATATACGACAACCTGGTGGCGACCGGTTTTCTCCGGATGACTCCCGACGGAACATCGGCGAACATCACGAACTTCGTCCCCGACCGGCTCGACCTCATCGCCGATGAGTTGAATGTGCTCTCCTCGTCGGTCATGGGTTTGACGCTCAAATGCGCCCGCTGTCATACGCACAAGTCGGATCCGATTCCGCATCGCGATTACTATCGGCTCGCGGCGGTCTTCAAGGGGGCCTACGACGAGCACGACTGGATGAAAGCAACCCGCAAGGAAGATGCTCGCGGTCCCTGGGTCGAGAGAAACCTCGATGTCGCATTGTCTCAAGAAAAGCAGGCGTGGGAGGCAAACGAAAAACGGATCGCCGACGCATCGAGTCCCCTCCGCGACGAGTTGAAGCTTAAAGAGGAAGAGTACAAGCAGCCGCATCTCGAAAAGAAATTCGCCGGCCTTCCGGAAACGCTGCGCGAAGACGTGCGCAAAATGTTGGCGACTCCCGCCGACAAGCGCGACGATGTCCAGAAATATCTGGCGACGAAATTCGAAGCCGAATTCACCATCGACGCCGCTCAACTCAAGTCGCTCGAACCCGAATTCAAAAAACTTGCCGAAGAGATCGATACGAAGCTCAAGGCACTCGACGGCGAGCGCACGTTCAAACCGCTGATTCATGCGTTGTGGGATCGCGGGGAACCGTCGCCGACGTACATTCTCGGTCGAGGTGATTACAAGAAGCCGGGCCGCGAAGTCGGTCCGGGGGTGCTCTCGGTGCTGACCGACGGCAAGACTCCGTTCGTCGTGACTCCTCCCTGGCCCGATGCGAAACAGACGGGACGACGCCTCGCCTTCGCGCGCTGGCTGGTCGAACCCGGTCATCCGCTGACGGCGAGAGTCATGGTCAATCGACTCTGGCGGCACCACTTCGGCGCGGGGATCGTGCGGACGCTCGACAACTTCGGCAAAACCGGCGACCTCCCGACGCATCCCGAATTGCTCGACTGGCTCGCGCTCACGTTCATCGAACGGGGCTGGAGCATCAAAGAGATGCATCGGCTGATGGTCAACTCCTCGACGTATCGCCAATCGTCGACGTCGACAGACATATTGGAAGAGAAAGACCCCGAATACAAGTTGCTCTCGCGGATGCCTCTTCGCCGCGTCGAGGCCGAGATCATTCGCGACAGTTTGCTCGCGGTCGCCGGTCGCTTGAACGACACGCCGTTCGGTCCGCCGGACGAAGTCGATGCACAGCCTTCGGGTCTCGTCGTGTCGAAAGGGACCGATCGCGGCTGGCGGCGCACGGTCTATGTCTTGCAGCGCCGCACGCAGACGTTGACGATGCTCGAAGACTTCGATTTGCCGCAGATGCTCCCCAACTGCATCGATCGTCCGGTCTCGACGGTTGCTCCGCAGGCGCTGCATCTGATGAACAATCAATTTGTGCATTCGCTCGCCGAGCAGTACGCCGCCAAAGTCAAAACCATCGCGGGTGATGATTCCTCGGCTCGAATTGCGACCGCATGGAAACTGGCGTTCGCCCGCCTGCCGACGGAGGAAGAATCACAAATCGCATCGGAGTCGCTCGCCGAACTGATGCAGCAATGGATAGAACAACTTTCAACCGAGCAGAAAGAATCGCCCGCCGCCGAGATCGAAACACAAGCGGCGGACCACGCGCTCGTCAATCTCTGCCACGCCCTGTTCAACTCAGCGGAGTTCATTTCGATCGACTGAGCGGTACTTGGACAACATAAGATAAGTCTCATAACCCGTTGAAAAATGGGTGGCACTGCTGGCTTGCCCAGCAGTGAAGATAATAATCGATGGAAAAACACCGGGTGGATAAACCACCCGGCTCATGGATCTCAGTAATTTGATCATTTTTTAACGGGCTGCTAACCACAGAGCGAGGTCGAGTGATGCAGAACGATCGCCAGCTTGAATTGCTCGAACAGTTCTCTCGTCGCGGGTTCTTCGAACGCATGGGGAGCGGCATCGGTGGGGCGGCGCTGGCGTGGCTCTTGCAGCAGGATCTCTCCGCCGCATCGCCGCGAGTTCACGATCTCTCCCCCAAAGAACCGAACCATGCGCCCAAGGCCCAGGCGGTCCTTCATCTCTTCATGAACGGCGGGCCGAGCCAGATGGATCTCTTCGATCCTAAGGAAGAACTCAATCGCAATCACGGCAAGTCGTACTTCGACAAAATCGCCGGTGAAGTCGAGTTCCCCGACGCCGCGGGACAGTTAATGCGCAGTCCGTTCCAGTTCAAGAAACGTGGCGAGTGCGGGATGGATGTCTCCGATGCCCTCCCCTATCTCGCCGAATGCGTCGACGACATCGCGCTCGTGCGGTCGGTCCATACGACGAACCTCACGCATGAAATCGCGTTATTTCAAATCCACAGCGGACACACGAACTCCGGCTACCCTTCGCTCGGCTCGTGGGTCACGTATGCCTTGGGGAGCGAAAACCAGAATCTCCCCGCGTATGTGGTGCTCGACGATCCCGATGGCCTCCCCGTCAACCGGACGCAGAACTGGCAATCGGGGTTTCTCCCGCCGGTGTATCAGGGGACGAGATTTCGGGCGACGGGCGAACCGCTGCTGCATCTGAAGCGCGAGTTCGCGGAACCCGACGGCATCACGTATCGCGAGCGCGACTTGCAGCGGTCGCTCGATCGGCTGCATAAGGACAAGCGTCCGTTTCAATCGCAGCTCGATGCCCGGCTGGCAAGTTACGAACTCGCTGCCCGCATGCAGCTCTCCGCCGTCGAGGCGCTCGACTTCTCGCAAGAGACCGCCGCGACGCTCAAGATGTACGGTATCGATGAACCGAAAACGGATTCCTACGGCCGGCGCTGCCTGATCGCCCGGCGATTGGTCGAGCGCGGCGTGCGGTTCGTGCAGCTCTTTATCAACCATCAAATCTGGGACAATCACAGCGCGATCGGCACATCGCTCAAAGCGGCCTGCGAAAAGACCGACAAGCCGATCGCCGCGCTGCTCAAGGATCTCAAGCAGCGGGGGTTGTTCGATCAGGTGCTCGTGTTGTGGGGAGGTGAAATGGGACGCCTGCCGATCGCGCAGCTCCCCGCCGACAAGGACGAAAGCAAGGCGGGCCGCGATCACAACAAGAACGCGATGGTGCAATGGCTCGCCGGCGCTGGGATCAAGCCGGGGACGATCCTCGGCGAGACCGACGAACTCGGCATGGCGGCAGTCACCGACAAAGTCAGCGTCACCGACTGGCACGCCACGATCTTGCATCTCTTGGGCTTCGATTTCAAAAAGCTCGCGTATCCGCGCAACGGCTTGGACGAACGCCTGACGGGGGTGGTTGAGGCACGCGTGGTGAAGGAGATTCTGGGGTGAGGCGGACCCTCGAGTGGAACCCTTTGACGCCAGGTAGAGAATTCGAAAACCAACAATGAGAATAGCTGGGACGGATCCCAGCCTGCAGGACTGGAGCAAGCAAGCATGTTCTTAATTTCGGGCACAAAGACCATT
>JBJXGP010000203.1:0-13783 GCA_046160425.1 Planctomycetaceae bacterium
GAAGAGGTTGGTGTTCAGGTTGGTGGTGTTGGCGTTCATGGTCAAGGCTCCTTGTCGTTTGAGTGTTTGTCGTTCAGGCATCGTGCAGGAGGTGTAAAGCAGTCTGAATGCCAATCCCCGCCGCGCGTCAAGAATTCTGAACACGGCGATCAAAACTCTTTACACAACAGACTATGAAATAAAGACTTATGTAATTTACGACCTCCCCGGAAATTCTTGACACCCCCCGGCACGGCACACCGACGATGATGCTTTGATGCCACAGCGGGGTGTGAATGAGGGGGGCAACACTCGGGATCTGACGGCATAACGTTATTCCTATCCAATAACTGGTAAACAACTTACAACGATTCAACGGGGGTGGTATCTCCTGTTGTTTTTCTGCCACCTTTCCATCGAAGCAAGTTCTTGAATGGGAGTACGATTCGGTTTGCGACGCCCTATAGAAGAGGTACGACAGTATGCTGGTTTGAGTATTTCCCCGCTGAGCAGCAACAAACCAAATTGGTCATCATTCGCTAAGCTCTTTGATAATCAACAGTTATTGAATCAGTTCAATTCCGCTTGACCGTCTGCACCAGAACGGATAACTTCTCCCCCCTCTCCGAATAGAAAATCTCCAGCAATACCCATCCACTTCCATTTCATCCCGCTTCGGTGATCCGATTCTCCCGTTGAATTCTTCTCCTTTCAGCCTTACAAGCACCCGCCCTTCCAGTTGATGCGCTGTCTACCGGCGCTAAACTCCGACCGACACATCCACATCATTTCAATTTGAATCACTTCTTGAACTGCACGAATCACCTCGCGCGCAGAGGTAGCACTTCATGTTCGATGGAGCAGTATCCATGTACCTTCGCTTGATCGCCGCTGTTTCTCTCATGCTGATGTTTGCGGGATGCCAGAGCCTCGATTGGCGGTTTCAATCTCCGGAAACGAACGATGAATCCAAGATTTCCGACGACGATCTCGATGACGATTCAGAAGATCTGGCGACCGACACGAAAATCGAGACGCCCTACATCGGCGACTATGTCACCGTATCGGGATTGAATCACATTCTGCTGGAAGGGGTCGGACTCGTCGTCGGACTCGCCGGTACCGGTGAAGATCCTCCCCCCTCGATGTATCGCACGGCACTCCTGGATGACATGCGGCGGCGCGGCGTCAAAAACCCCAATCAGATCCTTCAATCTCCGAACACGGCACTGGTCATCGTGCGCGCTTACCTCCCGCCGTTGATCCAGAAGGGTGAAAACTTCGATATCGAAGTTCGATTGCCGGGCAACAGCGAAGCGACCAGCCTGGTCGGCGGGCGATTGCTCGAATGCTACCTGTCGGAACAGGCGATCGTCCCGGGACAAGGAATATTGGAAGGACATGAATTCGCCAAAGCCTCGGGACCGATCCTGATTTCGACGGGCGTCGGCGATGAATCCTCATTAGCGGGCGTGTTGCGTCGCGGTCGAATTTTAGGGGGCGGATTGGCCACCCGCGAAGATCGCAACCTGTCCCTGTACGTTCGCAACGATTTCCGCAGCGTGCGAAACACACGTCGCGTCGCCGACCGAGTCGGAAAACGATTTCATCATTACGACCAATATGGATTGAAGAAACCGATGGCCGAGGCGAAGACCGATCAACTGGTCGTGCTGAAAGTGCATCCCAAATACAAGGACAATTTTCCTCGTTATCTGCAGATCATTCGCAACATCGCGTTTCGCGAAACGGAAGTGGCCGAGCGAGTGCGCATTCAAAAACTGCAACAGGAACTTCTCGATCCCGAAAAATCCGATATTTCGGCTTTGAGACTCGAAGCCATTGGCGTCACGACAATCCCCGTGCTGAAAACCGGATTATCGAGTCCCTTGCTCGAATGCCGCTTTCATTCCGCCGTCGCGTTGACATATCTTGACGATGAAAGCGGCTTGCCCGTCCTCGTCGAGGCGGCGAAAAAAGAACCCGCATTTCGCGTCTTCGCACTGGCCGCGATGGCGACGCTGGATACCTCCGAATCGCACCTGGCATTGCGCGAACTGATGAACGACGAAAGCGCAGAAACGCGATACGGAGCTTTTCGCGCACTGTGGACGCTCAATAAAGAAGACCCCTTCATCAAGGGGCACGACATAAACGGCGAATTCACGTTCCACGTCTTGCAGACCGAAGGAAAGCCGTTGGTGCATCTCACGCATCGCAAGCACGCGGAAGTCGTTTTATTCGGTCACGAACAGCGATTCATCACGCCGATTGCCGCATCGGCGGGGAGCCACATTCGAGTCAATGCCGCTCCTGGCAGCAATACGATCACCGTCAGCCGTTACGAAGCGGGCAAGCCCGATCGTCGGCGCGTGGTTTCGACGCGGGTGGCAGATGTGATCCAGACCATCGCGGAATTCGGGGCTTCGTATCCCGAAGTCGCACAATTGCTGGTGCAGGCGGAACACCAGCACAATCTGATTGGGCGCATCGAAATCGATTCCTTGCCGCAATCGGGGCGCGTCTACTTCCGTCCCGGCACCGAGCTGGCCGACGGCACGAAGAATTCGTCGAAAACTCGCATCGGACGCTCGAAGCTGGCGCCGAACTTGTACTCGGCCCCTGAAAACGATGAGAGCTTCAAACGACGTGAATCGCTCGATGAAGAAGCATCGACCGAAGAGGAGCGCGGTGTGCAGCCCGCCGGCGGATGGGAACTCGAAGATCTCAAAACCCTCGAAGGAGACTCGGCTACCCCTGAAGGGAACGCGAGCCTGATCGACCTGACGGCGAGCACCGCAGACGCCTCGTCAGAGGATGCCGACTCAGAAGATATCGACGACGAAGAACTCTCTTTGTCGAAGTCCTGGTGGCGTTGGGACATTTTCCAGAAATCCGGCAAACCTTAATGCTCAAATCTTTGCAGTTGTTCGGCTTCAAAAGCTTTGCCGACCGCACACAATTCGATTTTGCCAACGGCATCACCTGCGTGGTCGGACCGAATGGCAGCGGGAAAAGCAATGTCGTCGACAGTATCAAATGGCTTCTCGGGGATCAAAGCCCGAAAAGCCTCCGCGGCAAGGAGATGACGGACGTCATCTTCAATGGTGCTCTGGGCCGAAAACCCAGCGCCTTCGCGGAAGCTATGCTCACGTTCGACAACTCAAAACAGACGCTCCACGTCGATACTCCCGAAGTGCAGATCGGCCGGCGACTCTGGCAGAACGGCGAATCCGAATATCTCATCAACGGAGTCACCTCGCGCCTGAAGGACATTCGCGATCTGTTTCTGGGGACCGGCGCGGGTGCCGCGGCCTACAGCATCATCGAGCAAGGACGCGTCGATCAGATCCTGCAGGCCAATGCGTCGACTCGGCGAGTCGTTTTCGAAGAAGCCGCCGGTATCAGCCGTTACAAGCTCAGAAAAGTCGAAACGCTGCGCAAGCTCGAGCGGGTGGCGCAAAACGTGCTCCGCCTGACGGATATCGTCGATGAAGTCGAAGCGCAAGTGAATTCCGCAAAAACCCAGGCGGCCAAAGCGCTCAAATATCGCGAAGTGGAAATCGAACTCCGCGAACTCTGGTTCGGACTGGCCGCCGATGATGCACGAACCTTGACCGCCCAAATGTCGGTCGTGCAGGAAACGCTGAAACAGGATGAGGCACAACTCGAACTGCTTAACGTGCGCCGTCATGCCTCCGAACAGCAATTGGCTCTTTTCGACCAGCAGATCGCCGATTTCGACGACCGGTTGCATGCCGTCGAGCGCAATCATTCTCAGAACGGACAGGAAATCGCCCGCGAGCAATCGAGCATCCAGCACTTAGACGCCCGCTCACACGATTTGGAAACGGACCTCGCCCGTTTGCGTAAACAACGCAACATGTTGTGGACCCGCTTAAAGGAGATCACGGCATTGTCGCAGGAAATGTCCACCGCATTCGCCGAGGCGCAGCGGGCGATCCACGAAAGTCACGATCTCGTAGAACAGCATGCTCGGCGGTTGCAGGATCACAACGCCCTGATTTCGGCGGCGAGACTTCGCAGCGACGAACTGAAGAATCAGATCTTCACCATCATCCACGACAAGAATCAACTGCAAAACCAGGCGACAAGTTTGAACTTGCAGACGAACAACGTGCGCGAAACCCTGACGCGCGCCGCCGCTGAATTCATTCGCTGTGAAAGCGAACTCGCACAGACTCGTACCGAAGCCGAACGCCATTTGGCGAATGTCGCATCGCTCCAGGCGGAGGCGGCGACTGTCGAAGTCGAAATGACCGGAGCGCGTCAACGGCATCGCCAGCTCTCGCTGGCCTATGAAGAATCGCAAAAACGTATGGCGGAGCTTCGAGAGGAACGGAGCGCCCTTCAGGCTCGAAAAAGCATCCTCGAAGATTGGGAATCGCGACAGGAAGGGATGGGGATCGGCGTCAAGGAGATCCTGAGCCGTTCGAAGACATCCCCCGTCCCCCCCTGGAACCAGTTGGTGGGGAGCGTCGCCGATCTGCTGGTCGTCGATCTCGATCACGCGGCGATACTCGAAGTGGCGTTGGGAGACAGAGCTCAGTTGCTCGTGATGCGTGATCTGGCTCCACTGGTCGAATATCTCGATCAAGACGTGGCAACGATCAACGGCCGCGTCGGGTTTGTATCGCTGCTCGACCATTCAGGATCCCCTTCATCGCATCCACCGATGCTGCCTGCACCGAATACAATAGACCTCGACCTTTCGCCGCATCCCGGAGTCACTCGTCGAGCCGATCAACTCGTGATCGAAAATCTCGATCCGTCATGTGAATTGACGGACGAACTCGAGCGATTGACGCGGTTATTGCTTGGCGATACGTGGATCGTCGAAAAACTTGACATCGCGTTTTCGCTCTCCGCCGGACCGGGGCGCGGATGCCGTTTCGTCACGCTGCAAGGGGAGCGTCTCGAAGCCGATGGAACGCTGTACGTCGGCCTGGACCGCCCCGAGTCGGCACTGGTTTCGCGGAAAAGTGAGTTGCGCAGGCTGCGGAACGAACTGATTCGCATCGAAGCGGCGATGTCGGAAGAGGAAAAAGTGATCGCCGATCTGGTCGTCACTTTAAGCACGATCGACGAACAGGCGGGACAACTTCACTTCCAATGGCAGGCGGCGAACGATGCGGTGTTGACGGCGAAATCATCGTTATCCGAACACGAGCAGACGGTCATTCGACTCGAAAAGGAACTCGCTCGCTGGGAACAGGAACGACAGACCTCAGAAACGCGGCTTCAACAGTTTCAATCGGACTACGAGCAGGCTCAGGCCTGCCTGGTCGAACTGGATCAATCGATCGCCGCTCGGCAATCCGAGATTGACGAGCACGCCGGCCAAATGGCAATTCTCGACCAGCAAACGGGCGAACTCGATCAGTCGTTTCAGTCAGCACGCCTGACTCTTGCGAAGCAGGAAGAGCGGCTTTCGACCCTCGAATCGCAACATGACCGCCAGGCGGATGAAGAAAGGCAACGGCAGGCCCAACTCGATGAAGCCGAACGGAGGCTGGATTCGACGCTCGAAAAACTCCGTCAATACTCGATGCAGATCCTCAATGCCCGGGCTCGACTGGCGGAGTTGTATCTCGAACGGGATGCCGGCGATCGGCAATCGTCCCAACTGCATGCGGAAAAATCGCACTTGAAGAAAATCCGCGTCAAACTTCAGAAGGACGACAATCTGATTCAACAAGAGCGGCGTGAACTTCAAGACCAAAAGCACGACCGCGAAATGCGGACTCGCGATATTCAGTATCAGATCACCACGCTCCAGCAGCGGATCGAAGAAGAGTACCAGTTGAAACTCGAAGAGATCGTGAGCACAGGGGCGTCGGCCCTGGCGCTGTACAAATCGGGAAAAATCCGCAATGTCAGCAAGCCGGTCCTGAGCGAGATCTCGGGAAGGCAGAGCGACGACCATCCGGCCGGCGACAATCGTGCAGAAGCTCCCGGACAGATGAGAGAACAGGAAGCCGAACAAGAACTCATCGCACCGGCAGGCGTAAACGTCGTCGAGACCGTCGTCGACGAGCCTATCTCACACGGTGTAGGATGCATCTTGCAAGTCGAAGCCGATTTCAACGCGGAGGAATTCTCGCTGATTCGTGAGGAAATCGATGCGCAGGTTCAGCGTTTACGCCGCAAACTCAAGTTGATGGGGAACATCAACCCCGACAGTTTGCAGAGTCTCGACGAACTGGAGAAGCGGTATGGGCAATTGAAGGTTCAGCTCGACGATCTCGTCGCGGCCCGTTCGACGCTGGAAGAAATCATTCGCCGATTGAACGTCGAGAGTAAACGAATCTTCATGATCACGTTCGAAACGATTCGAACGCATTTCCGCGAACTGTTTCGCAAATTATTCGGCGGAGGTGAAGCGGACATCATTCTGGAAGATCCCGAAGACGTGCTCGATTGCGGCATCGATATCGTCGCGCGTCCGCCGGGGAAGGAACTCCGCAGCATCACGTTGATGAGCGGGGGTGAAAAGACGATGACGGCGGTTGCGCTGTTGATGGCGATCTTCCGCAGCCGACCGAGTCCGTTCTGTATACTGGACGAAGTCGATGCCGCGCTCGATGAGGCGAACGTCGAACGATTTGTTTCTGTTCTGCGCGAATTTGATACGGCGACGCAGTTCATTCTGATCACGCACAATAAGCGGTCGATGTCGGCGGGAAGCGTCCTGCACGGCGTGACGATGGAACAATCGGGAATTTCGAAGCGGTTTTCAGTCCGTTTCGAAGACGTCAACGAAAAGGGAGAATTTACAAAATCCGCAGATGGTCAAAATCAGGCCGCGTAATCGCGAACATTTTCCAAAATGCCCGTTTCTATAAGGGTCATAGGAGATGCGCGGTTGAAATGCTGCGCAGAAATGCCGTAACTCCAATTCATTCAAAAGATTAGCTGCTGTCCTCAAAATCGCTGTGACTGGTTTTCGGTCATGTTCATGCAAATGAGCGTGTCAGACAGAGAACCTACGAAGGACAAGCCAAGCAAAGATCTTAAAGTCCGCACCCCCGTCAGGTCGAAACAATTAGTCAGACGAAATTAGCGAATTCTATGATGTGCGGAATCGAGCGATAGTCGAATCGCCGCGCGGACGAGAAGAGTTGGTGACGTCGCTGGGGGGCAAGGGCAAACGGGACTCCGTCCAACCTGCAAGTCCAATCATTCGTGGAGAATGATTCGGCTTCGTCTCCCCACTGTGGTTCCGGGAATTCATTCCCCTAGAGACGAAACTGTGTCGTATAGACGGATAGAGCGAAAAGTCCAAGATCCAAAGATCCCGTTATAGTAGTAGACCGGTACCGGTGAGAGGTTCAAGAGGCCTCGCATCGGGCCAATCTCTGAGATTTACCCCGACCCAAAACGACAGTGGTCTTTCGCACGGACCCAACCAGGCTATGAGAGCCGGCCATCGTCGTGGGGTGATGATCGAGAGGGCCTACGAACCCTCTGAGTTTGCCAAGAAGTGATTGGAGAGCCCGCACATGAAAACGATCTTCACTACTGGCCAAGTAGCAAAGATCTGCAAAGTTGCTCCTCGTACCGTCAGCAAATGGTTTGATTCCGGACGGCTGCGTGGATATCGAATTCCCGGTTCGCAGGATCGCCGCATCCCTCGCGAACACCTCATCCGCTTCCTCAAAGAACACGGCATGCCGTTAGGGGAACTGGAAGACGAGGCGATGGGGAAAATTTTGCTGGTCGGACCCGATGCCCAGTTGCGATCAAGTTTGACAGAATTAATGCCGGCGGAAGACTTCAAAACCGAAGTCGCCGCCAGCGGATTTGAAGCCGGCATTCAGGCCGAGTCTTTGCATCCGGATTGCGTCGTCATCGATTTCGTCATGGGTCGCAGCGAAGCGCTGATGATCGCCCAAAACCTGCGACGAAATCACGATTACTCCGACGCGGTGCTGATCGGCCTGCTGAGCGAAGAAGACAACGCCAGCGGTTTCGACCGGACCATGTTCAACGAAACGTTCCGCAAACCGTTCGATACCGCCTTATTGGCAGAACGGATTCGGACGCTCGTCGGACGTCGGAAACAACTCGCCTGATAACGACGTCTAAAAGAAGTCACCAATAACAGCACGCTGCCTGGTCTCAGGGAAGAACCAGGCAGGTCGCTGTTCAAGGTCCATCACATCGATTTCATCGACGGCGATGATGTTCGATGACTCGACCTGCGATAATTGATAAATTCCTATGAAAAAGCTCGGACGTAACACTCCGAGCTTTTTTGTTTTTTGCCCTTCACCGACGATCGGAGAACGTCTATCCTCAAACCTGTGGACGACTCTATTCTCGACTTTCACGACCACTGATGTTATGACGCAAGGTCTCAGTCTTTGAAGTCCTTCATCCATCACCTCCTCCCGTCAGCAGCGATCGCCCTCGTCGCCTTTGCGGCCGTCGTCTCGGCGATCGATCCCGCCGGGAGTTATCCCCGCTCCTTCGCCGGGCCCGGGTTGACGATTGATGAGGTCTTCAATGTCGAACAGGGGGTCTATCTCGCGGATGGATTTCGCGGCTACGGCTGGGGAGCTTTGCATCCCGATAGCCTTCAAGAGATCTTCGGACACCCGGTTTATCTCCCCGACCACCCTCCCCTCGGCCGGCTGATGCTCGGCGTGACTCATGAATGCGTCCGCGGGTTGTTTCCACCCCATGACCAAGGACAACCTTCGCGATTCACGACAGCAGCGGCTCGGCCGGCATCGGCACTCGCATTTTCGCTTGTTGTGCTGCTCGTGGGGGCCATGACTTCGATTTGGTATGGCCGATGCGCGGGGACGACCGCTGCGCTCGCGTTGGTCATGATGCCGCGACTATTCGGCCATGCGCATCTCGCGGCGCTCGAATCATGCCTGAATCTCACCTACGTCATGGCAGTATTGCTGACCATTCATTTCTGGACGAGGCAACAGAAGGCAGGCGATTCGGCACTTGAGACTCCACATTGGCGAACAGCGGCATGGACCGGGGCATGCTGGGGGTTGGCGCTCCTCACGAAAATTCAAGCGGTGCTGATCCCGATCCCGCTCGTCATTTGGTGTCTGTGGAAGTGGCGACTCAAGGGGATCAAACCGCTGGCGATCTGGGGTGTGACCGGATTCATCGTCTTCTTCGTCGGCTGGCCCTGGTTATGGCTCGATTCCTGGAACCACCTCACGACCTATTTTGGACAAGCGACCGATCGCGCCTCGTTGAACGTCTGGTATCTCGGCGAACGCTGGAGCGATAAGACTGTCCCGTGGCATTATCCGTTCGTGATCTTTGCGACGACAATCCCTTGCCTGTTCCTCTTACTTGCGGGTTGGGGCTGCCGGCATTCTGCGAATACGACCACCGAGCGATCGCGGACGTTACTCGTCATCGGCTCGGCGATCTGGCCTCTGATCGTGTTCGCTCTCCCCGGGGTGGCGGTCTATGACGGCGAACGACTGTTTCTCTGCTGTTTCCCCTTATGGGGAGTAGTCATCGGCCGCGGCGGCGGACTCGTCTGGACCTGGTTACGCCTGCGGATGAGTCCCACCACGTCCGCAACAATTTTTGCGCTCGCACTGGCCACGCAGAGTTACGGCCTATTTTCATCGCATCCCGGTTTCCTCGGTTATTACAATCTGATCGTCGGCGGCCCTCGCGGCGCGCAAGCACTGGGAATGGAAGCCAGTTTCTGGGGTGAAGGGATGACTCGCGAGTTTTTTCAATCCGTCGCCGACAGGGTGCCGCAGGGCGCTGAAGTTCACATCGGGCCGATCATGCATGGATTGCAGATCCCCGATTGGGAACATCAAGTTGTAGCCTTCAAAAACCGGCAGATCAAATTGAGGCCCTGGGATCCCGAGCGAACGACCCCCAAATATCTGATTCTCTATTCCCGCAAAGCCGATCTCCCAGCGGAATGGCGCACGACTCCCCCCGCAAATGCTCGATTGCTCATCGCACAGCAACAGCAAGGAGTCACCCTCGCGGCTCTCTACGAATTTGATTCTGAGTGACCGGCTGATAGAATCAGTTCACGTTGGTTGGAGAAAAACCGTTCCGAGTTCTCGACGACTGCTCATTTCAGAGGAATCGACTGGTCATGACATCACTTTCGCATTTCGATGAATCGGGAGCCAGCCGCATGGTGGATGTCACGGCCAAGGAAGTGACACCCCGCCGGGCACGGGCGGAAGGATTCGTCACGCTCAGCCCGGAGACACTGACGCTGATTCTCGATCGTAAACTGAGCAAAGGAGATGTGATCGAAGTCGCTCGGCTCGCCGGGATCCAGGGAGCGAAGCGAACATCCGACCTGATTCCGTTGTGTCATCCTCTTGCATTGGAGAGCGTCGCGGTTCAGATTGCTCCCGTTGATGACCATACGCTGCGAATCGAAGCCGAGGTCTCGCTTCACGGCCGGACCGGTGTCGAAATGGAAGCGCTCACCGCAGTGAGTGTCGCGTCTCTGACCGTTTATGACATGTGCAAAGCAGTCGATCGAGGAATGCAGCTCGGTCCGATCCGGCTGGTCGAGAAAACCGGCGGGCGAAGCGGGCATTATCTCCGCCCCGCCGACGTCGAGAAATGACCGCCGTACTGAGTTTTCGCGAGCAAAACCAGGAAGAAGCGGCGACGAATCACACCCCGCGTTCGCAATTTCCGCCATGAATACAAGGCATTTCAGTCATTATGCCGACATCGCGGCGGAATCTAAACACATGGCCATATCTTATGGGAGAGAACGCCCGCCTATGGATCATCGAAAATGGACTCGCGTTTTCTCCGGCTTTCACTGTCCATTTTCGACGCACACCGTTTCCAACAACATCAAGAACGCGAATGTGTTGCGCAAAATGCGCGGCGGATGAGCTTGTCACACTTTGCCGGGGTCACTAGAATTCTCTCGCGTCCCACTCCAATGAAGGGGAACGCAGCGATTGTGACGAATGGTAACGATTTACGGGGTTTTCCCCCAACCATGGCGGGAAGACGGCAACAATCCCGCAGAGCATCGAGAGAATCGCCGACAGGCCACAAATCCCAAAGCAGAAACGAGAGTTATGAACTACCATTGATGGAGTATTGAGGGGAAATTCTTTCGCCATTTGACTTTCGTCGAAATCCGCAATAATTGAAACATGAATCGGTCAGCCATTTCTGACCATCAATCAACGACAACAAACATAGGGGGACCCAGGGCATGTACGAACGATTCACCGATCGAGCCCGAAAGGTCATGCAACTCGCCAATCAGGAAGCTCAACGATTCAACCATGAATACATCGGCACCGAGCACATCCTGTTGGGACTGGTCAAAGAAGGATCCGGCGTCGCCGCCAACGTCCTGAAAAATCTCGACATCGACCTCCGCAAGATTCGCATGGAAGTCGAGCGGATCGTGCAGTCCGGCCCGGACATGGTCACGATGGGGAAATTGCCTCAAACGCCGCGAGCCAAAAAAGTCATCGAATACGCGATGGAAGAGGCGCGAAACCTCAACCACAATTACGTCGGCACCGAGCACCTCCTGCTGGGACTGCTCCGCGAACAGGAAGGGGTCGCCGCTCAAGTGCTGATGAACCTCGGCCTCAAGCTGGAAGACGTCCGCGAAGAAGTTCTCAACCTGCTCGGTCACGGTACCGAAACCGGTGAAGGGGGCGAACGCGCCACTTCGACCGGCACCAAATCGAGCAAGAGCAAGACCCCCGCGCTCGACAGCTTCGGCCGCGATCTGACCGAACTGGCCCGCCAGAACAAACTCGATCCCGTCATCGGCCGCGAAGACGAAATCGAACGCGTGATTCAGATCCTCAGCCGACGACAGAAGAACAACCCCGTGCTGCTCGGCGAAGCGGGCGTCGGCAAGACCGCCATCGTCGAAGGTTTCGCGCAGATGGTCGTCGAGGGGAGCGTACCCGAACTCCTGCGCGACAAGCGGATCGTCGTGCTCGACCTGGCGATGTTGGTGGCCGGAACAAAATATCGTGGCCAGTTCGAAGAACGCATCAAGGCGGTGATGAACGAAGTCCGCCGCGCCAAGAACACAATCCTGTTCATCGACGAGCTGCACACACTGGTCGGAGCGGGCGGAGCCGAAGGGGCCATAGACGCCTCGAACGTGCTCAAGCCGGCCCTTAGCCGCGGCGAGTTGCAATGCATCGGCGCCACGACGCTGGACGAGTATCGCAAATACATTGAAAAGGACGGCGCTCTAGAACGCCGGTTCCAGACCGTCCTCGTCGAACCACCCAGCCCGGACGAAGCAGTCGAGATTCTCCGCGGCCTGCGTGATCGGTATGAAGCACATCACCGCGTGCGCATCACCGACGACGCGCTCAAGGCCGCTGTTGAACTCTCATCCCGCTACATCACGGGCCGTTGCCTCCCGGACAAGGCCATCGATGTGATTGACGAGTCGGGCGCTCGCGTCCGGCTGAAGTCGATGGTCCGACCCCCCGATCTCAAGGATCTGGAAGGCGAAATCGAACGCCTGAACATGGCGAAGGAAGAAGCGGTTGCCAACCAGGACTTCGAAAAGGCCGCTTCCCTGCGCGACCAGGCTGACAAGCTCAAGCGGAAGAAAGACAACCTGGCACGCGACTGGCGCGAGAAGGCCCAGGAATCGGATGGCATCGTCGATGGCGACGTGATCGCCGAAGTCGTCGCCAAGATGACCGGTATTCCGCTGACGCGGCTCTCCAAGGCCGACGCCGTGCGTCTGCTCGAGATGGAATCCGAGCTGCGGAAGAAGGTCATCGCTCAAGACGAGGCCATCACGCAAGTGGCCAAGGCGGTTCGCCGCAGCCGCAGCGGTCTGAAAGATCCGAAACGCCCCACCGGTGTGTTCGTGTTCGCCGGACCGACCGGTGTCGGTAAAACGTTGCTGGCCAAAACCCTGGCTTCATTCATGTTCGGCGACGAGGATGCTCTCATCCAGATCGACATGAGCGAATACATGGAGAAGCACAACGTCAGCCGCCTGATCGGTGCGCCGCCGGGCTACGTCGGATACGAAGAAGGGGGCCAGCTCACGGAGAAGATCCGCCGCCGGCCTTACTCGGTCGTGCTGCTCGACGAAATCGAAAAGGCGCACCCCGACGTCTTCAACATGCTGCTGCAAGTGATGGAAGAAGGACACCTGACCGACAGCTTTGGTCGTAAGGTGGACTTCAAGAATGCCATCCTGATCCTGACGACTAACGTCGGCGCCCAGCAGATCCAGCAGGGAGACACGTTCGGTTTCGCCAAGAAGGATTCGGACACCAGCTACGCCAAGATGTCGGAACGGCTGAAGCACGAAATGCAGCGGGAGTTCAAACCGGAATTCCTGAATCGTATTGATGCGACCATCGTCTTCCGCCACCTGAACAAGGACGACCTGAAGCACATCATCGATATCGAGCTTTCGAAGGTCCGCAAACGCCTGGGCGAGAAGGGTCTCAAACTGGTTCTCACGGACGAATCGAAAGAGTTCATCATCGAGAAGGGTTCGGACACCGATTATGGTGCTCGTCCGCTGCGACGCGCGATTGAGAACTACGTCGAAGACCCGCTCTCGGAAGAGCTGCTCCGCGGCTCGTTTGAAGGAAAGGGAACAATCACCGTCACCGTCAAGACGGTGGGCGACCAGAAGCAGCTCAACTTCGAAGCCGCCGACCTCGAACCCCAGCTCGAAGCGGCCGCCGTTGCCGCTCCGGCCGCCGAAACGCCGCCGGAAGCCGAGAAGACCTGATGTGACTACGACAGTTTGAGTGAGACATCGCCGGGGGGGGGGGGG